>NZ_JBJHAM010000013.1:0-110045 GCF_054051035.1 Blastococcus sp. SYSU DS0619 | reverse complement strand
CGCGTGGGGCTTGGGGTCTGGTTTGGAGGGGTTGTAGGGGGCGCCGGGCGCGGCCGCCCCGGGGGGTCCCGCGCCCCCCCGCGCGGGCGGGGGGGGGGCCGCCGCTGCGTTCTCACAACCGGTGGGCGCGGGCGACCGGCAGCAGGCGGAGGGCGAGCAGCGCGGTGACCGCGGCCGCCACGGCCAGCGGTACGGACGCCGACGTCGCCCGCGCGGCCACCGCCATGACGAACGGTGCGGCGAAGCCGAGGTAGGCGCAGGCCAGGAACAGCGACGTGAGGGTGCCGAGGCGGGCCGGCGGAGCCAGCCGTGCAGCCAGCGTGAGCCCCGCGGCGAGGCACAGCCCGCCGCCCGCGCCGAGCAGCGGAGCGGCGACGACCAGCCAGGCCAGCGCGCCGCTCGCCGCGAACGAGGCGGCACCGGCGAACCCCAGGGTGCCGAGCGCGGTGCCGACGACGGCCGTCCACGTCCCCAGCCGGCGCTGCAGGCCGGCGACGACCGTGCCGGCTCCCAGCGTCACGCCGGCCAGCACGCCGGTGACCGCCACACCGCCGTAGGGCAGGTCCACCAGCAGCGGCACGGCGGAGATGATCGTGGACGGGAACGCGTAGACGCACACCGCCACGGGAGCCAGCACGGTGGCCAGCAGGGCGACGTCGCCCTGCCGGATCAGCGGTGCTACCGGTGCCGGCTCCGTCCCGGTCGGTCGATCCCGCTGCAGGTCGACCGTCTCCGGCAGCCGCAGGGCGAAGACGAGCCCCACGGCGACGAGCACGGTGTGCACCAGGTACGACAGCACGGTGGGCCACGGCGCGTACTGGCCCAGCAGGCCGCTGGTGAGGGGGCCCAGCGAGAACCCGGCGGTCATGGCGAAGGCGGCCCGTCGCCCACCTGCGCCCTCCCCGGACGCGCGGGAGAGCTCGCCCACCCAGGCGCTGCCGACGCTGAAGACGATGCCGCTGACCACGCCCTGGAGGAACCGGGCGCCGAACAGCAGCACCAGCGAGTCGCCGGCCGCGGCGAAGGCGAGCGACGCCAGCCCCGACAGCACGATGCCGGGGATCGCCACCTTCCGGCGGCCCAGCCGGTCGGACAGCGGCCCGGCCAGCAGCAGGGCGGGGACGAGCCCGGCGGCGTAGCAGCCGAACAGCGCCGTGAGCACCTCGGCCGACAGGTCCAGCCGCTCCTGGTAGACCAGCAGCAAAGGGGTGGGGACGTTGGTGCCCGCTGCCACGGCGAAGAGCGCGAAGACGGCGCGCTTCCAGATCACCGGGCGACCCTACGGCCCGCGACCGGTGACGCCGTCCCGCGTCCGTCGCGTCGTCCGTGGTGCTGCCCGGAACGACGAAACGGCCCCGCCCGGGAGGGGCGGAGCCGCTGCTCGATCGTGGTGCGCCATCAGGGACTCGAACCCCGAACCCGCTGATTAAGAGTCAGCTGCTCTGCCAATTGAGCTAATGGCGCGGTGTGCCCGGCGTGCCGGGCAACGAGGGAGAACGATACCAGCGCCGGCCCCGGATCCCGGTGGCGGGGTGGCGTGCTCTTCGCCACGGCTCCGCCGTGCGGCTGTCACCTGCTGTGCCGGGTGGGACGACCGGGACCGGATGCCGCCTGCGGGTCGTGACCGACTGCACTCTCCGGTGTCGTCGCTGCGTGGACACTGGAGGGGATGGTCCCCGCCCCGGTCCGGGCGGGGTGGGGAGAGGGGGCGGGACAGGTGCGACGGACAGCCGCAGTGATCGCCACCGGGGCGCTGGTCTTCCTGGCCGGGTGCGGCGGGGACGAGGGCGCCGGCGGGTCCGGCGACCGGGAGACCGTCGCCGAGCCGGCCACGGTCGAGCTGGCGGTCGCCGACGGGGCGGTCGACGTCTCACCCGTGGTCCCGCTCGAGATCGCGGTGACCGACGGGGAGCTGGCCGGGGTGACCGTCACCGACGGCGCCGGTGCGCCCGTGCCCGGCGCCGTGGAGGACGAGCAGCCGGCCGCCGCGGACGACGGCGCGCAGGTCTGGACGCCGGAGACGCCGCTGGCCTACGGCACGAGCTACACCCTCACGGCGACCGCCACCAACGAGGACGCGGCGGAGACGACGGCGACGTCGACCTTCACCACGGTCGACCCGCAGACCCTCTCCACCCCGGGCATCGGCCCCCTCGACGGCCAGACCGTCGGCGTCGGCATGCCGATCCGGGTCTACTTCGACGACCCGGTGGCCGACAAGGCCGCCGTCGAGAGCCACCTGCAGGTGACCAGCACGACGCCCACCGACGGGGTCTGGAGCTGGTTCAGCGACACCGAGGTGCACTTCCGCCCGTCGACGTACTGGCCGGAGAACATCGAGGTGACCCTCGACGCGGACCTCTACGGCGTCGACTTCGGCGAGGGCGTGTGGGGGGAGAAGGACCGCTCGGTGTCCTTCTCGATCGGCGAGCGCCACGTGTCGGTCGCCGACGCCGCCGCGCACACCATGGAGGTCTACGACGGCGACCAGCTGGTGCAGACCTTCCCGATGAGCGCCGGTGGCCCCGACTTCCCGAGCCGCAACGGCGCGCACGTGGTCACCGAGCTCAACCGGGACCGGGTCATGGACTCGAGCACCTACGGCACCCCG
This sequence comes from Blastococcus sp. SYSU DS0619, assembly GCF_054051035.1. Lineage (NCBI taxonomy): Bacteria > Bacillati > Actinomycetota > Actinomycetes > Geodermatophilales > Geodermatophilaceae > Blastococcus > Blastococcus sp. SYSU DS0619. The sequence goes on along the minus strand of NZ_JBJHAM010000013.1, from coordinate 107,434 downwards.
GTGGACAGCCCGAACGGCTACCGAACGCCGGTCGAGTACGCCGTCCGGCTGAACGACAACGGCGAGTTCGTGCACGCCGCGCCGTGGTCGGTCGCCCAGCAGGGTCTGGAGAACGTCTCGCACGGCTGCATCAACCTCTCCACCGAGCGCGCGGCCTGGTTCTTCGACTTCTCCCAGCCCGGCGACGTCGTGGAGATCGTGAACTCCCTCGGGCCCACGCTGTCGGCCGCCGACGGCGACATCTACGACTGGGCGATCTCCTGGGAGGACTGGCAGGCCGGCAGCGCCCTGAAGTGAGGGCGCGCCGTCGCGGGACGGCGTTTCCCCCCGCCTGACCAGGGGCATCCTCCGTCCGCTGCGCCGAGGAGGAGTTGTCGTGGACGCCTGGCTGATCGTGCTGATCGTCGTCGTGCTGCTGGTGCTGATCGCCCTCGCGGCGCTTATGTACTCCAAGCGCCACCGCGTGTCCCGCGTGCGGCGGGAGTCGGAGCATCGCCAGCAGGCGCGGGAGAACCTGCAGGAGGCGCAGGTCCGGGCGGCCCGCGCCGACCGGGAGCAGGCCCTCGCCGAGGAGCAGGCCGCGCGCGCCCGGCGCGAGCTGGCCGAGGTGCAGGAGCGCGCCGCGCGCGCCGAGCAGGAGGCCCGCCGCCGCGCTGCCGGTGCCGAGGAGGACCGCGCGGCCGCCGAGCACCTGCGGGCCGAGGCCGAGCGGCTGGCGCCCGACGTCGTCGCCGACGGGCAGCACCCCTACCCCGAGGGCGGCGCCACCCGCCGCTGAGCCCACCGCTCAGTTCCCGCCCCGCCGGCGGTCCTACCCCCGAGGACCACCGAACCGGAGGGGTGCAATGACCGATCTGCTGGCCATCGGGACGCGCAAGGGGCTGTGGCTGGCCCGCAGCGAGGACGACCGCCGGACCTGGACCCTCGACGGGCCGCACCTGCTGGCGCAGGAGGTCGCGGCGGTGTCGATCGACACCCGCCGGGCTGCACCGCGGCTGCTGGCCGGGGTGCAGTACGGCCACTGGGGGCCGAGCGTCACCTGGTCCGACGACCTCGGGAGCAGCTGGCACGAGACCGACTCCGGCGCCATCCGTTTCCCGGCCGACACCGGCGCCGCGCTCGGCCGGGTGTGGCAGCTGCGGCCCGACACCGCGGACCGGCCGGACGTGGTCTGGGCCGGCTGCGAACCGCAGTCGCTGTGGCGCAGCACCGACGGTGGCTGCAGCTTCGCGCTGGTGCATGGGCTGTGGGACCACCCGCACCGGCCCACCTGGGAGCCCGGCGCCGGCGGGGGCGCGGTGCACACCGTCCTCCCCGACCCGGACACCCGCCGGGTCACCGTCGCCATGAGCACCGGCGGCGTCTACGTCAGCGACGACGGCGCGACCGGGTGGCGGCCGCACAACCGCGGGATCAGCGCGGTCTTCCTGCCGGAGCCGCCGGAGTACGGCCAGTGCGTGCACAAGGTCGCCGCCGACGCCGGCGATCCGCGGCGGATGTACGCGCAGAACCACTTCGGCGTCTTCCGCACCGACGACGGCGGCGCCTCGTGGACCTCGATCGCCGAGGGGCTGCCCGTGGACTTCGGCTTCCCGATCGCCGCCTCGCCGACCACCCCGGGCACCGCCTGGGTGGTGCCGTTGGTCGCCGACGTGCAGCGGGTGCCACCGGACGGCAGGCTGCGCGTGCACCGGACCCGGGACGCCGGCACCAGCTGGACGGAGGTGGGCGCCGGGCTGCCCGACGGGTCCTGGACCGCGGTGCTGCGGGACGCGTTCTGCACCGACGACCACGAGGCGACCGGCCTCTACGTCGGCACCCGGGACGGCTGCGTCTACGCCAGCGCCGACGAGGGCGACACGTTCAACACCGTGGCCGAGCACCTGCCCGACGTGCTCGTCGTGCGGGCCGCGCGGCTGCGGTGAGGAGGCCGGCATGAGCGTCGAGGTGGTGCTGCCCGGGGCACTGGCCGACCTGGCCGGGGGTGCCCGGCACCTGGATCTCCGGCCCGATGGCGCCACGCTGGCGGCGGTGCTCGACACCCTGGCGGCGACGCACCCGGTGCTCGGCCGCCGGATCCGGGACGAGGCGGGAGCGGTGCGCCGGTTCGTGAACGTCTACGTCGACGGGGAGGACGTGCGCTGGCAGGGCGGGCTGGCGACGGCGGTGCCCGACGGCGCGGTGGTGCACGTCCTGCCGTCGGTCGCCGGCGGCTGACCGGGCATAGGAGGCTATGCCTGCGGTTTGCCGCCCGAACCCGTAGGCATAGCTTCCTATGCCTCGAGGCGAGGGGTCAGAGGGCGGCGAGGGTGGCGCAGTTCGGGCAGAGCTGGGTCTCCTCGTAGCCCTCCGGGGGCCACGGCAGCTGCTCGTCGATGGAGACGTAGGCGCCGCACAGCGCCTTGCGGCTCTGCCCGCTCACCCGGCCGATCGTCGCGTGCGCCGGGCCGATCTGCCGGGGTGCCAGGCCTTCGGCCCCGAAGGAACCGACCATGACGACCGCGTGAGCCGTGCCGTACGCGTAGACGCTGGTCATGCCGACCAGAGTCCGAGCCTTCCGCCCTCCGCGCCACCACCGCCGGTCACGTGTCGGCCGCACCCGTCACACCGGTCCCACCCGTTCCGGAAACGCCACCGGAAGTGCCCCGGACGGCCGGAGAGCCCCCGCCCGCGCGAGGCGGGCGGGGGCTCTCCGGGCGTGCGCGCTCAGGCGTAGATCTTCTCCACCTCGCCGGCGAACTCCTTCATGACGACCGAGCGCTTCAGCTTCAGCGACGGCGTCAGCTGACCGCCCTCCACGGTCCACTCGACCGGCAGGACCGCGAAGGACTTGATCGACTCCGCCTTGGACACCTGCGCGTTCGCCCGGTCGACCGCGGCCTGGATCTCCGCCAGCACCTCCGGGTCGTCCACCAGCTGGGGCATCGGGGTGTCCGTCGGCCGGCCCTTCGTCTCCAGCCAGCCGGGCAGCGCCTCCGCGTCGAGCGTCACGAGGCAGCCGATGAAGGGGCGGTTGTCCCCGACCACGATGCACTGGCTCACCAGCGGGTGCGCCCGGATCTTGTCCTCCAGCACGGCGGGGGAGACGTTCTTGCCGCCGGAGGTCACGATGATCTCCTTCATCCGGCCGGTGATCGTCACGTAGCCCTCGTCGTCGATGACCCCGAGGTCGCCGGTGGCGAACCAGCCGTCGCGCATCGTCTCCGCCGTGGCGTCCGGGTTGTTCCAGTAGCCACGGAAGACCTGCGGGCCGCGCACCTGGATCTCGCCGTGCTCGGTGATGCGCACGGCCGAGCCCGGCGCCGGCCGGCCCACCGTGCCGACCTTCATCGCATCGGGGCCGCTGACGGTGCTCGGCCCGGTGGTCTCGGTGAGCCCGTAGCCCTCGAGGATGGTGACGCCGATGCCGCGGAAGAAGTGACCGAGCCGCTCGCCCAGCGGGGCGCCGCCGGAGAGGGCGTACTCCACCTTGCCGCCCATCGCCGCCCGGAGCTTGCCGTAGACGAGGGCGTCGAAGAGCTTGTGCTGCAGGTTCAACCCCAGGCCGGCGCCGCCGGTGTCCTGGGCCTTGGACCAGGCGACCGCGACCCGCTCGGCGCGGTCGAAGATCGCCCCCTTGCCACCGGCGTGCGCCTTCTGGCGTGCGCCGTTGTAGACCTTCTCGAAGACCCGGGGGACGGCGACCAGGAAGGTCGGCTGGAACGTGCCGAGATCGGCCAGCAGCTGGGTGAGGTCGGCGGTGTGGCCGAGCCGCGCCCCGTTCTGCACGCAGCCGACCTCGATGATCCGGGCGAAGACGTGGGCCAGGGGCAGGAAGAGGACCGAACTGGCGTTCTCGGCGGCCATGGCCGGGATGACCTGCGGGGCCAGCTCGGCGACGTACAGCAGGTTGCCGTGGGTGAGCTCGCACCCCTTCGGCCGCCCGGTCGTGCCGGAGGTGTAGATGATCGTGGCCAGCGTGTCGGTGGACAGCGTCGCGCGCCGCTCGGCGAGTTGCTCCTCGGGCACCTCCGCCGCCCGGGCCGCGACGCTGTCGAGGTCCCCGCCCTCGATCCGCCAGACCTCGCGCAGCCCGGGGAGGCCGTCGCGCACCGACTCGACCATCGACCGGTGGTCGGCGGTCTCGACGACCACGGCCACCGCGCCGGAGTCCGACAGGATCCACTGCGCCTGCTCGGCCGACGACGTCTCGTAGATGGGGACGGCGACGGCCCCGGCGGTCCAGATGGCGTAGTCCGCCAGCGTCCACTCGTACCGGGTCCGGCTGAGGATGCCGACCCGGTCCCCGGCGCCCACCCCGGCCGCGATCATGCCGCGGGCCAGCGCTGAGACCTGCTCGGCGAACTCCCGGCTGGTCACCGGCACCCAGCTGCCGCCGACGTTGCGGCTGAAGGCCGCGCGGTCCGGTGACGAGGCGGCGTGCTCGGTGACGGCATCGGGCAGCGCGGCGGTGGCCGGGATCTCGAACGTTGCGGGGCTGGAGTACTCCTGCACGGCGGGCTCCTGTCAGAGGCTTCAGCGACTGTGACGTGGCTGACAAAACTACTGTGACGCCGCGTACAAATAAACAGAACGGCTGGTCTGTATGTTGAGGTTCCCCGTGCGGGTGACCGCCGGGTGATCCGCAGACTTCCGGAGGTCCGCTGTGCAGTCCGCGCTCTACGAGGCCGAGCACGAGGCGTTCCGCGCCATGCTGCGCGACTTCCTGGCCAAGGAGGTCGTCCCGCACCACGCGGCGTGGGAGGAGGCCGGGGTCGTCGACCGGTCGGTCTGGCTCAAGGCCGGCGAGCACGGCCTGCTCGGCATGGACGTGCCCGAGGAGTACGGCGGCGGCGGGATCAAGGACTTCCGCTACAACGCGATCCTCTCCGCGGAGGTCAGCCGCGTCGGGGCCAGCGGCCTCGGCTTCACGCTGCAGAACGACGTCGTCGCCCCGTACCTGACCGCGCTCACCACGGACGAGCAGAAGCGGCGCTGGCTGCCCGGGGTCGTCAGCGGCGAGATCATCACCGCGATCGCCATGACCGAGCCGGGCGCGGGCTCCGACCTGCAGGGGCTGACGACGACGGCGCGCCGCGACGGCGACGAGTGGGTGCTCACCGGGTCGAAGACGTTCATCACCAACGGCATCAACGCCGACCTGGTCATCGTCGTCACCCGCACCGACCCCGAGGCCGGTGCCCGCGGCTTCTCGCTGCTCGTGGTCGAGCGGGGGATGCCCGGGTTCGAGCGCGGGCGCAACCTCGACAAGGTCGGCCTGAAGGCGCAGGACACCGCCGAGCTCTTCTTCGACGAGGTGCGCGTGCCGGCGGCCAACCTGCTCGGCACCGAGGGGCACGGCTTCTTCCACCTGATGGAGAACCTGCCGCAGGAACGGCTCTCCATCGCTGCGGGCGCCGTCGCCTCCTCCCGGATCGTGCTCGACCTGACCGTCGAGTACTGCAAGGAGCGCACCGCGTTCGGCAAGCCGATCGGGACGTTCCAGAACACCCGGTTCGAGCTGGCCGAGATGCACACCGAGGTGTCCATCGCCGAGACCTACCTCGAGAAGGCGATCACCGAGCACAACGCCGGGCGGTTCACCGCCGAGGACGCCGCGATGGCGAAGTGGTGGACGACGGAGCTGCAGAAGCGCGTCATCGACCGCTGCCTCCAGCTGCACGGCGGCTACGGCTACATGCTCGAGTACCCGGTCGCCAAGGCCTTCGTCGACTCGCGCATCCAGACCATCTACGGCGGGACGACCGAGATCATGAAGGAGATCGTCGGCCGCTCGCTCGGCGTCTGACCTCCCATCCGAACTCCCGAGAGGACCCGTATGGCCACCGAGGCACGAGCATGAGCACAGAGGCGTTCGTCTACGACGCCGTGCGCACCCCGCGCGGCAAGGGCAAAAGGACCGGTGGGCTGCACTCGGTCAAGCCGATCAGCCTGACCACCGGACTCATCGACGAGGTCCGGAGGCGAAACCCCGGGCTGGACCCGCAGCTGGTCGACGACATCGTCCTCGGGGTCGTCTCCCCGGTCGGCGAGCAGGGCGCGGTCATCGCCCGGACGGCGGCGCTCGCGGCGGGCCTGCCGGACACGGTGGCCGGTGTGCAGATCAACCGGTTCTGCGCCTCGGGCCTGGAGGCGGTGAACCTGGCCGCGCAGAAGGTGCGCTCCGGCTTCGAGGACCTGGTGCTCGCCGGCGGCGTCGAGTCGATGTCGCGCGTCCCCATGGGTTCCGACGGCGGCGCCTGGCCGATGGACCCCGAGACCGCCGCGCGGACCGGCTTCGTGCCGCAGGGCATCGGCGCGGACCTGATCGCCACCCTCGCCGGCTGGAGCCGCGAGGACGTCGACGCGTACGCCGCCGAGTCGCACGCCCGCGCCGCCAAGGCCTGGTCCAACGGCTACTTCGAGGGCTCCGTCGTCCCCGTGACGGACAAGAACGGCACCGTCGTCCTCGACGCCGACGAGCTGGTCCGCCCCGGCACGACGGTCGAGTCGCTGGCCGCGCTGCCCTCGGCGTTCGCCGGCATCGGCGACATGGGCGGCTTCGACGCCGTCGCGCTGAACGAGTACCACTGGGTCGAGCGGATCGAGCACGTGCACACGGCCGGCAACTCCAGCGGCATCGTCGACGGCGCCGCGCTGGTCGTCGTCGGCACCGAGGAGGCGGGGCGGCGCAACGGGCTGACCCCGCGCGCCCGCATCGTGAGCACCGCCGTCTCCGGCGCCGACCCGGTGATCATGCTGACCGGCCCGGCGCCGGCCACCCACAAGGCGCTGGCGAAGGCCGGGCTGACCGTCGACGACATCGACCTGGTCGAGATGAACGAGGCGTTCGCCGCGGTCGTCCTGCGGTTCATGGCCGACACCGGCTTCGACCACGAGCAGGTCAACGTCAACGGCGGCGCCATCTCGATGGGGCACCCGCTGGGCGCCACCGGCGCGATGATCCTGGGCTCCCTCGTCGACGAGCTCGAGCGGCGCGACCTGCGCTACGGCCTGGCCACCCTGTGCGTCGGGGGCGGGATGGGCATCGCCACCGTCGTCGAGCGAGTCTGAGGAGCACTGCAGTGAGTGAGAGCACCATCCGCTGGGAGCAGGACCCCGACGGCGTCGTCGTCCTGACGCTCGACGACCCGGCGTCGTCGGCGAACACCATGAACGACGCGTACGTGCGGTCGATGGGCGAGACGATCGACCGGCTCCAGCGCGAGAAGGAGTCCATCCGCGGCGTCGTGCTGACCAGCGCGAAGAAGACCTTCTTCGCCGGCGGCAACCTGGGCAGCCTCATCCAGGCGACGCCGGAGACCCGCGACCAGGTCCTCGCCCAGGTCACGCTGGTGAAGAGCCAGCTGCGCCGGCTGGAGACCCTCGGCCTGCCGGTGGCCGCGGCGATCAACGGGACCGCGCTCGGCGGCGGGCTGGAGATCGCGCTGGCCTGCCACCACCGCGTCGTCCTGGCCGACCCGAAGGTCAAGCTGGGCTTCCCCGAGGTGACGCTGGGCCTGCTGCCCGGCGGCGGCGGGGTCGTGCGGTCGGTCCGGCTGCTCGGGCTGACGACGGCGCTGCTGGAGCTGCTGCTGCAGGGCCAGCAGGTGCGGCCGGAGAAGGCGCTCAAGCTGGGCCTGGTGCACGCGACCGCCGCGGACCCGGACGAGCTGCTGGCGAAGGCGCGCGACTGGGTACTGGCGAACCGGGGCGCGGCGCAGCCCTGGGACACGAAGGGCTACAAGGTGCCCGGCGGCACCCCGTCGTCGCCGTCGCTGGCCGCCAACCTGCCGGCGTTCCCGGCCAACCTGACCAAGCAGCTCAAGGGCGCGCCGTACCCGGCGCCGTACGCGATCCTGTCGGCCGCGGTGGAGAGCCTCCAGGTCGACGTCGACACCGCGTTCACCGTCGAGGGGCGCTACTTCGTCGACCTCGTCGTCGGCCAGGTCTCCACCAACCTGATCCAGGCGCTGTGGTTCGACCTGAACCGGATCAACGGCGGCGGCTCCCGCCCCGCGGTCGAGCGGACGGTCACGGCGTCGAAGGTCGGCGTGCTCGGCGCCGGGATGATGGGCGCCGGCATCGCCCACGCGTTCGCCAAGGTCGGCGTGGAGGTCGTGCTCAAGGACGTCAGCACCGAGGCAGCCGAGAAGGGGAAGGCGCACGTCGCGACCCTGGTGGGCAAGCAGGTCTCCCGCGGCCGGATGGCGCAGGAGAAGGCCGACGCCTTCCTGGCCCGGATCACCCCGACCGGCGACGCCGCCGACCTGGCCGGCTGCGACGTGATCGTCGAGGCGGTCTTCGAGGACACCGCGCTGAAGCACCGGGTGCTGAGCGAGGCCGAGGCGCACGCGGCGCCGGGTGCGCTGCTGGCGTCCAACACCTCGACGCTGCCGATCACCGGCCTCGCCGAGGGCGTGCAGCGGCCGGCGGACGTCGTCGGCATGCACTTCTTCTCACCGGTGGACAAGATGCCGCTGGTCGAGCTGATCGTGGGGGAGCGAACCTCGGACGAGGCGCTGGCCCGCGCCTACGACGTCGTCCGGCAGATCGGCAAGACGCCGATCGTGGTCTCCGACAGCCGCGGCTTCTTCACCAGCCGGGTGTTCGGCACCCTCGTCATGGAGGGCGCGGCACTGCTGGCCGAGGGCCTCGCCCCGATGAGCATCGAGCGGGCAGCCCTGCAGGCCGGCTTCCCGGCCGGTCCGCTGACGCTGCTCGACGAGGTGACGCTCACCCTGCCGCTGAAGATCCGGGACGAGGCGGCCAGGGCCGGCGCCGGCGACGACCACCCGGCTGTCGCGGTGCTGCGGACGCTGGTCGAGCACGGCCGCACCGGCAAGTCGGCTGGCGCGGGGTTCTTCGACTGGCAGCCGGAGAAGCGGGTGTGGCCCGGGCTGGCCGAGCTCTTCCCCGCGAGCGATGCCGGTTCCGCGGGTGCGGTGCCCTTCCGCGACGCCCAGGAGCGGCTGCTGTTCGCCATGGCCGTCGAGACGGCGCGCTGCCTCGAGGAACAGGTGCTGCGCACCGTCGAGGACGCCAACATCGGCTCGATCATGGGCATCGGGTTCCCCCCGCTGTACGGCGGCGTGCTGCAGTACGTCGACCAGTACGAGGGCGGGGTGGCCGGGTTCGTGGCCCGCGCCGACGAGCTGGCCGACCGCTACGGCGAGCGGTTCCGCCCGCCGGCGCTGCTCCTGGAGCGGGCGGTTCCCGCCGGGAGCCTGCGCGCGGCCGCCGCGGTCTAGACAGGGGGAGCGGGGCGCCGCGCACCGGCGGCGCCCCTCTCCCGCCGCTTCCTACGATTCGGGTCATGGTCGAGAGCGGGGAGTTGCAGGTGACCACCGCTCCGGTGCGCCGGACCCAGGCCGAGCGTCGTGCGAGCACGCGCGACGCGCTGGTGCGGGCGACGGTCGAGTCGCTGGTCGAGCTGGGCTACGCGCGGACCACCACCCAGGAGGTGCAGCGCCGGGCCGGGGTCTCCCGTGGCGCGCTGACCCACCAGTTCACGGCGAAGGCCGACCTGGTGCTCGCGGCGGTCGACCACCTCTACGAGGAGTTCAGCGCCAGCGTCCGGCAGGCCGCCGCGGACCTCCCGGCAGAGTCCTCCGCCCGTGTCAGGCTGGGCGTGGAGCTGATCTGGGAACGGTTCCACGGCCAGCTCTTCGTCGCGGCGATGGAGCTGTGGGGCGCGGCCCGCACCGACGCCGAACTGCGGGCCGCGCTGCTGCCGCACGAACGCCGGCTGGGCGCGCAGCTGCGGGCGCTGGCGATGGAGGTGTTCGGCGAGCAGGTGGCGCGGCACCCGCAGGCCGAGGCGGTCTACCAGGTGTTGCTCACCTCGATGCGCGGCCAGGCGCTCACCTACGCGCTGCAGCCCGACGCCCCGCGCACCGGCCCGCACGTCGAGCACTGGCAGTCGATCATCGCGGCCTTCACCGCCTCCTGACGGCGATCGATCAGGAGCCGCCGGCTGCCCGGCGCGGCGGCGGTCAGGTCCGCTCGGCCACCGGCAGGATCTCCCCGCTCTCCACCCGGGCGCGGTAGCCGTTGATCTCCGCCTTGACCACCCGGGCCAGGATGTAGAGCCCGATGATGTTGGGCAGCGACATCAGGAAAATCATGCTGTCGGAGAAGCCGATCACCGACTCGACCGTGGACGACGCCCCGATGACGACGAAGAGGCAGAAGACCAGCTTCCACGTCCGGTCGACGACCATCGACTCGCCGAAGAGGTAGGTCGCCGCCTTCAGGCCGTAGTAGCTCCAGGCCAGCATCGTCGAGTACGCGAAGAGGATGACCGCGACGGCCAGGACGATCGGGAACCAGTCGACGACCGTCTCGAAGGCCGCCGACGTCGTCTCCACGCCCGCGTCGCTGTCCTCGTCGGCGTAGGTGCCGGTGATGACGATGGCCAGGGCGGTCATCGTGCAGATGACGACCGTGTCGATGAAGGGCTCGAGGACGGCGACGTGCCCCTCGGTGGCCGGCTCGTCGGTCTTCACCGCGGAGTGCGCGATCGCCGCCGACCCCAGCCCCGCCTCGTTGCTGAAGGCGGCCCGGCGGAAGCCCTGGATGAGGACCCCGACGATGCCCCCGTAGCCGGCCTCGGGGGTGAACGCCTCGGAGAGGATCGCCCACAGCGCCGCCGGGACATCGGTGAGGTTGGCGAACAGCACGGTCAGGCAGGCGAGGACGTAGAAGACCGCCATGAACGGCACGAGCTTGTCCGTGACCCGGGCGATGCTGCGGATGCCGCCGATGATGACCGCGCCGACGAGGACGGCGAGCACGAGGCCGAAGACCGCACCCGCGGCCCCGAACCCGAGCGGGCCGTCCTCGCCGCCGGTGACCGACTGCGCCTGGTTGAACGCCTGGTTGGCCTGGAACATGTTGCCGCCGCCGACGGCCCCGCCGAGGGTGAAGATGCAGAACAGGACGGCGAGCACCTTGCCGAAGGTGCCCATCCGCGGGCCCTTCTCCCGGAGCCCCTTGGTCAGGTAGTACATCGGCCCGCCGGAGACCCGGCCGTCCGGGTAGACGTTGCGGTACTTCACCCCGAGCGTGCACTCGACGCCCTTGGTGCACATGCCGAGCAGCCCGGCGATGATCATCCAGAAGGTGGCGCCCGGCCCACCGAGGGAGATCGCGATGGCCACGCCGGCGATGTTGCCGAGGCCGACGGTGCCCGACACGGCCGTGGCGAGCGCCTGGAAGTGGGTGACCTCGCCGGCGTCCCGCGGGTCGTCGTAGCGGCCGCGGATCAGCTGGAACGCGTGCGTGAAGGCGCGGAACTGGAAGCCGCGCAGGTAGATCGTGAAGAACAGGCCGGCGATCACCAGCCAGACCACGATGAGCGGGAGCTCCACGCCCTCGGCGATGAAGTTCAGCGGGACCGCGTAGAAGACGACCGAGGTGATGTCGTCGAAGACCGGCGCGAAGAAGCCGTCGACCCGCTCGTCGAAGCTGGCGGCCAGGACCGATCCGGACGGGGCGCCCATCACGGCACCACCAGGACGGGCACGGGGGAGAGCTGGATGAGGCTGCTCGGCGTCGAGCCGAACAGCAGGGTGCGCACCCGGCTCTGCCCGACCCGGCCGACGGTGATCCAGGCGGCGTCGTGCTCGCGGGCCAGGGCCACCAGCGTCTCCGCCGGGTGACCGTGCCGCACCACCCCTTCCACCCGGAGATCCCCCGGCTCGGCGAGCCGGGCGATGACCGGGTCGAGCACGCGCTCCTGGGCGGCGGCGGTCTCCCGCGCCTTCTCCACGGAGCGGCGTTCGTTCTCCTCCGCGGTGGTGAAGGAGTACGGCGACCAGGGGACGACGCACGCCAGGACCAGGCGCAGCTCGTGGCGGTGGGCGGCGTCGGCGGCGGCATCGGCGGCGCGGCCGCTCGATTCGCTGCCGTCCAGACCCACGACGATCGAATCGGGCACGAGCGCACCTCCGGCGGCCGACGACGACGTGGCGGGAACCGTAGCCCCCATCGGTAGCCCCGGCAGGCCGAGAGGGCCCCGTTCTCGATCCAGCGCGCGGTGCACTGCCACCGCGCCGATCGTCACGGGTGGGTGTCGATCGGCGCGGACCGGGTGACGGTCGGTACCGACCGGGTAGGTGCGGGGGACACGACATCCGTCGAGAAGGAGAAGCCCGTGCTCGGAGTCATCGCACTGCTGCTGGTCGTCTGGCTGGCGCTCGCCGTCATCGGAGCCGTGGTCGAGGGGCTGTTCTGGCTGCTGATCATCGGCGTCGTCCTCTTCCTGGCCACCGCCGCCTACGGCTGGATGAAGCGCAACACCAAGGTCTGACCTGCCGCGTCACCAGCGGCTCGCGGAGAGGCGTCCGACGGCCGTCGGGGCACCGGCAGGTGTCGTGCCGGGCAGCCTTCCCCCACGAGAGGAGAACTCGGCATGGAGGTCACCGGCATCATCACCGCGCTGGTCATCGGTCTCATCATCGGTGCGCTCGGCAGGCTGGTCGTCCCCGGCAAGCAGAAGATCCCCATCTGGATGACCTTGCTCATCGGTGTGCTCGCGGCGATCGTCGGCACCCTGGTCGCCGGTGCGCTGGGGGTGGCCGACACAGCGGGCATCGACTGGATCGAGCTGGCCCTGCAGGTCGGCTTCGCGGCGCTCGGTGTGGCGGCCGTGGCCGGCTCCTACGGGCGGCGCACCCGCGTCTGACGCGCCGGCCGCGGAGAGGCCCTGGTCGGTTCGCCGACCGGGGCCTCTCGCGTCTCGGGCGAGTCCCGGGCGCGCGGATCGGTCCCGGCCGACCAGCTGCACCGTGGCTCTCGGACCGTGCTGAGGGCCGCGTCCACCCGGCCGGCGGTGAGCGCCAGCACCCGGTCGGCGCTCGCGACCGCGGACACCTCGTGGGTGGCGTGCACGACGACGGCGCCGCGCGCCGCCTCGTCGGCCAGCGCCCGCAGCACCGCCACCTGGGTCGCGGCGTCCACCCCGGCGGTGGGCTCGTCGAGCAGCAGCACGTCCGCGCGGGCGACCAGCCCCTGGGCGACCAGGGCGCGCTGGCGCTGGCCGCCGGACAGCTCGGACAGCGGCAGGTGCATCAGCCCGGTGATGCCGAGGCGCTCGGCGCCCGCGGCGATCAGCTCCCGGTCGCAGGTCCGCAGCCGTCGCCACGGGCCGCGCTCGCGCCAGCGGCCCATCGTGACCGTGTCGGCCACCGTGAGCGGCAGCTGGTCCGGGACGGCGCTGCGCTGGGGGACGTAGGCCACCGTCCGCCCCGCCGCCCCCCGCACCCGGCCCGCGGTGGGCTCGAGCACGCCGGCCAGCACGTCGAGCAGGGTCGACTTGCCGGCGCCGTTCGAGCCGACCAGTGCGGTGACCGCGCCGGCCGGCAGCCACGCGTCGACCGCGCAGAGGGCGACGGTCTCGCCGCGGCGGACGGTGAGGCCCTCGACGTCGATGGCGGGCGCAGGCATGACCGGGACGCTAGCAGTAGTGATAATCATTCCCGCTAGGGTGGCGCCGTGGCCTGGCTCTCCGATCCCTTCCTCCTCCCGTTCATGCAGCGGGCCCTCCTCGGCGGCGTGCTCGCGGCGGTGACCTGCGCCGTGGCCGGCACCTGGGTCGTCGTCCGCGGCATGGCCTTCCTCGGCGAGGCCCTCGCGCACGGCATGCTCCCGGGCGTCGCGCTCGCCGCACTGGCCGGCTGGCCGCCGCTGCTGGGCGCCGCGGCGAGCGCCGGGCTGATGAGCGTGGGCGTGGGGGTGGTTGCCCGCCGGGCCCGGTTGTCCCACGACACGGCCATCGGCCTGCTGTTCGTCGGGATGCTGGCTCTCGGCGTGCTGATCGTCTCCCGGTCCCGGTCGTTCGCCACCGACGTCACGGCGATCCTCTTCGGCGACGTGCTGGCGGTGCGCCCGGGCGACCTCGTGCTCCTCGCCGTCGGGCTGCTCCTGCTCCTCGCGGTGTGCGCGGCATTCCACCGGTCCTTCGTGGCGCTGTCCTTCGACCCGCGCACCGCGGCCACGCTGGGCCTGCGCCCGCGTGCGGCGCACGTCGCGATGGTCCTGGTCGTCACCGCCGCGGTCGTCACCTCCTACCAGGCGCTCGGCACGCTGCTGGTGGTGGCGCTGCTGCTCGCGCCGGCGGCCGCAGCCCGCCAGTGGACGAGCCGGCTGCCCTCGACCATGGCGCTCGGCGCCGCGCTGGGCGCCCTCGCGGTGCTCGCCGGGCTGCTCCTGTCCTGGCACACCGGGACGGCGGGCGGCGCCTCCATCGCCGTCTGCGCGGTCGGTCTCGTCGCGCTCTCCGTCGCCGCCCGGGCCGCGCTGCCCCGCTGACGTCCCTGCATCCACCGCTCGTCCCGTTCCACCCGTTCCCTCCAGGAGGACCCGTGTCCCGCCCGTCCCACCGGCCACCCGGCCGGTGCCATCTGCCGGCAGCGCTGCCGCTCTGCTGCGCCGCCCTCCTCCTCGCCGGCTGCGCCACCGGCCCCGACCGCGCGGCCGCGCCCGCCGCCGCGACGTCCTCCGGTGGGCACGGCTACGTCGCCGGCGCCCAGGAGCTGACCGAACCGCAGCTGCAGCTGGCCTACCTGGACGACGCCGGGGGGGTGTTCGCCCTCGACCTGCTGACCGGGGAGTCCTCCGCGCTGGGCGACGTGGGGGACGTCGCCACCGTGGTGACCGACGGGCGGTACCTGTTCGCGGCGTCGGACCCCGACGGCGAGCTCGCCGTCGTCGACACCGGCACCTGGACGGTCGACCACGGCGACCACGTGCACTACTACCGGGCGCCGGCCCGGGTGGTCGGCTCCCTCGACTGGGCGGGAGAGGTGCGGGTGGCCTCGTCGGAGACGCTCACGGCGCTCTTCTCGCCCACCACCGGAGCCGGTGTGGTGCTCGACCGGGCGGTGCTCGGCCGGGGGGAGCTGGCGGAGGTCGCCGTGGTCGACGGCGAGCCGCACGACGGTGCTCTGGTGCCGCTGGGCGACCTGCTGGTGTCCACGGAACCCGGCGCCGTCGTCGGCCGGGACGCGGCGGGGGAGCCCCTGCCCGGGGTCCGGGCCGAGTGCGAGGAGCCGCGCGGCGGCGCTCCGACGCGGGTGGGAGTCGTCGTCTCCTGCGCCGACGGCGCGGTGCTCGCGACCGAGAGCCCCGACGGGATGGCCCTCGAGCGGATCCTGTACCCGGCCCCCGTGCCCGACGGGGAGCGGGCCGGCGGGCTCGCCAACCGGCCAGGGCGGCCCTCCGTGGCGGCGCCCGCCGGGGAGCGCGGGGTCTGGCTGCTCGACAGCCGGGCCCGGACCTGGCAGCTGCTGCCGACGGAGGTGCCGTGGGTGCTCGCCGTCGCGGCCGACGACGAGCGCGACCGGGTGGTCGGCGTCGACGCGACCGGGCGGGTCGTCGTCCTCGACCCCGCGGACGGGAGCGTGGTGGCCACCGAGCCGCTGCTGCCGGCCGACCGGCTGGCCGACGTGGACCTCTCGGTGGACGCCGACCGGGCGTACCTCAACGTCCCCGGCCGGCACGAGCTGATCGAGGTCGACTACGCCGACGGAGCCCGGGTGGCGCGCACCTTCCCGACCGAGGTGGCCGCCGCGCACGTCGCGGAGACGGGCCGATGAGGCGGCTCCGGCGGGCTCTCGCCGGTGTGCTGGTGGCCGCTGCCGCCCTGACCGGCTGCAGCGCCGCGGCGGACGACCGGCCGCTGGTGGTCGTCACCACGAACGTCCTCGGCGACGTCGTCGGGGAGCTCGTGGGCGGCCAGGTCGAAGTGCTCGTGCTGATGCCCCCGGGAGCCGATCCGCACTCGTTCGAGGTTTCCGCCCAGGAGGCCGCCCGGATGCGGCAGGCCGACCTGCTGGTGGCCAACGGCCTGGGTCTGGAGGAGGGCCTGCTGGCGCACGTCGAGGCGGCGCGCGACGACGGCGTTCCGGTGGTCGAGGCCGGGGACGCGGTGGACCCGGTCGAGTGGACGACGGAGGACGACGAGGGCGTCGACCCGCACTTCTGGACCGATCCGCAGCAGATGCTGGCCGTGGTGGACGCCCTGTCGTCCGCGATGGGGGAGCAGGTCGACGGCGTCGACCGCGAGCTCTTGGCGGCCGAGACCGAGCGCTACCGGGCCGAGGTCGCCGAGCTCGACGGCTGGATGGCCGCGCAGTTCGACCAGATCCCGGCCGGGCGCCGGAACCTGGTGACCAACCACCACGTGTTCGGCTACCTCGCCGACCGGTTCGGCTTCACCGTGGTCGGTGCGGTGATCCCCAGCGGCTCGACGCTCGCGTCGCCGAGCGCGGGGGACCTCGCGGAGCTGGCGGACGCCGTCCGCCGGGCCGGGGTGCGGACGCTGTTCGCCGACTCCTCGCAGCCGGACCGGCTGGTGCAGGTCCTGGCGGAGCAGGCCGGCGTGGAGGTGGCGGTCGTCCCGCTGTTCACCGAGTCGCTGACCGCCGACGGGCAGGGGGCGGACAGCTACCTGCAGATGATGCGGGCGAACACCGAGGACATCGTGGCAGGGCTGCGATGACCCCCGCCATGAGAATGAGAATCGTTCCCAGTAAGATCGCCGGCATGATGACCGCCCGACCGTCCCCTCCGCTCCGCCTGCTCATGCTGGGCGCCGTCGGCCTGCTCGTGGCCGGCTGCTCCGCCGAACCCGACGCCGACGCCGCCTCCCCGTCCACCTCCGACGCCGCGAGCGCGGAGGCGGTGTCCGACGCGCAGCCGCGTCTCACGCTCACCTACGACGGCGGCGTCCTGGTGCTCGACGCCGCGACGCTCGACGTGGTCGGCGACCACGCGCTCGACGGCTTCCTGCGGATCAACGCGGCCGGCGACGGCCGGCACGCGCTGGTCACCACCGATGAGGGCTTCCAGGTGCTCGACGCCGGGGTGTGGACCGACGGCGCCACCTCCTACGCCGGCGACTCCGAGCTGACCGACGACGTCTTCCCGGCCGACACCGCCGGGCACGTGGTGGTCCACGGCGACCGCACCGTGCTGTTCGCCGACGGCACCGGGGACATCGAGTCCTTCGCCACCGCCGACCTGCTCGACGCCGACGGCCTGCCGGAGACCCGGTCCTGGACGTCGGAGGAGGCCCACCACGGCGTGGCCATCGAGCTCGAGGACGGCACCCTGCTGTCCACCCTCGGCGATGAGGAGGGGCGCTCCGGCGTGCGGGTGCTGGACCCGTCGGGCGAGGAGGTCGCCCGCTCGGAGGACTGCCCCGGCGTGCACGGCGAGGGCACCGTCGCGGGCGAGGTGGCGGTGTTCGGCTGCGAGGACGGCGTGCTGGTCTACGACGGCGGGTTCACCAAGCTCACCGCCCCGGACCCGTTCGGCCGCACCGGCAATGTGTTCACCAGCGAGACCTCCCCGGTCGCGCTCGGCGACTACAAGGACGATCCGGACGCCGAGGGCTACCTGCTGTCGCAGCTCGCCCTCGTCGACACCGCGGCCGACCGGCTGCAGGTCCTCCCGCTGCCCGACGGCGTGCAGTACACGTTCCGCGACCTGGCGCGCGGGCCGGAGGACGAGGCCGTCGTGCTCGGCACCGACGGCAGCCTGCACCTGCTCGACGAGGAGAGCGGCGAGCTGCTGGCCAGCCACCCGGTGATCGACGCGTGGGAGGGTCCGGCCGAGTGGCAGGACCCGCACCCGGCGCTGAAGGTGCACGACGGCATCGCCTACGTCACCGACCCGGCCGCGAACGCGATCCACGCCGTCGACCTGGCGACCGGTGAGGTGCTGGCCAGCGGGGAGCTCGACGTCACCCCCAACGAGATCGCGGTCGTCACCGGCTGACCGCCCGCCCGGAACGGGAGAGGCCCTGGTCGCTGCACCGACCAGGGCCTCTCCTCGTGCCGGGGAGGTGGCGTTCCCGGTCAGGACGGAGGTGCCGCGGTGCGCGCGCCGGCCACGTCCGCGCCGGCCACGTCCGCGCCGGCCACGTCCGCGCCGGCCGCGTCCGCGCCGGGGGCGGGGTCGTCCGGGGCGTCCGGGTCGGCCGGCAGCGCGTCCGCCGGGCGGCGCACCTCCCGGCGCCAGCCCTGCACCGCGGCCGCGAGCACCCCGGCGACCGGGACCGCGACGAACAGGCCCAGCAGCCCGAATGCGGAGGCGGCCCCGGTCGTCAGCAGCAGGACGACCAGCGGGTGGAACGAGATCGCGCGGGACAGCAGCAGCGGTGCCAGGACGTTGCCCTCGATCTGCTGCACCACGACGACGATGAGCAGCACCCACAGGGCCGTGGCCCAGCCGCCGGTGACGCCGGCCACGGCCACTGCCACCGCCCCCGCGATCGTCGCCCCGACCAGTGGCACGTACCCGAGCAGGAACGTGAGCGCGCCGATCGGGAGGGCCAGCGGGACGTCGAGCACCCACAGCCCGAAACCGATGAGGATGCCGTCGATGAGCCCGGTGGCGGTGGACGCGTAGAACCACGCGCCGGCCGTGCGCATCCCGGCGCGGAAGGCCGCGTCGGTCGCCGCCCGGTGCTCCACGGCGAGCGCGCCGACGAACACCCGCCACAGCCGGTCTCCGCTGGTGAGGGCGAACAGCGTGAAGAACAGTGCGATGACCAGCACCGTGGCGACGTTGCCCGCCGCGTTCAGCCCCTGGGCCGCTGCGCCGCCGACGCCGCTCAGCGCGTCGCCCACGGATGACTCCAGCTGGTCGAGCACCTGGTTGAGCCCGGCGTTGTCCAGGTCGTCCGCGCGGCTCTGGGCCCAGTCGGTGACCGAGTCCACCGCATCGGCGCCCGCGGCGACCAGGCCGGGCCAGGCGCCGATCAGCTGCAGCACGAGAAAGGTCAGCACGCTGACGAAGAAGGCCAGGTAGGCGACGACGCAGGCGATGGCGGCGAGGACGGCCGGGACGCCCCGCTGCCGCAGCCAGCGGGCGATCGGCCACAGCAGCGCCACCTGGGCGAGCCCGAGCATCGCCGCGGCTGCGACGAACTGCACCTGGAGCGCCAGCCAGATCGCCCCGACCGCGGCCAGCCCGATGACGAGCACGCGCCCCGCGATCGTCGCCTCGCGCTGCAGCAGCGTCACCCGGTCGGTCGGCCGGTGCGGCGGACGCCTCCCGGCGGGGGCCTGGCGACGCACGGCCCCGTCCGCAGGAGGGGGCGGTGCCGGTTCTGCCATGCGCTGCCTCCGGTCCGATGCGCGCAGACGGTGCTCGTCCCGCTGTGCGCATCCTCCCTGACCACCCGTGCCCGGCACCGGCCGCTCAGGCGCCCGGCGCGCCGGGAGGTGTGGCTAGCCGAGAGCTGCGAGCGTGGCGCGTGCGCCGCGTTCCCGGAGCGAGGTGAGCGCGCTCCGGTACGCCGCGGTGAAGCGTTCGTCGTCCACCAGGTCGCCGAAGATGCTCCGGTCGGCGATGAAGGCCAGCGGGTCGTCGTCGTGCCGGCCGGCGTTGGTGACGAGCCGGTCGGCCTGCCGGTCGACGAGGGGGAGGGGGCGCCCGGAGTCGTCCCGCCCCTCGGCGCACCGCGCCCAGCTGGCGACGACGGCGGCCGCCCGGTGGACCTCGCCGCCGCTGGCCAGGCCCGCCCGGACGACGGGGAGCACGTACTTCGGGATCAGCGCCGACGTCTGGGCGCAGAGCCGGGCGACCGTGTCGGCGACCGCGGCGCTGGCGAAGCGCTCGAGCAGGGTGTGCTTGTAGCCCTCGAGGTCGACGCCCGGTACGGGTGGCAGCGTGGGGGTCACCTCGTGGTCCATGTAGCCGCGCAGGAACCGGGACCACAGCGGGTCCTGGCAGGCCTCGTGCACGTGCGTGTACCCCGCCAGACGGGCGAAGTGGGCCAGTGCCTGGTGGCTGCCGTTCAGCAGCCGCAGCTTCATCGCCTCGTACGGGGCGACGTCCTCGACGACCTGCACGCCGGCGTCCTCCCAGGGCGGCCGGCCGGCGGGGAAGTCGTCCTCGACGACCCACTGGACGTAGGGCTCGCACACGACCGGCCACGCATCGGCGATGCCGACGTGGTCGCGCACCATCGCGATGTCGTCGGGGGTGGTCAGCGGGGTGATCCGGTCGACCATCGTGTTCGGGAACGACACCGTGCGACCGACCCACGCGCCGAGGTCCGGGTCGCGCAGGGT
Source organism: Blastococcus sp. SYSU DS0619 (assembly GCF_054051035.1). NCBI lineage: Bacteria > Bacillati > Actinomycetota > Actinomycetes > Geodermatophilales > Geodermatophilaceae > Blastococcus > Blastococcus sp. SYSU DS0619. The sequence continues at coordinate 87,368 of NZ_JBJHAM010000013.1, read as the reverse complement.
GGCGAACGCGGTGAACGCCCGGCGCGCGATGTCGCCGTTGCCCTGGAGGTTGTCGCAGGAGAGGACGGTGAACGGGGGGAGGCCCCGGTCGCGACGGCGGGCCAGTGCCTCGGTGACCAGGCCGAAGGTCGTGCGCAGGACCGCGTCCGGCCGGAGATCGGCCTGGATCCCGGGGTCGTCGTCCTGGAAGGCGCCGGTCACCGGGTCGGTGTTGTACCCCCGTTCGGTGACCGTCAGGGAGACGATGCGGGTGTCGGGGTGGGCCATCTTCTCGACGACGGCGGTCGGGTCGTCGGGTGCCAGGAGGTACTCGACGATCGAGCCGATGACCTGCGGCTCCAGCGTGCCGTCCGGGTGCTTGACGACGAGCGTGTACAGGCCGTCCTGCTCGGCCAGCACGTCGCGCATACGGCGGTCCTCCGGCAGCACGCCCACGCCGCAGATCCCCCAGTCGAGGCCCACGCCGGTGTTCATCAGCCGGTCCGCGTACATCGCCTGGTGGGCCCGGTGGAAACCCCCGACGCCGATGTGCACGATGCCCGTGCGGATCTGGCGCCGGTCGTAGCCGGGGCGCGCCACGGCGGAGATCGACGAGCCCAGGACGGCGGCGTTCAGGGTGGGGGCGGGCTCGATCTCGGTCGGAGCGGGATGGCTGGGCATCCGCCTACTCTAACGTGAGGTTAGATTGACCGTTCCCCGGTCCCGAGTGCCGCCACGACCGTCACGCGGCCGTGTCCCTCGCCTTCCGGTCCGCGGGCAGGAACACCTTGGCGGGGTCCCGCTCGACGACGTCCCCGAGGGCCTCGTCGACCCGCGCCATGATGTCGGCGTCCAGCCGGACCCCGGCCGCCTTGACGTTGTCGTGGACCTGCTCGGGGCGGCTGGCGCCGATGATCGCCGCGGCGACGTTGGGGTTCTGCAGCACCCACGCCAGGGCGAGCTGCGCCATCGTCAGCCCGAGGTCGTCGGCGATGGGCCGCAACCGCTGCACGCGGGTGAGGACCTCGTCCTCCATGAACCCCTCGACCTGGAAGCCGACGCCCGAGTGGCTCGCGCGGCTCCCGGCCGGCGGCTGCTCGCCGGGCAGGTACTTGCCGGTGAGCACGCCCTGGGCGAGCGGTGACCAGACGATCTGGGAGAGCCCCTCCCGCTCGGAGGTGGGTACCACCTCGTCCTCGATGACCCGCCACAGCATCGAGTACTGCGGCTGGTTGCTGATCAGCTGCACGCCGAGCTCGCGGGCGAGGGCGGCGCCGGCGGCGATCTGGTCGGCCCGCCACTCCGACACCCCGAGGTACAGGACCTTGCCGGCCCGCACGAGGTCGGCGAAGGCCGTCATCGTCTCCTCCAGCGGCACCGTGGGGTCGTAGCGGTGCGCCTGGTAGAGGTCGATGTGGTCGGTCTGCAGCCGGCGGAGGGAGGCGTGGCAGCTCTCGACGATGTGCTTCCGGGACAGGCCCCCGTCGTTCGGGCCGGGGCCGGTCGGCCAGTAGACCTTGGTCGCGATCTCCAGGCCTTCGCGGCGCTGCCCCGCCAGGGCGCGGCCGAGGACCGACTCGGCCGCCGTGCCGGCGTAGACGTCGGCGGTGTCGAAGGTGGTGATCCCGACGTCGAGAGCGGCGTGCACGCAGGCCACCGCGGCGTCCTCCTCGACCTGGCTGCCGTGCGTCAGCCAGTTGCCGAAGGCGATCTGCGAGACGTTGAGGCCGGACCGGCCCAGTCGACGAAACTCCACGGCTCGACCGTAGTGCCGGGCCCGCTGCCCGGTGCGGGCAGGGCGGGACCCCGTCCACCCGGCACGGCGACGGGCCTCAGCGGTGGGCGTCCAGGCGCCCGGCCAGGGTCTCGGCGAAGCCCTCGGCGACGGCGAGCTGCTCCCTCAGTGCGGTGACGCGCGCGGTGGCCGCCGCGTGGAACATCCGGAGCCGGTCGAGCAGCTGCGCGCGGTCGCCGGCGCCCGAGTCGACGTCGGCCAGCAGGACCAGCAGCTCCTGCATCTCCTCCAGCGTGAAGCCCAGCGGCTTCATGCGCTTGATGACCTCGAGGCGTGCGACGTCGTCCTCGCTGTAGAGCCGGAAGCCCCCCTCGGAGCGGGCGGTCGGGATGACCAGCCCGTTCTCCTCGTAGAAGCGGATCGTCCGCAGGCTCAGACCCGTGCGCTCGGCGACCGTGCCGATCTGCATGAGCTCGCCGCGAGGGGTGTCGGTCACCCCCTCTTCATAGGGCATGCCGCGACGGCCGTCCGCCCGGCCGATCCTGAGCAGACGTGGTGGCATCAGTGGGCGCCGGCGAGCTGGCCGGTGTGCCGGTCGAAGCGGTCTGCGGAGTGCCCCTGCAGCCCGACGATCTCGACGTGCTTGCCGCGGGTCTCGTACTTGTGGGTGATGGCGTCCAGGGCGGCGACGGTCGAGGCGTCCCACACGTGCGCGCGGGAGAGGTCGATGACCACGTTCTCCGGGTCGTCCGCGTACTCGAACTGCGTGTACAGGTCGTTGCTCGACGCGAAGAAGAGGGCGCCGTCCACGGTGTAGTGCGCCGTGCCGTCGGCTCCGACGACGCGGTCGACCTCCACCAGGTGGGCGATCCGCTGGGCGAACAGCACGCAGGCCACCAGCACGCCGACGCCGACGCCGATCGCCAGGTTGTGCGTGAACAGCGTGACGGCGACGGTCGCGAGCATCACGGTGGTCTCGCTCTTGGGCATCCGGTGGATGGTCTGCAGGCTGTGCCAGTCGAACGTCGCGATCGACACGAAGATCATGACGGCGACCAGGGCGGCCATCGGGATGATGCTGACGATGTCGCCCAGGGCGACCACGAGGATCAGCAGGAAGACCCCGGACAGGAAGGTCGAGAGCCGCGTGCGGGCACCCGACGCCTTCACGTTGATCATCGTCTGGCCGATCATCGCGCACCCGCCCATGCCGCCGAAGAAGCCCGACGCCATGTTGGCGACGCCCTGACCCCAGGACTCGCGGGTCTTGTCCGAGTGGGTGTCGGTGATGTCGTCGACCAGCTTCGCCGTCATGAGCGACTCCATCAGCCCCACGAAGGCGACGCCGAGGGCGTAGGGCGCGATGATGCTCAGCGTCTCGACGGTGAACGGCACGTCGGGCAGGAGGAAGAACGGCAGGCTGTCGGGCAGCTCGCCCTCGCCGCCGACGTCGGGCAGGTCCCAGCCGGCGGCCACCGCGAGGGTGGTCAGCACGACGATCGCGACCAGGGGCGGGGGGACGGCGGTCGTCAGCCGGGGGAGCAGGAAGATGATCGCCAGCCCGGCGGCGACCATCGGGTAGACCAGCCACGGGACGTCGATCAGCTGCGGCAGCTGCGCGGTGAAGATCAGGATCGCCAGGGCGTTGACGAAGCCCACCATGACGCTGCGCGGGATGAACCGCATGAGCCGGGCGACGCCCGTCGCGGCCAGCAGGATCTGGAAGACGCCGCCGAGGATGACCGCGGCGAACAGGTACTGGACGCCGTACTCCAGCGCCAGTGGTGCGACGACCAGGGCGATCGCGCCCGTGGCGGCGGTGATCATCGCCGGGCGGCCGCCGGTGAAGGCGATGACGACGGCCATCACGAAGGACGAGAACAGGCCGACGCGGGGATCGACGCCGGCGAGGATGGAGAAGCTGATGGCCTCCGGGATCAGCGCCAGCGCGACGACGAGACCGGCGAGGATCTCGGTGCGGGCGACCGTCGGGGAGAGCCAGGCGGGCCGGCCCAGCCGCGGCTTGGGGAGGACGGGGGAAGCAGAAGACATGGGTCCGTCTCGTTCGATGCGCCGTCGCCGGCGCGGGCGGGCAGCACCGGGGGCGGTGCCGAGTCGGGAGTGGGTGCGACGGTGCACCCGGAGGAGCGGGGCTCGCGCCGTGGCGGCGACGTCGGTCAGGATCGGCCGACTCGGATCGTCGCTGCGCTCGGGCGGCATCGCTCGGGTCACGGACAGTCTGCCGGGAACTCGTCTGTCACGTCAGGGTTGAGTGGTGAGCCGTTGGTCACGTTCCGGACTCGATCGGCGGAGCGATGGTCACCACGGCACCGTGGGCGTAGGACCCAACCAGGAGGAGCGAGCATGGACATCACCGCGACCGACGAATGGCGTGCCCTCGCCGAGCACCACCGGGCGCTGGCCCCGGCACACCTGCGCGACCTGTTCGACGGGGACCCGGACCGGGGCCGACGGCTGACCGGTCAGGTCGGCGACCTGTACGTCGACTGGTCCAAGCACCGCGTGACGGACGAGACGATCCGCCTGCTCGTCGCGCTCGCCGAGCGGGCCGGGCTCCGCGAGCGGATCGCGGCGATGTTCCGTGGCGAGCACATCAACACCACCGAGGACCGAGCCGTGCTGCACGTGGCGTTGCGCATGCCGGCGGACGCGGAGCTGGTGGTCGACGGCCAGCACGTCGTCCGCGACGTGCACGAGGTCCTCGGGCGGATGCGCCGGTTCGCCGACCGGGTGCGCTCGGGGGAGTGGCGCGGGCACACCGGGCGGCCGATCCGGGCGGTGGTCAACATCGGCATCGGCGGCTCCGACCTCGGCCCGGCGATGGCGTACACCGCGTTGCGGGCCTACGCCGACCGGGACCTGACCGTCCGCTTCGTGTCCAACATCGACCCCACCGACTTCGCCGAGGCCACCCGCGACCTCGACCCCGCGGAGACCCTCGTCGTCGTCAGCTCCAAGACATTCACGACGCTGGAGACGCTCACGAACGCCACCGTCGCCCGGGACTGGCTGCTCCGCGGGCTGGGTGCCGACGACGCCGCGGTCGCCAAGCACTTCGTGGCCGTGTCGACCAACACCGAGGCCGTGCGCGCGTTCGGCATCGACCCGGAGAACATGTTCGAGTTCTGGGACTGGGTCGGAGGCCGGTACTCCTTCACCTCCGCCATCGGGCTCTCGCTCATGGTGGCGATCGGGCCGCAGGCGTACGACGAGATGCTCGCCGGCTGCCACGCCGTCGACGAGCACCTCCGCACCGCTCCGCTGGAGGCCAACGTGCCCGTGCTGCTGGGCATGCTGAACGTCTGGTACCGCAACTTCTTCGGCGCCCAGTCCCACGCCGTCCTGCCCTACAGCCAGTACCTGTCCCGGCTGCCGGCCTACCTGCAGCAGCTGACGATGGAGAGCAACGGCAAGTCGGTCCAGGCCGACGGGCAGCCGGTTCCCACGGCCACCGGGGAGGTCTACTGGGGGGAGCCGGGGACGAACGGCCAGCACGCCTTCCACCAGTTGCTGCACCAGGGGACGACGCTCGTCCCGGCCGACTTCATCGGCTTCGGCGAGCCGGCCCACGACCTCGGTGAGATGCACGACCTGCTGATGGCCAACATGTTCGCCCAGTCGGCGGCCCTCGCCTTCGGCCGCACCGCCGAGGAGGTGGCAGCCGACGGGACGCCGTCGTCGCTGGTGCCGCACAAGGTCATGCCGGGGAACCGGCCGAGCTCGGTGATCCTGGCCCCGCGGCTCACCCCGGCGACCCTCGGTCAGCTGGTCGCGCTCTACGAGCACGTCGTCTTCACCCAGGGCGTGGTCTGGCAGCTCGACTCCTTCGACCAGTGGGGCGTCGAGCTGGGCAAGGTGATGGCCCGGGACCTCGCGCCCGCGCTGACCAGCGCGGATCCGGTGTCGACGGACCAGGACGCGTCCACGACGGCGCTGGTGGCGGAGTACCGGCGGATGCGGGGGCGGCCGGCCTGACGGGTACAGGGCTGCGGGTGATCAGGCCCGTGCCGTGACGGTGGCGTCGGCGGCGAGGTGGGTGACCGGGATGCCGCAGCTCTTGCGCAGGCGTGCCGGCAGGTCGCGGCGCAGCCACTGGGACAGCCCCTGCGGCAGCGTGGAGACGACGATCTCGTCGGCCGGGAAGTGGCGGAGGGTGGTCCGGACCGCCTCCAGCGCGTCCGGGTCGCCGACCTCGCCCTCGACCGCGGCGCCCAGGGCGCGCAGGTGGTCCAGCGCCCGGTCGAGGCGCTGCCGGGCGAGGGCGTAGGCGCGGTCACTCGGGGAGGGGCCCAGGGCCGCGTACGCGCTCGGGCCGTCGACCTCGTCGGCTGCCGGGGTGGCCGGGGCCACGAGGTGGAACTCGTGCGGTCCGGCCGCCATCCGCTCCTGGACGGCCCGGCTGAGCGTGTCGGTGGTGAGGGTCTGGTTGGCGACGATCAGGCAGCGGCGCATGGTCCGTGCTCCCGTTCGGTCGGTGCCTCAGGATGCGCTCAGTGTGAGCTGCGTCATCGCGCGCGTCCACCGGGTGACGCCTCGTGGCCGACCCGCCCCGTGCTCGTCCGGTGTCGCCGGCTGTTCACCGGCAGCTCGCCCGGAGACCCCGCGACCGACCTACGGTGACCCGGAATCGCCCCCTCCCGAGGAGTACCGCATGAGGCTCCGTCCCGTGGTCACCCTGGCCGCGACCGCGTCCCTGTCCGCCCTCGCCCTCGCCGCCGCCGCGCCCGCGGTGGCCGGCGGCCCCGGGCACCACCCACCGGCCGGACCGAAGCCGGTCGAGGTGCAGCTGCTCGCCTTCAACGACTTCCACGGCGCCCTGGAGCCGCCGGGCGGCTCCGGCGGGCGGGTCACGCTGGCCGACGGCAGCGTGGTCGACGCGGGTGGCCTGGCCTACTTCGCCACCCACCTCCGGCAGCTGGAGGCGCAGAACCGCCAGACCCTCACGATCAGCAACGGCGACCTGATCGGGGGCAGCCCGTTCCTGTCGGCCCTCTTCCGCGACGAGCCGACCGTCGACGCGATGGACCGGCTCGGCCTGGACGTCGCCGCGGTCGGCAACCACGAGTTCGACGAGGGGGTCGACGAGCTGCAGCGCATCATCGAGGGCGGCGCATGCCACCCCGAGGACGGCTGCCTGGACGGCACCGGCTACAACGGGTCCGACGCCGACTGGCTGGCCGCCAACGTGGTGGGCCGGGAGACCGGCGAGCCGATCCTGCCGCCCTACGAGGTCTACCGCTTCAAGGGTGTGCCGGTGGGCGTCATCGGGCTCACCCTCGATGAGACCCCCTCCATCGTCTCGGCCGAGGGCATCGCCGACGTCCGCTTCGCCGACGAGGTGGAGACCATCGACCGCTACGTGGCCGAGCTGCGCGCCGACGGTGTCGAGGCGATCGTCGTCGCGCTGCACGAGGGCGGCACCGCGGGCGGCGGCATCAACGCCTGCGAGGAGCCGACCGGCCCGGCCTTCGACATCGCCCGCGCGGTCGACGACGCCGTCGACGTCGTCCTCACCGGGCACTACCACAACGGATTCGTCTGCCAGGGCGAGGACGAGGTCGACGGCAAGCTCGTCACCCAGGCGCTGTCCAACGGGCGGCTGATCACCGACATCGACCTGAGCCTCGACCGGCGCAGCGGCGACGTCGTGGCCGCGCGCGCCGAGAACGTCGTCGTCACCCGGGACGTCCGGCCCGACCGGAAGGCGCAGGAGCTCCTCGACCGCTACGCCCAGCTGGCCGAGCCGATCGCCAACGAGCCGGTCGGTTCGATCACCGAGGACATCGTCCGGGCCCAGGAGACCCTCGTCGGGTCGCTGCAGGGCGAGTCGCCGCTCGGGAACCTGATCGCCGACGCCCAGCTGGCGGCCACCGACGACGAGGCCGGAGCGGTCGCGGCCTTCATGAACCCCGGTGGGGTGCGCGCCGACCTGCTCTACGCCTCCTCCGATGCCGGCGAGGGCGACGGCGTGGTGACCTACGGCGAGGCCTTCGAGGTCCAGCCGTTCAACAACCTGCTCACCACGCTGGACCTGACCGGCGAGCAGCTGTACGCGCTGCTCGACCAGCAGTTCGAGGTCGGCCGGGTGCTCGCCCCCTCGGCCTCGGTCCGCTACGAGGTGGCGGCGGACGGCAGCAGCGTGGTCCCCGGGTCGCTCACCATCGGCGACGAGGCCGTCGCGCTCGAGGAGACCTACCGCATCACGGTCAACAGCTTCCTGGCCGGCGGCGGGGACGGCTTCACCGTGCTCACCGAAGGCGCCGACCCGGTCAACCAGCCCGGCTTCGACATCGACGCGCTGGTGGCCTACCTGTCGGGTGACCCGGTGCCCGCACCGGAGACCGATCGCATCACCGTGGCCGGCTGACACCCACGGCGGGCGTCACCGGCTCTCCGGAGCAGGTGACGCCCGCTGCACCGGCCGGGCCCCTCCGACCGCCGGCCGGCAGCGACCCGGTCAGTCGTCCGACCCGGGCCGCTCCGTCCGGGAGAACGCGGCGACCTCCGCGGTCAGGGCGGCCAGGAGCTGGTCGCTGTCCGGCACGAGCGCCTCGTCGACCGCGACACCGACCAGCAGGTTGCCTGCGTAGCTGCAGATGGACAGCCCCACGCCGATCGGTCCGGTGGAGGGCACCCAGGCGGTGAACCCGCGCAACGGGACCCCGGCCAGGGCCACCGGTTCGCGGGGGCCCGCGATGTTGGTGACGACTGCGGTGGCCCGACCGGCGAACAGGTCCAGCCACCGTTGCTCGAGCTGGACCGGGGTCTGCCCCATGACCGCCAGCGCGCCGGAGACGACCAGCCCCTCGCCCGTGGCCTTCACCCGGGCCATCGCCGTCTGCACGGCCCGCAGCCGAGCACGTGGATCCGGCTCGCCGACCGGGAGCCGGACGAAGGCCAGCCCGAACTGGTTGCCGCGCCGGGGGTCGAGGGGCTGGTCCGGTGGCCGCAGGTTCACCGGCACCACGGCGGTCAACCGCTCGACCGGCTGGCCGTGCGCCAGCAGGTGCCGGCGCAACGCGCCGGCAACGGCGGCCAGTGCGACGTCGTTGACGGTCGCGCCGACCGCCTGCCCCGCGCGCTTCACCTGTTCCAGGGGCACCGGCGGTGACCAGGTCATCAGCTTGCGCCCCGACAGCGGGCCCCGCAGGACGCTGGGCTCGTCGGCCGCAGCGAAGCCGAGCCGTTGCAGCATCGCGGTCCGGTCCACGGCGGCTCGTGCGTGGTCCATCAACCCGGGGCGGCCCCCGTCGCCTCCCGGCGGACGGAGGAGCCCCCGGGACGGTAGGCCGAAGGCGCTGCCCGCGGCGAGCGTGCGCTGCCCGGCGTGCGACGGCCGTCCGTCGGGAGGGTCGGCGAGGGTCAGCAGGGCCTGGACCAGTGCCGTGCCGTCGGCGATCGCGTGGTGGGTGCGCAGCAGGACGGCGCAGCCGTCGCCGTAGCCGTCGATCAGGTCCGCTTCCCACAGCGGCCGGCCGGGGTCCAGCGGGCGGTCGGCCCGCCCGCTGACGTGGGCGTGCAGTTCGGCGTCGCCGCCGGGGGCGGGCAGTACGACCCGACGCAGGTGACCGCGGACGTCGAAGTCGTCCACATCGGCCCACCGCGGGCCGATCAGGCCGAACGTGACCGGCGGTTCGACCACCCGCTGGGCGAATCGCGGGAAGGCCGGTACCAGCCGCTCGGTGAACGCCGCCGCGACCCGGTCCCAGTCCAGCGGCCGGTCGAACCAGAAGACGCAGGTGACGACCATGAGGTTGGTCGGCCGGTCCATGTGCAACCAGGCCGCATCGACGCTCGCCATCCGTTCCGTGGCCGCCACGCCGCGAGGGTGGCACGGACGCCCGGGGACCGCACGCCCGGTGCGGCCAGCGGCCCCGACCCGGCGAGATCTGCAACGATCCGCCGTCGCTGTACGACTGAGAGGTGTGAGGTCTGCACCCGCCACCGGCGTCGGTCCGTCGTTCGAGGTGGCCTACAAGGAGCAGCGGCTCCCGCTGCTCCGGCTGGCGGTCCTGCTGACCGGTTCCCGGGAGCACGCCGAGGACGCCGTCCAGGCCGTCTTCACCGCGGCCTTCCCGCGGTGGAACTCCATCGCCCAGCCGCTGTCGTACCTGAAGCGGGCGGTGGTCAACTCCTGCGCCGACGTCCACCGCCGCCGCGCCCGCGACCGCCGCGCCGTGCTCGATCGCGAACCCGTCACCGGCATCCCGGAGGTCGACGAGACGTGGGCGGTCCTGCGCGAGCTGCCGCCCCGGCAACGGGCCGTCGTCGTCCTGCACTTCTACGAGGACCTCCCGCTCGTCGAGATCGGCCGGCTCCTCGGGCGCCCGGCCGCGACCGTCCGGTCCGACCTCCGCCGCGCCCTCGACACACTCCGGAAGGACCTGGCATGACCACCGACCAGCTGGACATCGATCCCGTGCTCGAACGTCGCCTGCGGACGTCGCTGGCCGCGGTCGCCGCTGCGGTCACCGCCGACAGCGCACCGGCGCCGAGCGGCCCGGGCCTCGACTCGCCGCCGCCCGGCAGGCGACCGCGCCGCCTGGCCGCGGTGGCCGGGGTGACCGCCGGGACGCTGTCGCTGGCCGCGTTCGCCTACCTGCAGAGCGGCCCCGAGTACGTCTCCGAGCTCCCGCCGCCGGACGTGCTGAGCTCGGGCGAGGTCGAGGGCGTCCGCTACTGGCTCGTGCCCTCCTTCCACGAGGACGTCTGCGGCCGGCCGATGGCCGGCGTGGAGATCGTCTCCGCCGCCACCAACCAGGTCGGGCAGGAGTGGAGCACCGGCGGGATGGCCTACGGCGACCCGCGGGAAGGGGAGCGGCCCGGCTGCGACCGCTGGGACGAGACCGCCTGGCTGGCCGATCCGTCCCGAGCGGCTGTCGACTGGATGCGGCTCGGCGAGGGCGACGACGGTCCCTGGGGCGGTATGGCCGCGGTCCACCCGGACGTCACCCACCTGGTCGTCGAGGTCGACGGGACGACGCTGCCACCCGTCCCCACCCGGCCGCGGGAGGACGCCCCGGACGGTCCTCGCTACGGCGTGGTCGGCGTCCCCGACGACACCGACGTCGCGACGATCACGCTGCAGGACGGCACCGGCCGTGCGGTGGCGGTCCACGAGGAGCGCCTGTCGGCACTCGGGGTGCCCGCCGCCGACTAGCTCCACCGCCCGGGCAGGGACCCGACCCGGGACGGCCCCCTCACCGCAGAGGTGCTCGGCGGGGCCGTCCCGGGAACGGGGCGCGTCAGTCGAGCGAGGGGAGCCCCTCGACGGAGGCGCGCGTCGGGCCGTGGCGCAGCACGCTGTGCTGGATGCGGTGGACCCGGTTGGTCCCGGCCGCCGAGTAGATCCCCTGCTTGATGTAGACCGACTGGCCCACGTAGAGGTTCGCCACGTTCTCGGAGAGCACGCGCTCGCCCTGGTGCCAGACCTCGATCAGGCCCTTGCTCGGGTCCGAGGACCAGACGAAGTGGACCATGAAGTCGTTCCACGAGCCCTTGTCGATCAGGCCGAGGTCGAACGTGCGGGTGTACTGGGCATCACCGGCGACCCGGCCACCGGTCCCGCCGCGCACGTCGACCATGAGGTGCTCGTTCACGTCCGACCAGAAGTGGACGTTCGGGTTCCCCGAGTTCACCGTCTGGTGCCACTGGGTGAAGATGAGGAACTGGCCCCTCTCGTCCCAGTCGAAGTCGGCCGGGAAGAACGTCGGCCAGGCCCACCACTGGTCGGTCCCCTCCTTCACGTTCCCCGAGTTCGCGATCGAGTCGCGGACCTCGGACCGGAGCGTCCCCCGGGTGCCGTTCCAGCCGGTGTCGCCCCGCTTCACGGTGAAGAACGCCGACCGCGTGGTGCCGGGGTACGGGTTCTCGGTGGTGATCCCGTGCTGGTCGGACCGGAGCGCGTGGATCTCCATCCACGGCGGGACGAGGGAGCCGCCGGGCTCGTAGTCCCAGACGCGGGCCGGCTGGGCCGCGGGCGCCGCGGGCTCCGGCTCGGCCGGCGGGGGCGGGGTGGGCGCTGCCGCCGTCGTGGGGGCCGTGATGACGACGTGGACCTCCGCGGACCACGTGCCGATGACGCCGTCGGCGTCGCGGGCCGCCACGGAGTAGTAGTAGTCGGGGTCCGTGAGGGAGAGGACCGGCGAGGTGCGGGTGCTCTCGGTGACGACGCGGAGCTCGTCGGGCGTCCGACGCTCACGGATCACGTAGTCGGCCGCGTTCTCGACGTCGGCCCAGTCGGCGACGGCACGCTGGTCGACGGAGCGGACGGTGACGTCGGACGGAGCCGGGAGGACGGCGCGCTCCTCCGGCTCGGGCTCGGTCGGGGGCTCGGTGGGCTCGACCGGCGGCTCGGCCGGCTCGGTCGCGGGCTCGGCCGGCTCCGTCGGGAAGGCGCCCGGGTGCTCGGCGCGGACGATGGCCTCGAGCGCCTCCACCTGCTCGAGCAGCTCGTTGTAGTCCTCGGCGGTGACCTCGGCGCCGCTGGGGAGCGGCTCGGGAGCAGCGATGGCCATGGACGAGAAGGCGACCAGGGCGACGCTCGCGAGCGCGCCGGAGGCCAGGAGGTTGCGCTTCACGCGGACGACGCCCCTGCGGGGACGGGCATGCGCGCCGCCCCCGCCCGCCGGAGCACCACCGTCGCGCGGCGACTGCCGCTCATGCCCGTACCGATCCGGCTGAACTGGTTCCGCTCTGGTCATGACCTACATGTAGCCGCCCGTACTGACAGAGCGCAACCGGTCAAATGCTCTCTGCTACCAACGCCCTGGTGACACGCAGGATCCAGAAACGCTTCGGCGTGTGCGGTCGGACCGGGATAGGGGCCGAGCGGCACGTCCCCTCGCCGCACGCGCGCCCGTGACGTGCCGTCCGGGTGTCGTCACATAGCAGAAAGTGCTGGCCAGCGAGCCGCTGACCAGCACTTTCGCTCGGGGTGAGTGACGGGGCTCGAACCCGCGACACCCAGGATCACAACCTGGTGCTCTACCGACTGAGCTACACCCACCGTGCCTCCGCCCGGACGCAGGCGCCCGGAGGGAACGGGACAACGATACCGGAGCCGGTGGCCGGCTCCGGCAGGGGAGTCGGGAGGGGTCAGGCGGGGCCGGCGTCGCCGGACGCCAGCAGCTCGGCGAACGAGTCGACCACCTCGCCGGCGACCTTCTTCGCCTGGTCGCCGTGGGGGCCCGGGGCCGGGACGAACAGCGTGCGCCGGTAGTAGGCCAGCTCCCGCACGGACTCGATGATGTCGGCCAGCGCCCGGTGGGCGAGCCCCTTGGGCGGCTGGGCGAAGTACACGCGGGGGAACCAGCGGCGGGCCAGCTCCTTCACCGAGGAGACGTCGACCATCCGGTAGTGCAGGTGGTCGTCGAGCTCGGGCATGTCGCGGGCGAGGAAGCCGCGATCGGTGCCGATGGAGTTCCCGCACAGCGGGGCCGTGCGCCGGTCGGGCACGAACCGCTTCACGTAGGCCAGGATCTGCTGCTCGGCCTCGGCGAGGGTGAGCGTCGCCGCCCGGACGGCGTCGGTCAGCCCCGACTTGGCGTGCATCTCGGCGACGAACTCGGTCATGCCGTCGAGGTCGGCGTCGTCGGCGGAGATGATGAGGTCCAGCCCCGGGTCCAGGACGTTCAGCTCCGAGTCGGTGATCAGCACCGCGACCTCGATCAGCTTGTCCTTGGTCAGGTCCAGGCCGGTCATCTCGCAGTCGATCCAGACCAGGTGTCCCGCGCTCTCCGCCACGTCGGCCGACAGTACGCACCGCCCGTCCCGGCCGCCCCGATCACCCCGCGGGTGCCCGCACGCCACACCCCGCCGGGAGCCGTGACCGGAATGCCTCGGAATCGGTCCCGATCGCGGCTAGGGTCGCCGGAACGTCCTCTCGTCAGGAAGCCTTCCCGTGTCCTCTGCACCCGCCCCCACCGCGCGCCCCGTGCCCCAGGCGCCGGGAACGCTCCGTGCCGGCCTGGCCCACCCGATCGCGCTCGTGCGGTGGCTGTGGGCGGCGTACATGACCCCCGGCCGCCCGGGCCGGGCCGCGGACCAGACGGAGCTGCGCTGGATCTACACCGCGTGGCTGGCGGCCTTCCTGCTGAAGATGCTCGGCTCCTCCTGGGACGTCTCCTGGCACTTCATGTGGCTGCGTGACGACCTCGCGCCCCCGCACCTGCTCAACACGGTGGGCACCGCGCTCGTCGTCGTCCTGGTGCTGTTCCACAGCTACAGCGGCTACGGCGTCGACCGGCGCGCGCTGCGGCTGATGCAGGCCGGCATCGCGACGTTCCTGATCGCGGTCCCGATCGACATCGTCAACCACCGGGTCAACGGGCTGGACATCACCAGCTGGAGCCCCAGCCACGCCCTGCTCTACCTCGGGACGGCGATCATGCTGGCCGGCGCGCTGCGCGGCTGGTGGCTGTACGCCGCGCCGGGCCGCACGAGGGACCTCGTCTCGCTGGGGCTGTGGCTGTTCTTCGTGGAGAACGTCGTCTTCCCGAACCAGCACCAGGAGTACGGGGTGCTGTCGCTGGAGGCGTACAACGCGGGCCGGACGACGGCCGAGCCGTCGCTGCTGGACTTCGCCGCCTCGCAGGGGCAGACGCCGACGATGTTCATGCTGCCGGTGCCCTCCTGGGTGCACCCGGCCTGGCTGATCTGCGCCGGGCTGCTCTCGCTCGTGGTGGCCCGGAAGATGGTCGGGCTGCGCTGGACGGCGACGGTGATCGCCGTCGGGTACCTCGGCTACCGCGGCGTCATGTGGCTCGGGCTGGTCGCCACCGGCTTCCCGCCCTCGGTGCTGCCGGTCGTCCTCATCCTGGGCGCGGTGCTCATCGACGTCGCCGTCACCCGGCGCCTCCCGGGCTGGGCAGCCGCGCTGGTCGTCACGGCGGCCGTGTACGCCCTCGCCTTCCCGCTGGACGCGATGGGGCTGCTGCCTCCGTGGAACTGGTGGTCGGTGCTGCCGGTCGCCGTCGGGTTCGCCGTGCTGTGGGGCGGGCTGGACGTGCTCGAGCGCAGCTCGTGGCTGGCCCGTTGGCGCGTCGCGGACGAGCCGGCCGCCGCGCCGGAGCCCGTCGCCGTCTGACCCGCCCGCACCGGCCGGCGGCGCCGGCGCAGCCCGTCCGGTGACGTAGCGTCGGGGGACGGCTGCGCGACGGGGTGCCCGCCGAACCGCGCGCCCCCGCACCCCGCCGGGCCGGTGGAACCCTGATCGCAGAACCCGAGCTCCCCCGGAGGACGACGTGCTGGCCCTGACCCCGGCACCGCTGGAGACGGCGGGGGAGCGCGCCTTCTTCGGCGAGCTCGCGCGGTGGGACACCGGCGCATCGGTGCGCGCCGCGGTGGTGGCCTCCCTGCCGCTGGTCGACGGGCCGCTCGGCCGCCGCCAGTCCGACGCCGTCCTGCTGGTGCCCGAGGGGATCGCGGTCATCCGGGTGGTCGAGGTGCTGCGGCAGTCCGGCGTCGTGACGGCGACCCCTGAAGGCGCGTGGACCATCGGCCCCGAAGGCGGGCCCGGTCAGGTGCTGCAGCTCGCCGGCGGCGGGTCCACGCCGCTGGACGGGCTGATGCGGGCCGGGATGGACACCGCGGTGAAGCTGCGGCGGGCCGGCCTCGAGCCGGGCCGGATCGCCCGCCTCACCGTCCTGGTCGGCGAGATCACCGGGCTGGTGCCGGCCGACGGCGACCTCGGTGAGGGCGACCAGGTCGCCACCCTCGATCCGCGTTCCCTCCTCCTCGCCTTCGGCCGGGCCAGCCGCCACGCCGGTGTGGGCAACCCCCGGCTGTGGACCACCGCCGACGTGCGCGCGGCCCTCGAGGCGCTGGAGCTGCCCGGTCGCGGCCCCACGGTCGAGGAGCTCAACGGCGAGGCCTTCCCGTACTCGCCCTACGTCCTGCGGCGCCCGCAGCTGTTCGCGCCGGCCGCGATGGCCGCCTCCCCGCAGGTGGCGCCACCGACCGGACGCGACGACGCGGCAGGGGACGCCGGGCAGGCGGACCGGCCGGACCCGACGGCCTACGCGGGCGATCCGCTGAGCGCCACCGCCGTCGCCCGGGCGGTCGCGGCCTCGGTCGCCTCCGCGAACGCGGCCGCGGTGGCGGCAGCCGCCCCGCCCGCGCCGGTGCCCGGCCTTCCCGGGCGGCGCGACACCGTCGAGGTGGACGGTCCGCCCGCGCCGCCGGGCGGTGACGCCGGCATCGGCGGTCTCTTCGGGGGTGGTGAGCCGGACGGCGACGGCACGGCTCCGCCCCGCGGGCCGCGGACGGCGGTGCTGCCGGCGACCCCGGGGGCGGCCGAGCCGCCGGTCCGGCCACCGCTGTCCCCGGCGTGGGGCGCCGCCCCGGGACGGGGCGCCACGGCTTCGGGGCGGGGCGTCACCGCCACTGATCGGGAAGCCGCCGCCGACCGTGGCGGCGAGCCGTCGCCCTCGGGCCGGCACCGCCGGATCGCCGCCCTGGTGGCCGCCGCCGTGGTACTGGTCGCGCTCGTCGCTGCGGCGGCCTGGCTGCTGCCCGGCGCCGGATCCGACGACGTGGTGGCCGGCAGCGGCACACCCGCGCCGGGCGCCGCCGCGCCCGGGCCGGCCGAGGGCGACGTGCGCTCGGTCGACGGCACGGAGTTCACCGTCGAGGCCGTGCGGGTGGACGACACGTGCGCGGGCCACGCCTACGGGTCGGTGGCCGACTTCTTCGCCGGAACCGACTGCGCGGGGCTGTCCCGTGCGCTGTACTCCGCCGAGGTCGACGGCGCCCCGGTCGTCGTGTCGGTGTCGCGGGTGACCATGTCCGACGCCGCGGTGGCCCGCGAGCTGCGCGCGCTCACCGACCGCAACGGCAGCGGCAACGTCAACGACCTGCTCCGCGAGGGCGTCACCTACGACGGCGCTCCGGCGCAACTGCGCTCGGCGGAGTACGCCAGCGCGGTCTCGGGCCCGACCGTGACGATCGTGGAGAGCGCCTGGGCCGATCCGGCCACCGCCGGCGGCACGGCCACGGTGGACAAGGTCGCCTCCGACGGGCTGGCCCTGCCGGTACCGCCGCCGCCCGGCGGCTGAGCTAGCCGGTGGCTGCCGCCCAGGCCATCCCGCGCAGCAGTCCGGCCATGGCGGCCCGGTCGAGCTGGCCGGCGCTGTGCGGGGTGGAGTTGATCAGCCCGAAGACGGCGTGCGCCCGCGCCCGGCAGGCGACCGCGTCGGCACCGGGGTGCAGCCGGGCGAGCACCGCCACCCACACCTCGACGTAGCGGCGCTGCAGCCGGCGCACCTGACCGGCCTCGGCCTCGGGCAGGGAGGTGAGGTCCCGGTCGTGCACGACGATCAGGGCGGGATTGTCCAGGGCGAAGTCGACCTGGAAGTCGATCAGCGCGCGGAGCTGGGCGGCCGAGTCGGGGCCCGCGGCGGCCACCCGCTCGCGGCCGCCGTCGGCCAGCCGCTCGCTGATCCGCAGGAGCATCTCGGCGAGCATCGCGTCCTTGCTGGCGAAGTGCCGGTAGATCGCCGGCCCGGTCACCCCGACGGCCGCGCCGACGTCGTCCACGCCGACCGAGCGCGAGCCGCGCTCGGCGAACAGCTGTGCCGCCGCCTGCAGGATCTGCTCCCGCCGCGACGGGCGGTCGGCATCGGCGAGCAGTGCGGTGTCCTGGGTGGCGGGGCCCGGATCCGGGCGCGTGCCGGCCGGCGTCATGCCAGGCATGGTAGCCCCGCGGTGAACGGCGGTTAACCCCTCGCCCGTGTGGGCTGGACCGCAGTGTGAACCACCGTTAACCTCGGGCCCGTGGACGCACCGGTGCTTCCCCGAACCCTCCCGGCCGATCCCGGGGCGGCCGCTCGCCATGCCGCCGCGCACGCCGAACTCGTCGCCGATCTCGCCGGGCAGCTGCGGCGGGTGGCCCTCGGCGGTGGTGAGCGGGCCCGCGAGCGGCACACCGCCCGCGGCAAGCTGCTGCCCCGCGAGCGGGTCGACGCGCTGCTCGATCCCGGCAGCCCGTTCCTGGAGCTCTCGCCGCTGGCCGCGCACGGCCTGTACGACGGCGAGGCGCCGGCCGCCGGCATCATCACCGGCATCGGCCGGGTGTCCGGGCGCGAGTGCGTCGTCGTCGCCAACGACGCCACCGTCAAGGGCGGGACCTACTACCCGATGACGGTGAAGAAGCACCTGCGGGCCCAGGAGGTGGCGCTGCAGAACCGGCTGCCGTGCATCTACCTGGTCGACTCCGGCGGCGCCTTCCTCCCGATGCAGGACGAGGTCTTCCCCGACCGCGAGCACTTCGGCCGGATCTTCTACAACCAGGCCAACCTCTCCAAGGCGGGGATCGCCCAGATCGCGGCGGTCATGGGGTCGTGCACCGCCGGGGGCGCCTACGTGCCCGCGATGAGCGACGAGGCCGTGATCGTCCGCGAGCAGGGCACGATCTTCCTCGGCGGCCCGCCCCTGGTGAAGGCCGCGACCGGCGAGGTCGTCACCGCGGAGGACCTGGGCGGGGGAGACCTGCACAGCCGGGTCAGCGGGGTCACCGACCACCTGGCCGACGACGACGCGCACGCCCTGCAGATCGTCCGGCAGATCGTGTCGACGCTGGGCCCGCGCGAGCCGCGCCCGTGGGACGTCGAGCCGGTCGACGAGCCGGTGCACGCCCCGGAGTCGGTCTACGAGGTCGTGCCGCCGGATCCGCGCACGCCCTACGACGTCCGCGAGGTCATCGCCCGGCTGGTCGACGGTTCGCGCTTCGCCGAGTTCAAGCCGCTCTACGGGCAGACGCTGGTCACCGGCTTCGCCCGGCTGCACGGGCACCCGGTGGGGATCATCGCCAACAACGGCGTGCTGTTCGCCGAGTCGGCGCTCAAGGGCGCGCACTTCATCGAGCTGTGCGACCGGCGGAAGATCCCGCTGCTGTTCCTGCAGAACATCTCCGGCTTCATGGTGGGCCGGGACTACGAGGCCGGCGGCATCGCCAAGCACGGCGCGAAGATGGTCACCGCCGTCGCCTCCGCGCGGGTGCCGAAGCTGACCGTCGTCATCGGCGGCTCGTTCGGCGCGGGCAACTACTCGATGTGCGGCCGGGCGTACTCGCCGCGGTTCCTCTTCACCTGGCCCAACGCCCGCATCTCGGTCATGGGCGGAGAGCAGGCGGCGTCGGTGCTGGCGACGGTCCGCCGGGACGGCATCGAGGCGCGCGGTGACGAGTGGTCGGCCGAGGACGAGGAGGCCTTCAAGGCGCCCATCCGCGAGCAGTACGAGGCCCAGGGCCACCCCTACTACGCCACCGCCCGGCTCTGGGACGACGGCGTGATCGACCCCGCGCAGACCCGCACGGTCCTCGGCCTGGCGCTCTCCGCGTGCGCCAACGCCCCGTTGGAGGACGTCGGCTACGGCGTCTTCCGGATGTAGAGGCCGATCCCATGTTCGACACCGTCCTGGTCGCCAACCGCGGCGAGATCGCCGTCCGGGTTCTCCGCACGCTGCGGGAGATGGGCATCCGCTCCGTCGCCGTCCACAGCGACGCCGACGCCGGCGCACTGCACACCCGGCTGGCTGACGTCGCCGTCCGGCTGGGCCCCGCGCCCGCCGCGGAGAGCTACCTGTCCATCGACCGGGTGCTCGCCGCCGCCGCGCAGACCGGCGCCCAGGCGATCCACCCCGGCTACGGGTTCCTCTCGGAGAACGTGGACTTCGCCCGCGCCTGCGCCGAGGCGGGGATCGTCTTCATCGGGCCGCCGGTCGCCGCGATCGAGGCGATGGGCGACAAGATCCGTGCCAAGCAGACGGTGATGGCCGCCGGGGTGCCCGTCGTGCCCGGCCGGACCGAGCCGGGCATGAGCGACGACGAGGTCGCCGACGCGGCCGTCGCCGCCGGGTTCCCGGTGCTGCTCAAGCCCAGCGCCGGTGGCGGGGGCAAGGGCATGCGGGTAATCCGCGGCAAGGAGGAGCTGCCCGAGGCGATCGCCGGGGCCCGGCGCGAGGCGCGCAACTCCTTCGGCGACGACACCCTGCTGGTCGAGCGCTACGTGGGGAACTCCCGGCACATCGAGGTGCAGGTGCTGGGGGACGCGCACGGCACCGTGATCCACCTCGGCGAGCGCGAGTGCAGCCTGCAGCGCCGGCACCAGAAGGTGATCGAGGAGGCTCCCTCGCCGCTGCTGGACACCTCCATGCGGGCGTCCATGGGGCGGGCGGCCGTGGAGGCGGCGAAGGCCGTCGGGTACACCGGGGCGGGCACGGTCGAGTTCATCGTCGACGCCGACCAGCCGCGCGAGTTCTTCTTCCTGGAGATGAACACCCGGCTGCAGGTGGAGCACCCGGTCACCGAGTGCATCACCGGGCTGGACCTGGTGGAGCAGCAGATCCGGGTGGCGGCGGGGCAGCGGCTGCCGATCGACCAGAGCGACGTCTCCCTCGACGGGCACGCCATCGAGGCGCGGCTGTACGCCGAGGACCCGGCGCGCGGCTTCCTGCCGCAGGCCGGCACGGTGCTCGGGCTGGGCGAGCCCGAGGGCCCCGGCATCCGGGTGGACAGCTCGCTGGCCGTGGGGTCGGTCGTCGGCACCGACTACGACCCGATGCTGGCCAAGGTGATCGCCTGGGGGCCGGACCGCGAGACCGCCCGTGCCCGGCTGGTCGGAGCGCTCGGCCGGACCTCCGTCCTCGGTGTCACGACCAACGCGTCCTTCCTGCGCGCGCTGCTCACCGACCCCGACGTCGTCGCGGGGAAGCTGGACACCGGGCTGATCGAGCGCCGCGGCGACGAGCTGACGACCGCCGCGCCGGTGCCCATGTCCGCCTACGTCGCCGCCGCGCTGGCGGTGCAGCTGGAGTCCGAGCCGGCCGGACCGGTCGTCGACCCGTGGGAGCGCCGCGACGGCTGGCGGCTGGGGGAGCCGGCCTGGACGGTCCGCCGGCTGACCGCCGCCGGCGGCGAGCCGGTGGAGGTCGAGGTGCGCGGGCCCGCGTCCGGTGCCGAGGTCCGCGTGGCCGGCGGGATCGTGCCGGCGAGCGCGGTCCGGCACGGTGACCGGCTGAGCGTCACCTTCGGCGACGTGACGACCGGCTACGCGGTCGTCCACGAGGGCGGCACCGTCTGGCTGGCGGCGGGCGGGCAGGTCGTTGCGCTGCGCGAGCAGGAGCGGCTGTCGGACGCGGCCGGGTCGGCCGCCGGCGACGGCGTCGTCACCTCGCCCATGCCGGGCACGGTGACGGTGGTGCAGGCGTCGGTCGGCGACGAGGTGGAGGCGGGCACCCCGCTGCTGGTCGTCGAGGCGATGAAGATGGAGCACGTGCTCACCGCCCCGGTCGCGGGGACGGTGGCCGAGCTCGGTGTGACGGCGGGCCAGACGGTCGCGCTGGACGAGCGGCTGGCGCTGGTGACCCCGGCGGCCGAGCCCGAGCAGCAGGAGAACTGATGTTGGACTACCGGCTCAGCGACGAGACCGAGGCTCTTCGGACGACCGTCCGCGAGTTCGCCCGCGAGGTGATCGCCCCGCAGATCGGCGAGTTCTACGAGCGCGACGAGTTCCCCACCGAGATCGTGCGGCAGATGGGCGAGCTGGGGCTGTTCGGCCTGCCGTTCCCCGAGGAGTACGGCGGCTCGGGCGGCACCTACTTCGACCTCTGCGTGGCGCTGGAGGAGCTGGCCCGCGTGGACAGCTCCATGGCGATCACGGTGGAGGCCGGCGTCTCGCTCGGGGCCATGCCGATCTACCGGTTCGGCACCGAGGAGCAGAAGCAGGAGTGGCTGCCCCGGCTGTGCACCGGGGAGGCGCTGGGCGCGTTCGGTCTGACCGAGGCCGGCGGCGGGTCCGACGCCGGGGCGACCCGCACGACGGCGCGCCTGGAGGACGGGCACTGGGTGATCAACGGGTCCAAGGCGTTCATCACCAACTCCGGCACCGACCTGACGGCGCTGGTGACGGTGACCGCGGTGACCGGTACGAAGCCGGACGGCAAGAAGGAGATCTCGGCGATCATCGTGCCCTCGGGCACCCCGGGGCTCACCGTCGGGAAGCGCTACTCCAAGGTCGGCTGGAACGCCTCCGACACCCGCGAGCTGTCCTTCGACGACTGCCGGGTGCCGGAGGAGAACCTCGTGGGGGAGCGGGGCCGCGGCTACGCGCAGTTCCTCTCCATCCTCGACGAGGGCCGGATCGCGATCTCGGCGCTGTCGGTGGGGCTGGCGCAGGGCTGCGTCGACGAGTCGGTGAAGTACGCCGGTGAGCGGGAGGCGTTCGGCCAGGCGATCGGGAAGAACCAGGCGGTGCAGTTCATGATCGCCGACATGGAGGTGCGGGCCTCCACCGCGCGGCTGGCCTACTACCGGGCGGCGGAGAAGATGCTGCGCGGCGAGGCGTTCAAGCGCGAGGCGTCGATCGCCAAGCTGTACAGCTCCGAGGTCGCCATGGACAACGCCCGGTACGCCGCCCAGGTGCACGGGGGCTACGGGTTCATGAACGAGTTCCCGGTCGGCCGCTTCTACCGGGACGCCAAGATCCTGGAGATCGGGGAGGGCACCAGCGAGGTGCAGCGGATGCTTATCGCCCGGGACCTCGGCGTCGGCTGACGCCGGCGGGAGCATCGCAGCGAGCGCCAGCGAGCGAGGAGCGGACCGGGGGCGGAAGCCGACCAGTGGGCGCATCGTCGGCTGACGCGGTTCTCCCGGCGCGACCGCGGCAGAGGGCAGGTCTGGCCGCACCGCTGAGGGTTGAGCCGCGTGCGCCCGCGGTTCAACCCCTGGCTGCCCGGTTCGACCCGCAGCCGCCCGCCGGCGCTCAGCTGCGGGCGAGCTCCGCGGCCAGCGGGTCGAGGCCGAGCTGGCCCAGCTGCAGGACGGAGCGGTGCCACTCCCGGAGGTCGAACGCATCGCCCGCCCGCCGCCGGGCCTCCTCCCGGCAGGCGAGGAGGACACGCTCGCCGACCTTGTAGACCGGCGCCTGGCCGGGCCAGCCGAGGTAGCGGTGCAGCTCGTCGACCCGCATGGCGTCGTCCATGCTGACGTGCCGGCGGAGGAAGGCCAGGGCGACGTCGTAGTCCCAGCGGGTGCCCGTGGCCGCTCCGGCCGGGATCGGCAGATCCAGGTGCAGCCCGATGTCGAGGACGACGCGCGCGGCCCGCAGCTCCTGCGCGTCCAGCATGCCCATCCGGTCGCCCGGATCCTCGAGGAAGCCCAGCTCGCCCATCAGCCGCTCGGCGTACAGGGCCCAGCCCTCGGCGCTGCCGGAGCACCAGCACAGCAACCGCTGCCACCGGTTGAGCCGGGCGGCGTCGTGCAGGGTCTGCCCGATCTGCAGGTGGTGGCCGGGCACGCCCTCGTGGAACACCGTCGTCGTCTCGCGCCAGGTGGTCATGTCGTCGACGCCCTCGGGCAGCGACCACCACATCCGGCCGGGGCGGCTGAAGTCCTCGGTCGGCGCGCTGTAGTAGACGCCCTCGCCCGAGGTCGGCGTGAGCCGTCCCTCGATCCGGCGGACCGGCTCGGGGATGTCGAAGTGGACGCCGTCCAGCGCGGCCACGGTGCGGTCGGCGGTCTCCTGCAGCCACGCCTGCAGGGCGTCCCGGCCGCGGATCATCCGGGCGGGGTCGGCGTCGAGCGCAGCCATCGCGCCGGCCACCCCCTGCCCGGGCGCGATCTCCTCGGCCAGCCGCTCCTTCTCGGCGACGATCCGCGCCAGTTCCGCCCAGCCCCAGTCGTAGGTCTCGTCCAGGTCCAGCCGGGCGCCGGTGTGGAACCGCGACTCGAGCACGTAGCGGTCCCGGCCCACCCCGTCGGCCTCGGGCGCGAGCGGCAGGAGGACGCGTTCCAGGTGCCCGGCGAACCCGTGCAGGGCGCCGGAGGCCCGCTGCGCGGCGTCGGCCAGGTCGCGGCCGAGCGGGCTGCGCTCCGCGACGGGGGCGTCGCGCACCAGGCGGGTGAAGTAGCCGGGGCGGTCGTCGTCGCCGGCCCACTGCCGGGCGCGCTCCGCCGCCAGCCGCACCTGGCGGGCGGCGGAGACGCGGCCGCGGTCGGCGGCGTCGTCCAGGCCGCGCGCGTAGCGCAGCAGGGCGGCGGGCATGGCCGCCATCCGGACGGCGACGGTGGTCCAGTCCTCCTCGGTCTCGGTCGGCATGAGGTCGAACGTCTCGCGGAAGTCCTGCAGCGGGCTGCTGATCGTGTTGAGCTCCGCCTGCGCGTAGCCCGCGTCGTACCGGTCGAGCTCGGCGCCGAGCCGCTCGAGCATCGCGCTGCGCGCCACCTCGTCGCGCCGGTCGACCGGCTCCAGGGCCTCGGCCTGCGTGCGCGTCCGCCGGAGCAGCTCGGCGTGGGCGGCGTGCCCGTCGGTGCTCAGGTCCGGCCACCGGTCGTCGTGCCCCCGCACGCCGATGTAGGTGGCCACCGTCGGCTGCGAGGCCGCGTAGCTCTCGACGAAGCCGTCGGCGAGCTGGTCGAGCGGGGAGGGCGGACGCGCGGGGAAGCCGGTCACCGCACCCACGCTATCCGGCCCCGGCTCCCCGTCCGTCCGCCGCGGTCAGTGCGCGCGGGGCGCGCGCTGCGGGACCGCGACGCTGAGCAGCACGACGGAGTCCTCGTCGGCGTGCAGGCTGTGCCGGCGATCCGGGACGGGCGCCACCTGGGAGGCGCCCAGCTCGTCGGTGTGCTCGCCGGCGACGAGCCGCACGCGACCACGGAGCACCAGCAGACTGGCCGGCCCGGGGCTCTCGTGCTCGGCGAGCTCGGCCCCGTCGCGGAGGGCGATCACGGTCTGGCGCAGGCCGTCGACGGGGTGCGGCAGCGTGCGCCCGGCGCGGCCCGAGTGCTCACCGGTGGCTTTCCCCAGCAGTTCCTCGGCGAGCGCGGACAGGTCGACGGCTGCTCCGGAGTCACCCATGCGTCGACCCTAGGCCCACCGGTCACGCGGTGACGTCGATCAGCACCTTGCCGACGGCGCCGTCCTGCACCGCCTGGTGCGCCTGCGCGGTCTCGGCCAGGCCGAAGACGTGCAGCGGCAGGCCGGCGTCCTCGCCGACCCGGATCGCGCCGTCGGCGACCGCGGTGACGACGTCCTCGATGCCGAGCACCTTGGACCGCTCGGGCTCGGTGTAGACCAGCACGAACTGCCAGCGGGCGTTGGGCCCCATCTGCGCGCGCACCGGCACGGTCACCTCCGCGCCGCCGTCGTCGGCGTACATGGCGACGGCGCCGTGCATACCGATCACCTGCGCGTCGATGCCGGCGTTGACCGCGGCGGACACCTCGACGATGGCATCGACGCCCTTCGGTGCGATCTTCCGCACCTCGGCGACGACGTCCTGGTCCTTGTAGTCCACGACGTGGTCGGCGCCGGCGGCGGCCGCCAGCTGGGCCTTGCGCGGGCTGCTGACCGTGGCGATCACCGTCGCGTCGGCCCAGCGGGCGAGCTGGATCGCCGCGTTGCCGACGGCTCCGGCGCCGCCCTGCACCAGCACGGTGTGCCCGGTGAGCGCGCCGGGGCCCAGCCGGTCGGGCAGCGACTCGGCGACGGTCAGGCAGCGGTGCGCGGTGAGGAACGGGATGCCCAGCGCCGCGCCGAGCTCGAACGACGGGTCCGCGCCGAGCAGGACGACGTGCCGCGCCGGGACGACGGTGAACTCCGCGGCGGTGCCCCACGCCCGCTGCCAGGCGGCCTCCCAGATCCACACCCGCTGGCCGAGCATCGCCGGGTCGACGCCTTGGCCGACGGCGTCGACGGTGCCGGAGCCGTCCTGGTTCGGCACCTGCCCGTCGGGTCCGGGCTGCGCGGTGGTCCGGGACTTCCAGTCGGTCGGGTTCACCCCGGAGAAGGCGACGCGGACGCGCACCTCGCCGGGGCCGGGCTCGGGGACCGGGCGGTCGGTCAGCTGCAGGACGTCGGGGCCACCGGGCTGGGTGTAGGAGATCGCTCGCACCGTCGTCCGCTACCCGGCCCGGTCAGGAGGACACCACCCCTTGAATCTGCGGCGGAGTGGTACGGTTTCCGGTACAACATGCCGATGGAGGACCCATGTCCGTCACTGCCAGCGAGGCCCGTCAGCGCCTGTTCCCGCTGATCGAGGAGGTCAACGAGGACCAGATCGCGGTCGAGATCGTCTCGAAGCGGGGGACGGCTTTCCTCGTCTCCGCCGACGAGTACCACTCGCTGAAGGAGACCGTGCACCTCCTGCAGTCGCCCACGAACGCTCAGCGCCTGCGGGAGAGCCTTGTGGAGGCGGCCGCTGGGAAGGCGGAGCCGCACGACCTGGCCGAGTGAGGATCGTCTTCACGACCCACGGCTGGGAGGACTGCACCAGCTGGACGGGGGACCGGAAGACGCTGGGCCGCATCAACAGGCTGATCACCGAGGCGGCCAGGGACCCGGCCGTCGGCGCCGGGAAGCCGGAGCGCCTGCGCGGGGACCTGTCGGGCTGCTGGTCCCGCCGGATCGACCAGGAGCACCGCCTCGTCTACACCGTCCGTGGGGACGACCTCGTGATCCTGCAGGCGCGATACCACTACTGACCCGGCCTGCTGGTCGTGGTCAGCCCGCAGGTGCGTCAGGACGGGAGCTCCGGCAGCGGCGCGCCGATGGTGACGTCCACCCGCACCGCGTAGGTGCCGTCGGCGCTGACCGTGGTGGCCGAGGCCTGGAGGTCGAGCAGTACGCCGGCCACGATGCCGGTGAACGGCTCCCCGGTGCGGCGCACCTCTTCCAGCCGGGCCTCGACGGCCGGGCGGACCGCGTCGGTGAGGAAGGTGAGCCCCTGGGGGAAGCCCCAGGAGGCCAGCGACGGCGTCCCGACGGCCGGGTCGAGCACGCCGCCCCCGATCCCGAAGGAGACCGCGAGCACCCGGTCGGTGTCGGCGAAGGTCCGGTAGTCGATCTGCTGGTTGCCGGCGGGCCGGGTGCAGGGTTGCTCGATGTCGCCGTAGCAGTCGAAGCCGCCGGCCTCGAGCCCGGGCGCCGCCTCGACCGTGGCGCGCGCGTAGTGCTCGCTGCCGTAGGGCCAGCTGCGGTCGTCCACCAGAGGGGTGGTGACGGTGAGCTCCAGCGCGGGGTCGTGGTCGACGGTGCCGTACCCGGCGTCGGCGATCTCGGTGACGACGTACCGGGCCGAACCGGCGCGCACGGTGCGCTGCTCCGGTGGCCGCGGGTCGGTGGGATCCCAACCGGGGGAGTACGCGGCCAGCTCGTCGAGGACGGCGCGGACGCCGTCGTCGTCCTCGGGCCAGAGCCGGAACAGCGAGGCGTCCAGGACCGCCATCAGCGCCTCGGCGTGCGGTTGCTGCACCGCGGACGGGTCCAGCAGCTTCTCCGGCAGCTCGACGTGCGCGAACTGCAGCTCGCCCTCGGGTGTGGTCATCAGGTCCACCGTGGTGACGGCCGGTTCGGCGGCCGGCGGGGCGCTCGTGGTGCGCCGCAGGCACCGCACCTGGACGGCGGCGTCGTTCGCGCGGACCTGGGCGCAGAAGAAGCCGGCGGCGGTGAGCCCGTCGGGGACGCGGGCGATGTCGCCCTCGGCGGAGACGGGGCGGGCGACGGAGTCCTCCCGCAGCGGCGGGTGGTCGTAGGGCGCGGTCGGCGTGCTCGGCCAGGGCTCGCCGAGGACGCTCGTGCTGCAGCCGGCCAGCAGGAGGCATGCGGCCAGGGGGAGCGTCGCCGCACGCCGGGAGCCGCGGGTCCTCACTGCCGGGACGGTACGGCGGAGTTCCCCTGCCCCCGGGTCACCCGGGCGGTGCGTCGTCGTCGGTGGGCCACTCGGGGGTCGGCAGCCCCGCGAGCGCGAGCAGCCGCTCGACGGTCTGCTCGACCACCTCGTCGGTCGGCGGCACCCCGCCGGGGGAGGCCATCAGCGCCCGCACCTGGGCCGGCTCCAGCACCGTGCCGACGGCGTCGCGCACCCACCGGGCGAAGCCCTCGGCCTCTGCGTCGGTGTCGACCGGCGCGGAGGCGTCCGGCTCGTCGAAGTAGACGCGCGGCTCGTAGCCGAGGAAGAAGCGGCCGCCGGAGGCGTCGGCCGCGCGGTAGTCCACGGTGGCGATGTTGCTGTCGTGCACGTCCACCATCAGGAACGGCACCGCCGTCGGCCGGCCCGTGCGCCAGCGTCCCTCGCTGTAGACGAGCGTGCCGAAGTACCCCATGGCCCGAGGCTAGCCGCCGGCATCCGGCCGGCTCGGTGGCGCGTCGCCCCCGGTGCGGTGCTTGGCGCGGTCGATCAGCCCCAGGGCCACGGCCGCGGCGACGACGACGGCCAGCGAGGCGATCCACCACCACGGGGCGGGCAGGCGCAGCGTGAACGCGAGGAAGAGGTCGACGCCGAAGACCAGCCGGGCGACGAACGGGGCGATCCCGTTGTAGACGCCGACCAGCAGGACGATCGCGGAGAGGGCGTCGTAGCCCTCGGCAGCGGACTTCCCGGCCTCGGCCCCGGCCCCGTCCTCCGGCTGGGCTGCAGGCTCGGGCCGGCGGCGCTCCTTCGCGTCCTCCACGAGCAGCAGCGCGACGGCCGCCAGCGCCAGCACGGCGACGCAGCTGATCCACCACCACGGGGCGGGGAGCAGCAGGGTGAGCGCGAAGCGGCCGTCCCGGTCGAAGATGCCGCGGACCACGAGCGGCACCGCGCCCTGCGAGATCGCCACGAACCAGATCAGCCCGGAGGCGACGTCGAGGCCCCGGGTGCCGTGCTCCTGTTCCACGGGCCCAGCCAATCGGCCGGCGGCCGTGCGCACCATCGGCCGATGGTCGACGGCGGCGCGACGGGAGTAGGGGGCCGCTCGCGGATCGGAGGAGGTGCGTGCGGCGGTCACCGCGCGCTCGCTCGTCGACACCACCTCCTAGGCTGTCGAAGCCGTGACGCGGCTCACAGTTCCGACTGGAGGACGAGGTTCCCGATGACACCGTTCCGCACCCGGCGCGCCCGCCCGCGCGCCCGCTCGAGCAGCCGCCTGGGCGGCGCGCTCGCCATCGCCGCCGCTCTCCTGGTCGCGCCGGCGACCGCCGGCGTGGCCACCGCCGCACCTTCGCCACCCACGGACCCGTTCGCCCCGGACCTCGGCGCCAACGTGACCGTCTTCGACCCGAGCATGCCGGTGAGCGAGATCCAGGCGACCCTCGACGCCACCTGGGAACGCCAGCGGGACAACGAGATGGGCTCCGAGCGGTACGCCTACCTCCTTCTGCCGGGCACCTACGGCACCGCGACCGAGCCGCTGCAGATCAAGGTCGGCTACTACACCGAGGTCTCCGGCCTGGGCGAGCAGCCCACCGACGTCGTGATCAACGGCAAGGTGGAGGTCTACAACCGCTGCCTGGACGACGGCGGCACCACCAACTGCATCGCGCTGAACAACTTCTGGCGCACGGTGTCGAACCTGACGGTCGCCGTGAACGGCACCGGCCAGGACGACTGCCGGCAGACCGCGAACTTCTGGGCCGTCTCGCAGGCGGTCTCCCTGCGCCGGGTGAACATCACTGGCGCCAACCTGTCGCTCATGGACTACTGCACCGCCGGGCCGCAGTACGCCAGCGGCGGGTTCATCGCCGACTCGAACCTGCCGTTCGTCGTCAACGGCTCCCAGCAGCAGTGGCTGACCCGGAACAGCGTCATCGGCGGCTGGTCGAACGGGGTGTGGAACCAGGTCTTCTCCGGCGTGGTCGGCGCACCCGACGACGCGACGTTCCCCGACCCGCCGTACACGACCCTGGAGACCACCCCCGTCAGCCGGGAGAAGCCCTACCTCTTCGTCGACGACCGGGGCCGCTACGTCGTCCGCGTGCCCTCGGCGCAGGCCGACTCGGCCGGCACCAGCTGGGCCGACGGGACGACGCCGGGCCGGGCCCTGCCGATCAGGGAGTTCCTGATCGCGACGCCGGCCACGTCGGTGCAGGAGATGAACAGGCAGCTCGCCCGCGGCAAGCACCTGCTGCTCACCCCCGGCGTGTACGACGTCGCGCAGAGCATCGCGGTGAAGCGGGCGGGCAGCGTCGTCCTCGGCCTGGGGCAGGCCACGCTGACCGCCGTCGACGGCTCGACCCCCCTGACGGTCGCCGACGTCCGGGGCGCCGTCGTCGCCGGGGTGACGATCGACGCGGGGACCGAGGAGTCCCCGGTGCTGCTGCAGGTGGGCAACCCCTCGGGCAGGGGCGGGCAGTCGAACCCGGCCGACCCCACGACGCTGTCCGACGTCTACTTCCGCGTCGGCGGGCCGCACATCGGCAAGGCCGACATCGCGCTCGAGGTGAACAGCGACGACGTCCTCATCGACCACACCTGGGTGTGGCGCGCCGACCACGGCGTCGAGGACTTCACCGAGGGCTACCTCGGTGACACCGACCGCTGGCAGATCAACACCGGCCGCAACGGCGCCGTCGTCAACGGGGACGACGTCACGGCGACCGGCCTGTTCGTCGAGCACTTCCAGGAGCACAACACCATCTGGAACGGCGAGGACGGGACCGTGGTGCTGTACCAGAACGAGCTGCCCTACGGCCCGCCGTCGCAGGCCGAGTGGCAGGAGCCGGACGGCACGCTGGGCTGGGCGGGGTACAAGGTCGGGGACGACGTGCAGCGGCACCAGCTGTTCGGCGGTGGCGTGTACGGCTACCAGCGCAACGCCGCTCCCGGGATCACCACCGAGAACGGGTTCGAGGTGCCGGAGACGCCCGGGGTACAGCTGCACCACGTCATGACCGTGCACCTGGACGGCATCGGCGTCATCGAGCACGTGGTCAACGGGGTCGGTGGCCGGTCGGACCCGAGCACCGCCGGCACGCCGCAGTACGTCGTGGAGTACCCGGCGCCGTGACCCGCGGCTGACCTCCGGTGGGCCGCGGCGGGGGACCGCGGCGGCCCACCGGGGGCTTCCGGGCCGGCCTGTGCCGCAGGCTGCCCAGTCCGCGGCTGCGCGGCGCCCCGTCAGAGTTCGGTGAGCGAGCCGGGAGCGAGGTTGACCACGATCGCCTCCTGGCTGCTGCGCGCCAGGACGACGACCGCCTCCTCCTCGCCCGGGTTCTCCTCGCGGTGCGGCGTCCACGGCGGCACGAAGACGTAGTCGCCCGGCTCCGGGGTCAGCCGGACCTCCTCGCCGTCGCGGGCGAAGACGAAGACGGGCCGGCCGGAGACGACGTAGATGCCGGTCTCGGAGTCGCCGTGGTGGTGGTTGGCCGAGGCGGTGCCCGGCGCGACGTGCGCCTCGCCCATCCAGACCTTCTCCGCCCCGACGCTCTTCCCGGAGACGGCCTCCTTGCGGGTCATCCCGCTGCTCTGGCCGGTGGCGGTCGAGAGCTCGGCCGCGCGGACGTGCCGCAGCGGCGCGTGCCAGTGGTCGGTGCCGTCGGCGGCGTGGTCGTGTGCCATGTGCGGACGCTAGCGCTGGCTCGCCGCGCGTGGCAGGCGGAGCATCGGGAGATGCTGCGCAGGGCGGGGGTGGCTGCGGTCGTCGTCGTCCTGCTGTGCACTGTCCTGGTGAGCCTGCTCTGGGCGTTCCAGCGCCACCTGGTCTACCTGCCGGACGCCGGGCCGGTCGCCCCGGCGGCGGAGGCCGTGCCGGGCGCCCGGGACGTCGTGCTCGAGACCGCGGACGGGCTGCGGCTGGCCGGCTGGTTCGTCCCGGGCCGGACGCCGGACGCCCCCGCGGTGCTCGTCGCCAACGGCAACGGCGGCCACCGGGGCATGCGGGCCCCGCTGGCTCGCGCGCTCGCCGACGAGGGGCTCGCCGTCCTCCTGTTCGACTACCGCGGCTACGGGGGCAACCCGGGCAGCCCCAGCGAGGCCGGGCTGGCGCTGGACGCCCGTGCGGCGCGGGCTTTCCTGCTGGACCGGGCGCAGGTCCCGGCCGACCGGCTCCTGTACTTCGGCGAGAGCCTCGGCGCGGCCGTCGCGACCGAGCTGGCGAGCGAGCACCCGCCCGCCGGCCTGGTGCTGCGCTCGCCCTTCGTCGACCTGGCCGCGGTGGGCAGCGAGCACTACCCGTTCCTGCCGGTGCGGGCGCTGCTGCGCGACCGCTACCCGGTGGCCGAGCTGGTCCGCCGGATCCAGGTGCCGACGACGGTCGTGTACGGCGGCGCCGACTCGATCGTCCCGCCGACGCAGAGCCGGGCGGTCGCCGACGCCGCGGCCGGCCTGCACCGGGTGGTCGAGGTGCCGGGCGCCGACCACAACGACCTCGTCCTGCTCGCCGGGGAAGAGGTGGTCACGGCGGTCGTGGAGCTCGCCCACCTCAGCGCGGGATGACCGAGAGCGTCAGCCGGAAGCGGCCTGCCTCGGAGCGTGCGGTGGCGATCCCCGGGCCGATATCGGCTTACTGGAGGTGTGAAGACTAATTAGACTCGAGATCCTTATAGCCCATGAAGAGGCATCCTGCATTGGTGGTTGCAAAGACTGTATCGGTTACGCGCTGCGAGTCTGGGAAGGTTCGAACGCGACCAACGGCCTCCTTGAGGAGGTCGACACTGCCATGCCTTGAGAAGAGTGCAAGGGTGTCGTCTCGCTCAATTACAAAGCCTGACTTAACTCCTTGAATCGAGTGGGCACCCTCCAGTGAAACGGACATCTCCCGCTTCGTCTCCTCCGACGCCCATCTGTCCCGCACGTTGAGGCGTGGGTTTTCATTCTTCGCGACGGTGAGATTGACGACTTGGACCTCATCCTTCTGCTGGGCTAATAGGGTGTTCCAGTGATTGGCGACAATGTGCAGTCGCTCGACTGGCCGTTCGACGGCACCCTTGCGCTTGGCTCCGTGCTTAGGTCGATCATCTAGATGATCGAGCCGCAGCGGGCTCTTGAGTGACTCGATGCGAACCGACTCGAATTTTTGATTTAGTGAGCGAGGAACAGTTATCGTCTCGCCTCTGTAAAGTTCCGTTGTTGACCGGCCATCCTCGATGGCGTAATTGATTACGTTATGTCTTGCGAAGGACGCGGATGATGAATTGTCAGCGAGCCGCTTCAGTTTGCTGTCGTCGACTGAGATGGGCGAATCGAAACCAAAATCAATGTGGCTTTGCCAGAGGCCGTCTTCTCCGGCTGAGGCGAGTAGTAGGCCGTAATTCGCTGCGATGGCCGTAGCTGGCACGGGAGCCCCGGCTGATAGGTCGGCGGCCAACCAGGGGTGGTCGGGGTCTACTCTCGATTCAAACAGGCCTTCTTCTGAGGCCATGTACACGCGGTTGGCGTAGAACTTAAAGTCGTATAGGTAAGAGTCAAGATTCAGGGTAGAGACGGGCCGAAAGATCCCGTCGGGAATGACGATATCGGGGACGTCAAGTATTTCCAGTCGGGTTGAGCGCAATGCGACCGCACGCTCAAAGAGAGCAGAGTTCTTCCAGTCGCCCGATCTAAAGACAAGAGCCTCGGCGGCCAAGGTGCTGGCAGGACCGTAGTCTGCCGAAATGGCGTTGAGTGCTTCGCGAACTGGCGCGCAAAAAAATGAGTTGCTTCGGTCGACGAGGTAGATCGAATCCTTGTAGATCCAGCCGTCCCGCCAGTCGCCCGGGACTAGGATTCTAATGACCCGCATCAAAGTCGACCCCCCCGAAGTCGGTCGTAGTCGACCGCTGTTATCGCTCCACGCTTTTGCAATTCATCTAACACGGATTTCGGCACTCGGCGCGGCGTGTTGGCGTAGCTCCCACCCGACAATCGGCGTTTCTGGTCGCCTGCGTACGGAAAGCCGTGCCATTCTTCAGCGCCTTCGGAGGGGTGCAGGAAGACCGCGACGCGTTCTCCACGCGTACCGACGGGCGGGCCGTGTGTATCGATATGCCAGAGATTGCCCTGAGGGTCACGGACGGGTGAGGGCTCGCACGAGCAGAACAGATTGCATTCCGCAATCGGTGTGGGTAGGGACCACTTGGATTTGGCAGGAATATAGCCGGGAGTCCGGTGATAGTTTAGCGATTGGTAGGGCGTCTTGTTGCAAGATGACATGTGAACGGCGTCACTGTCTACGCGCAATTGGCGGCAGTCGGGATGTCGGTCGATCATCGGCCCTTCCTGCGTGGCGTTGAGCGGCGTGCGTGCCGGTGACAGTATCGCGGCTGGCCCGAAACGTTCAGAGCGTGCCGTTCGAACCGCCGAGGCTTAACGGCTGGTCGACCGGATGCCGCAACATCGCACTTCTAGCAAACAACAGTGGTGCGTGCTCGCGCACGGAAAGTGAGACGCTCGCCGGGATGTTCGGGGTTCTGCGTTCAGCTTGGGTACACGCCTTGGTCGTGGAGCTTCAACATCGCCTACCTCAGCGCGGCGAGATCGAGAGGGTCAGCCGGGCGCGACCCTCCTCGGAGCGCGCGGTGGCGATCCGCTCGGCCGACGGCATCCCGTACTCGGTGGTGCGCTGACGGGCGGGCCGGCCGATGGCGGCGGCCATGGCCTCCAGCTCGGCGATGGTCTTCAGCGAGCCGTTCTCGCTGCCGGCCATCCGGCTGATCGTCTCCTCCATCAGCGTGCCGCCGAGGTCGTTGGCCCCGCCCTGCAGCACCGCCTTGGTGCCGGCGTCGGCGAGCTTCACCCACGAGGTCTGGATGTTGGGGATCCGGCCGTGCAGCAGCAGCCGGGCCACCGCGTGGATCGCCCGGTTCTCCCGCACCGTCGGACCCGGCCGGGCGACGCCGGCCAGGTAGATGGGGGAGTTGTGGTGCACGAACGGCAGCAGCACGAACTCGCTGAAGCCGCCGGTGCGGTCCTGCAGCGCGGCGAGGGTGCGCAGGTGCCCGACCCAGTGCGCCGGGGTGTCGACGTGGCCGTACATCATCGTCGACGTCGTCGGGATCCCGACCTCGTGCGCGGTGCCGATGATCTCCAGCCAGGTCGCCGTCGGCAGCTTGCCCTTGGTCAGCACCCACCGGACGTCGTCGTCGAGGATCTCCGCGGCCGTGCCGGGGATGGAGTCCAGACCCGCGGCCTTGAGCTCGGTGAGGAAGTCGCGGAACGACAGCCCGGTGCGGGCGGCGCCGTTGACGATCTCCATGGGCGAGAACGCGTGCAGGTGGATGCCGGGCTGCCGTTGTTTCACCTCGCGGGCGAGGTCGAAGTAGGCGGTGCCGGGGAGGTCGGGGTGGATCCCGCCCTGCATGCAGATCTCGGTCGCGCCGGCGGCCCACGCCTCGTCGACCCGGTCGCCGACCTGGGCCATCGAGAGCGTGTAGGCGTCGGCGTCGGTGCGCCGCTGGGCGAAGGCGCAGAACCGGCAGCCGGTGTAGCAGACGTTGGTGAAGTTGATGTTCCGGTTCACGACGTAGGTGACGTCGTCGCCGTTCACGTCCCTGCGGACCGAATCGGCCAGCGCCGCCAGTGCCTCCAGGTCCGGGCCGTCGGCGCCGAGCAGCGCCAGGTACTCGGCGTCGGAGAGCCCGGCCGGGTCGGTCTCGGCGTGCGCCAGGGCGGCGTGCACCTCGGGGTTCCCGACGGTCAGCGCCGTCGAGGAGCCGTCGCGGGCGCTCTCGGTGCGGGAGCGCAGCTCCGACCAGTCGCCGTATACGGCGTCGAAGTCGCTGCGCCGGTCGCCGGTCCGCCCGACGGTGTCCACCTCGACGTGCAGGTCGACCCGGCCCGACGAGGTCCACGACTCGTCCGGCTCCTGCCACGGCAGCCCGGCGGGCATCCGGCCCTCGACCGCCAGCCCGTCGGGACCGGCGAGCGCGTCGACGTGCGGGCGCACCCGCGGGTCCAGCCACGGCTCGGGCCGCAGCACGTACGGCGGCTGGGCGGCCAGCCGCTCGCGCAGCTCGAACCCCGCCTCCGCGGACAGCGCGGCCAGCTTGTCGATGTTCGGCCACGGCCGCTCGGGGTTGACGTGGTCGGGGGTCAGCGGGCTGACCCCGCCCCAGTCGTCGACGCCCGCGCGCAGCAGCAGGCCGAGCTCGGTGGAGTCGGAGAGGTTCGGCGGCGCCTGGACGCGGGCCTTGGGGCCGAGCAGCAGCCGGGTGACGGCGACCGCGGCGACGTACTCCTGCAGCTCCAGGTCGTCGTGGGCCTGCATCGCGGTGCGCGGCTTGGCCCGGAAGTTCTGGACGATGACCTCCTGCACGTGCCCGTGCCGCTGCGCGCTGGCCCGGATCGCGGCGACGGCGTCCACCCGCTCGGCGTAGTCCTCGCCGATGCCCAGCAGCACGCCGGTGGTGAACGGGACCGCGGAGCGCCCGGCGTCCTCGAGCACCCGCAGCCGGACGGCGGGCTCCTTGTCAGGGCTGCCGTAGTGCGGGCCGCCGGGCTCGGACCACAGCCGGGTCGCCGTCGTCTCCAGCATCATCCCCATGGACGCGGAGACGGGCTTGAGCCGCTGGATCTCCTCCCAGGTCAGCACGCCGGGGTTGAGGTGGGGGAGCAGCCCGGTCTCCTCGAGCACCCGGATCGCCATCGCCCGCAGGTAGCCCAGCGTCGAGTCGAAGCCGTGCGCCTCCAGCCACTCGGCCGCGACCGGCCAGCGGTCCTCGGGGCGGTCGCCGAGGGTGAACAGCGCCTCCTTGCAGCCCAGTGCGGCACCGACCCGCGCGATGTCGAGCACCTCGTCGGGGGAGAGGTAGGGGGCCTTGTCCTGGGCCCGCAGCTGCCCCGGCGTCGTCACGAAGGTGCAGTAGTGGCAGCGGTCGCGGCACAGGTGGGTGAGCGGGATGAACACCTTGCGGCTGTAGGTGACGACGCCCGGCCGCCCGGCGCTGGCCAGACCCGCGTCGCGGACCCGGCCGGCGGCGGTGAGCAGGCGGTCCAGCGGCTCCCCGTCGCCCAGGCCGCGGGCGTGCAGCAGGGTTTCGGCCTCGACGGCGTCGAGGGCGACGCCGCGCTCGGCGCGCACCAGGGCGCGGCGGACGGCGGACTCGGACGGTGCAGGCAGAGCGCTCATAGCGCGTCCGACGCTAGCCCGCCGGGATGACGACGGCGTTGCCGACCCGGTTCGGAGGGGTGGGGCCGCCGGCGGTCTGCCTCTGCCCAGCCGGAGTGGGCAGAGGCAGACAGTCCGGAGAACGGAACCGGCCCACCCGTCCCGGGACGGGGCGCACGGACCCTCAGCGCAGGGCGCCGGCGACCACCGCGGCGGCCCGGGCCACCAGCGCGTCGTCGTACCCGGCGTCGGCGGACGCCCGGCTGGAGAGGACGGCGAGCACGATCGGCGCGCCGTCCGGCGGCCACATCACGGCGATGTCGTTGCGCGTGCCGTGGCCACCGGCGCCGGACTTGTCCGCCACGTCCCACTCGGCGGGGACGCCGGCCTCGATCAGGGTCGCGCCGGTGGTGTTGTCCCGCAGCCACCCGGTGAGGAGGTCGCGGTCGGCGGGCTCCAGGGCTCCGTCCAGCAGGACCGCCCGCAGGTCCGTGGCCAGCGCGCGCGGGGTGCTGGTGTCCCGCTCGTCTCCGGGCACCGCCGTGTTGAGCTCGGTCTCCGTCCGGTCGGCCCGGGTGACGTCGTCCCCGAGCGCGCGGAGCACCTGCTCGAAGCCGTCCGGGCCACCGAGCCGGGCCAGCAGCAGGTTGGCGGCGGTGTTGTCGCTCTGCTGGATCGCGGCCTGCAGCAGGTCGCGCAGGGGGAGCCCGGCGCCGGCGTGCGGCCCGGTCACCGGCGAGTGCGCGACCAGCTCGTCCGCGGTGTACGGGACCAGCTGGTCGAGCTCGGCCGCGGACGTTCGGTCGAGGACGGCGGCGGCCGTGAGCGCCTTGTGCGTGGAGGCGAACGCGAACCGCTCGTCCGCGCGGTGCTCGACGGTCCGGCCGGTTGCGGTGTCGACGGCGAACACGCCGAGCCGGGCGTCGAACTCCGCCTCCAGCTGCTGGAAGGCGGGGGCGACGTCCACCGCGGGCGCCGACGTGGGGGCAGAGGTCGACGGGGAGGTCGGCGTGCCGGCCGCCGGCCCGGCCGCCGGCTCCGCGGTCGAGCAGGCACCGAGCAGCGCGGTCAGCAGGACGACGGACGCCGCACGACCGGACCGGGCCCTCGCTGTGCTCATCGGTTCCGGACGCTATCCGTGCGGGCCCGGCCGACTTTAAGGCGACACCCGGAGCGACCTTCCGGTCTGAAAGCGGGGCGGGGCATGTGGCCGTCGTTGCCCCTTCCACGCCGGGGATCACCTGTCTGAGACTTCTCCGTGCACGGCGGCCCGGGTGCCGCCGGCGCCGCGCCACCCCGCCAGCCGTACCGCCTCGACCGCACATGAAGGTGGATCCGCAGTGACTCAGACGACCACGGCAGCTCAGCCGGTGACCGACTCGTCGGCGCCGATCCTCTGCAACGTGGTGGACGGTGAGCTCGTCGAGACGGGTGAGCTGTTCGTCAAGATCAACCCGGTCGACGGCTCGACCGTCGCCCGGGTGCACGAAGCGGACGCGGCCACCGTGGACCGAGCGGTCGCGGCTGCCCGCCGGGCGCTCGACGGTCCGTGGGGCCGGCTGGGGGTGAGCGCCCGCGCCACGCTCCTGCGCCGGGTCGCCGACCGGATCGAGGAGCGTTTCGACGACTTCGTGCGGGCCGAGGTCGCCGACACGGGCAAGCCGGTCGCCCAGGCCCGCACGCTCGACGTCGCCCGGGCCGTGGCCAACTTCCGGTCCTTCGCCGACACCATCTCCTCCGCCGGGCTCACCTCGTACCAGACGGAGACGCCGGACGGCCGGGGCGCCCTGAACTACGCGGTGCGACAGCCGCTCGGCGTGGTCGCCGTGATCGTGCCCTGGAACCTCCCGCTCCTCCTGCTGACCTGGAAGGTCGCCCCGGCCCTCGCCTGCGGCAACGCCGTGGTGGTCAAGCCGTCGGAGGAGACGCCGTCGACCGCGACCCTGCTGGCCGAGGTGCTGCGGGACGCCGGCGTGCCCGACGGCGTCTACAACGTGGTGCACGGGTTCGGCCCGGGCTCGGCCGGGGAGTTCCTCACCTCGCACCCGGGGGTGGACGGTGTGACGTTCACCGGGTCGACGGCCGCCGGGAGCGCCATCATGCGGTCGGTGGCACCGCGGGTGCGGCCGCTGTCGTTCGAGCTCGGGGGCAAGAACCCGGCGCTGGTGTTCGCCGACGCCGACCTGGACGCGACGATCGAGGGCCTGACCCGGTCCGTGTTCGCGAACACCGGCCAGGTGTGCCTCTGCACCGAGCGGGTCTACGTGCAGCGCCCGGTCTTCGACGAGGTGGCCGAGCGGCTGACCGCCGCAGCGCGGGCGCTCCGCCTGGGCCGCCCGGACGACGAGGCCACCACGACCGGCCCGCTGATCAGCCGGGGCCACCGGGAGAAGGTCGTGTCCTACCTGGAGCTGGCCCGCCGGTCCGGGGCCACCGAGCTCGTCGGCGGCGGCATCCCCGACCTGGGTGCCGAGCTGGACGGAGGGGCGTGGATCGAGCCGACCCTCTGGACGGGCCTGCCGCAGGACGACCGCGTCCTGCGCGAGGAGATCTTCGGCCCGGTGGCTGCGCTGGTGCCGTTCGACACGGAGGAGGAAGCGGTGGCCCTGGCCAACGACACCGACTACGGGCTGGCGGCGGCCACCTGGACCACCGACCTCCAGCGCGGGCACCGCGTCGCCCAGCAGCTGCGGGTCGGCATCAGCTGGGTCAACACCTGGTTCCTGCGCGACCTGCGCTCACCGTTCGGCGGCAGCGGCCTGTCGGGGATCGGTCGTGAGGGCGGCCAGTCCTCCCTGGAGTTCTACACGGAGCAGACGAACGTGTGCGTGAAGCTGTGACGACGACCCCGCGCGTGGACGACGCGCTCGTGCAGCGGCTCGACGACGCGGTGACCGGCGTCCACGAGATCCGCAACGCGGAGGCGACGGACGTCGACGCCGCCTACGCCGTCCAGGAGGCGCTGGTCGCCCGCCGGCTGGACCGGGGCGCCGTCCAGGTCGGCTGGAAGCTGGGCTTCACCAGCCTGGCGAAGATGGCGCAGATGGGCGTCTCCGACGTCATCGTCGGGCGGCTGACCTCGGACATGCTGGTGCCGGACGGCGGCTCGGTGGACCTGTCCCGGTTCATCCACGCCCGCGTGGAGCCGGAGGTCGCCTACCGCCTGGCGCGGGACGTCTCCCCGGACGAGCCGGTCGACGACATCCTGTCCGCCGTGGACGCCGTCGCCCCGGCGCTGGAGATCATCGACTCGCGCTACCAGGACTTCCGGTTCACGCTCGCCGACGTCGTCGCGGACAACACGTCGGCCGCCGGGTTCGTCATCGGTCCGTGGACGTCGCTCCGGGACGCCGGGGAGCTCGGTGGACTGCCGGTCTCCCTGATCGTCGACGGCGAGGTCGCCGAGACCGGTTCCACCGACGCCATCCTGGGCCACCCGCTCAAGGCCCTGCCGGCGCTGGCCGACATGGCCCTCCGGCGTGGTCTCCGGCTGCGCGCCGGGCAGGTGATCCTGGCCGGCGCCGCCACCGCCGCCGTCCCGCTGACGCCGGGGTCGGGCGTCGTCGGGCGGGTGACCGGTCTGGGCTCGGTGCGCCTCGGTGTCCTCGGAGGAGCGGAGTGAGCGACAGCCGGGCCGTGACCGTCGCCGGCAAGGCGACGCCCCGCGGACGCTTCCCCCACGTCCGGGTCGCCCACGGGATGGCCTGGGTATCCGGCACCAGCAGCCGGCGGCCCGACGACACCATCGCCGGGGCGGAGGTGGGCGACGACGGCGAGCTGCGGCTCGACATCGCCGTGCAGACCCGCGAGGTGCTGCGCAACGTCGCCGACATCCTGGCCTCGG
The DNA here is from genome assembly GCF_054051035.1 of Blastococcus sp. SYSU DS0619. Classification (NCBI taxonomy): domain Bacteria; kingdom Bacillati; phylum Actinomycetota; class Actinomycetes; order Geodermatophilales; family Geodermatophilaceae; genus Blastococcus; species Blastococcus sp. SYSU DS0619. The sequence goes on along the minus strand of NZ_JBJHAM010000013.1, from coordinate 47,012 downwards.
TGGGCGCCGGGCTGGGTGACCTGGTCCAGGTCACCACATACCTCACGTCCATGGCGGACTTCGACGCCTACAACGCGGTGTACGCCGAGCACTTCGACGAGTCGGGGCCCACGCGGACCACCGTGGCGGTCGCCGAGCTGCCCCATCCGCACCTGCTCATCGAAATCCAGGCGGTCGCGGTCCTGCCGGCCCGCGACTGACCCAGAGAAGCCGACCCGAGGAGGCACCCATGCCCGACCCCCGTGAGCTCAAGGCGTTCAACTTCCAGCGCTGGATCGAGGAGCACCAGCACCTGCTCAAGCCGCCCGTCGGCAACGTGCAGGTCTGGGAGGACGCCGACCTGATGGTGACGGTCGTGGGCGGCCCGAATCAGCGCACGGACTTCCACGACGACCCGATCGAGGAGTTCTTCTACCAGCTCAAGGGCAACATGGTGCTGCGGGTGATGGCCGAGGAGGGGCAGCCGCCGACGGACATCCAGATCAGCGAGGGCGACGTGTTCCTGCTGCCCCCGCACGTCAAGCACTCCCCGCAGCGCCCGGAGCCGGGCAGCATCGGGCTGGTCGTCGAGTTCGCCCGTCCCACGGGGCAGCGGGACGCCGTCGAGTACTACTGCATGGAGTGCAACCACCGGATCTTCCGGGCAGAGCTGCAGCTGGAGTCGATCGTCGAGGACCTGCTCCCCGTCTTCGACTCGTTCCTCTCCGACGAGCAGGCGCGGACCTGCGACAACTGCGGTGCCCTCCACCCGGGCAAGCAGTGGCCGGACCACCTGCGCCCGGTGACCGGGGCCCCGGCCGGCGCCTGATCGCCGTGGACGTCCTGGAAGCCCCGGACCCGCTCCGGCCGGAGGACCGCTCGGTCCTGTCGCGTCCGGCGCCGGGGCCGGACCTCGTCCTCCGGTACGGCGCGGCGGACGAGCACGTGTGCGACGTCCGCCTCGGTGGTCCGCGTGCGGCGGGGCGGCCGCTGGTCGTCCTGCTGCACGGCGGCTTCTGGCGTCCCGAGTACGACCGGGTGCACGTGCGGCCGATGACCGACGCGCTGGCCCGGGCCGGTTGGACGACGGTGACGCCGGAGTACCGGCGCGTCCCGGGCCGGCCCGACGCCATGGTCGCGGACGTCCGCGCGGCCCTGCGCGAGGCCCGGCGGTCGGACGTGACCGCCGCCCACAGCGACGGCCGGCTGCTGATCGCCGGCCACTCGGCGGGTGGTCACCTCGCGCTGCTCGCGGCCGCGGGAGCGCCGGCGGGCGTCGTCGGCGTCCTCGCGCTCGCGCCGGTGGCCGACCTCGAGGTGGCCGCGGCCCTGGCGCTGGACACCGACGCGGTGCCGGCTTTCCTCGGCGGACCCGCGGCCGGGCGGGCCGACCTCGATCCCGCGCGGCTGCCCACACCGGATGCCCGCGTGCACATCGTCCACGGCGCCGGGGACGGGATCGTGCCGGCCGTGGTCAGCGAGTCCTACCGTCGCCGGCACCCCGCTACGGCGCTGACCGCTCTCCCGGTGGGGCACTTCGCGCTCATCGACCCGAGCAGCACGGCGTGGCCGGTCGTGCTCGGCGCGCTCGACGGGCTCGCCGCGTCCGCCTGAGCGGTCCCTCCTGCCGAGCCCTCGGCGTCGCGGCCCGGCCGGCCCTCAGGAGTCCGGTCGGTGGACCCGGCCGCGGCCGAGGGGGCTGGAGAGCACCAGCGTCGACGACGGCTGGCCGTAGTCGGCGAGCCGGTCGACCACCGCTTCGAAGGCCTGCATCGAGGCGGCCACGACCTTCAGCTCGCAGCACACGTCACCGGTGACGCGGTGCAGCTCGAGCACCTGGGGCCACGCCGCGACGCTCTCGGCGTGCTGCAGGATGCAGCGCGGCCCGAAGCACTGCATGCGAACCAGGGCGAGCACGCTCCAGCCGGCCGCCTCGAGGTCGACGGCGGCGTGGTACCCGGTGATGACCCCGGCCTGCTCGAGCCGGCGGACGCGTTCGGCGACCGCCGGCGAGGACATGTGCACGCGCCGGCCGAGCTCGCTGAACGAGACCCGGCAGTCGTCCTGGAGCTCGGCGAGGATGGCCCAGTCCGTGCTGTCCACGCGCCCGACACCCCCCTCCACGACACGAAAGTCGTTTGCCGATCCGACCTTCCGATCGAAAAGTCGGATGGACTATACGACCCCCGCTCGCCATTCCCGGACGTCCTGCACCCGCGCAGACTTCACCCGTGAAGGAGGGCCGACAGTGACCGTGGAAGAGCGCGACAAGGGTACGGCGAGCGAGGTCGACGACCGCCCCGGGACGGCGACCGCGGAGAGCCGCGCCGCCCTCGCCGAGGCGACCGGCGGCAAGCCGCACATGTCGTTCGACGGCGCGACCCCGTACGACCACTACGTCCGCACGGACGTCCTGCACGGCATCCAGGACACGATGACCGACGTGCCCGAGGAGCGCGCCTTCCTGGTCGCGTCGCAGATCATGGAGCTCTACTTCGGGCAGCTCCAGTTCGAGTGGGAGCTCGCGCAGCAGCACCTGCGCGCCGACGACGTCCGCGGTGCGGTCGCCGTCCTCCGCCGGTCCGTCCGGCAGTTCGAGGGGCTCGTCGCCTCCTGGTCGACCATCGACTGGCTCTCGCCCATGGCGTTCAACCGGTTCCGCGACACCCTCGGCGTGGCGTCGGGCTTCCAGTCGTGGGCCTACCGCCGGCTGGAGCTCCTGCTCGGCATCAAGCAGCGCCGGCTGACCGAGCTCTACCGCGGCAACCCAGCCGTCTACGAGCCGCTGATGGCGGCGTTCGAGGGCCCGTCGCTGTACGACGACGCGATCGCCGCCCTCGCCCGCAGCGGCATGGACATCCCGGACGAGGTCGTGAACCGCGACTTCGGGCAGGACTACGAGGCCCGTCCGGAGGTCGAGGAGGCCTGGCTGCAGATCTACACGCGGGAGCAGAACGGCGACCCGCTGTGGGAGCTGGCCGAGGTGCTGACCGACATCTCCGCCGCCTTCACCGACTGGCGGCACAAGCACCTCCTCGCCGTCCGCAGGGGCATGGGCGACAAGGTGGGCTCCGGAGGCTCCTCGGGGACGTACTGGCTGGCCAAGAGCCTGGCCCGGGTCGTCTTCCCCGAGGTGTGGTCGGCACGGACGGCGGTCTGACCCCGGTGACCGAGACCGTGACCGCCCGGCCCGGGGGCCGGGACCTGCTCGCCGACCTGCTGGCCCGCGAGGAGCACGCCCTCGCCCTGGACGCGGCCGACGAGCTGCCGACCCGGCGCGGGGAGTTCCACGTCCCGCCGGCCGAGGGCGGGGACCACCCCGAGACGGCGTACTTCGCCGGGAACTCGCTGGGCCTGCGCCCGCGACGGACCTCGGTCGAGCTGCTGGAGGACATGGAGGACTGGGCGCGGTGGGGCGTCGAGGGCCACACCGAGGCGCGCCGCCCGTGGCTGCCCTACCACGCGCTGCTGCGCGAGCCGATGGCCCGGCTGGTCGGTGCGCAGCCGGACGAGGTCGTGGCGATGAACTCGCTGACGGTCAACCTGCACCTGCTGATGGTGTCGTTCTACCGGCCGGAAGGCGCCCGCCGGAAGATCCTCATCGAGGACAGCGCCTTCCCCTCCGACAGCTACGCGGTGCGCAGCCAGGCGGCCTTCCACGGGCTCGACCCGGACGAGGTCATCACCCGCATGCGCCCCCGGGAGGGCGAGGAGAACCTGCGCACCGAGGACGTCGTGGACTTCCTCCGCCGCTCCGGGCACGAGCACGCGCTCGTGCTGTTCGGGGGCGTGAACTACCTGACCGGTGAGCTGCTCGACATGCCGGCGATCACCCGCGCCGGCCACGAGGCGGGGTGCGTCGTCGGCTGGGACCTGGCGCACGCCGCCGGCAACGTCCCGCTCGCGCTGCACGAGTGGGGCGTCGACTTCGCCGCCTGGTGCACGTACAAGTACCTCAACAGCGGCGCCGGCGCGGTCGCCGGCGTCTTCGTCCACGAGCGGCACCTGGCCGGGGACCGCCCGCGGTTCGAGGGCTGGTGGACGACGCGGGAGTCGACCCGCTTCCAGATGGCGCCCGTGGCCGACCCGCCGCCGACGGCCGACGCGTGGGCGCTGTCCAACCCGCCGATCTTCGCCATGGGGCCGGTCCGCAGCTCGCTGGAGATGTTCGACGAGACCGGGATGCCCGCCCTCCGCGCCCGGAGCGAGCGGCTGACCGCCTACCTCGAGTCGCTGTTCGACGAGGTGTTCCGGGACCGTCCGCTGACCCAGGTCACGCCGCGGGACCCGGCCGCGCGCGGCAGCCAGCTCTCGGTCCGGATCGAGGGCCGCACCGCGAAGGAGCTTGCCTCCGCGCTGCGGCTCCGGCACGGGGTGATCGCCGACGCGCGGCAGCCGGACATCGTCCGGTTCGCCCCCGTCCCCATGTACGTCACGTTCCACGACTGCTGGCGCGCCGCTGTCGCGCTGGCCCGCGAGGTGGCACCCCGATGAGCGATCCGATCCTGACCTCGTCCGACCCGACGTCGCAGCGTTCCGTCGCGGTGGTCGGCGCCGGGCTCGTCGGCTGCCTCGCGGCGTGCTTCCTCGCCCGTCGCGGGTACGCCGTGACGGTCTACGAGCGGCGCCCGGACCCGCGCCTGACCGCCGAGGAGCGGGGCCGGTCGATCAACCTGGCGCTCTCGGAGCGCGGGATCGACGCGTTGCGGCGGCTCGGCCTGGACGAGCAGGTCATGGCCCCCGCCCTCCCGATGCACGGGCGGATGGTGCACGGCGTCGACGGCACGCAGAACTTCCGCTCCTACTCCGCGGACGGGCGCCAGCACATCAACTCGATCAGCCGGTCGGCCCTGAACGCGACCCTGCTCGACGCCGCGGAGAAGGCTCCCGACGTCCGGGTCCTGTTCGGGCACCGGCTCACCGGGGTCGACGTCGGGACCGCACAGCTGAGCTTCGAGACCCCCGACGGGCCGGTCGAGGTGTCCCCGGACTGGGTGGTCGGCACCGACGGGGCCGGCTCGGCCGTCCGTCAGGCGCTGATGGCCGCCGGCGTGGTGACCGCGGAGGAGGACTGGCAGCCCTACGGCTACAAGGAGCTGACCATCCCGGCCCGGGACGGTGAGTTCGCCCTGGATCCCGACGCGCTGCACATCTGGCCGCGCGGCGGATCCATGATGATCGCCCTCCCCAACCCCGACCGGTCCTTCACCTGCACCCTCTTCTGGCCGCTCGACGGGCCGGGCAGCTTCGCCGAGATCACCACCGCCGACCAGGTGGCCGAGCACTTCCGGCGTCACTACCCCGACGTCCCGCCGCTGGCGCCGGACCACGTGTCGGACTACCTGCACAACCCGATCGGCCCGCTGGGGACGCTGCACACGTCCCCGTGGCAGCACGACGGGCGGTTCGTCCTGATGGGGGACGCCGCGCACGCGATCCTCCCGTTCTTCGGGCAGGGGGCGAACTCCGGCTTCGAGGACTGCGTCGCCCTGGACCAGCTGCTGGAGAGCACCGGCGACGACCTGCGCCTGGCACTGCCGCTGTTCGAGTCGGCCCGGCGGGAGAACGCCGAGGCGATCGCCGGCATGGCCGCCGACAACTTCACCGAGATGCGGGACAAGGTGAACTCCCGGCTCTTCCAGCTCACCACCCGTGGCGAGCACCTGCTGGAGAAGTGGCTGCCGGCCTACCGCACCCGCTACGAGCTGGTGTCCTTCACGACGGTGCCCTACGCCGAGGTCGTCCGGATCGTGCAGCGCCAGCGGCGGCTCGTGGCGGCGGGGGCGGCGGCGCTCGTGGTCCTCGCCTCCATCGGCGGGGGAGCGTGGCGGTCCCGGTGACCTCGACCAGGGAGCCCGGCGGGATCGCGGAGACCGCCGACGGGCAGATCATCGACGTGCACACCCACTTCGTGCCCCGTGGCTGGCCCGACCTCGGTGCCGCCTGCGGGCCGGGGACGTGGCCCTCGCTGCGCATCGACTCCGAGCGCGAGGCGATGATCATGGTGGGCGAGACGGAGTTCCGCCCGATCGGTGCCGAGTGCTGGGACGCGCCCACCCGCTTCGCCGACATGGACGGCGACGGGGTCGCCGTCCAGGTCGTCTCGCCGACACCGGTGTTCTTCTCCTACGACCGCCCGCCCGCGCAGGCGGCCCGGGTGTGCGAGATCTTCAACGACCTCGCCCTCGAGCTGACCGACGGCTCCGGTGGCCGGCTCGTCCCGTTCTGCCAGGTGCCCCTCCAGGACCCCGACGCGGCGTGCGCCGAGCTCGAGCGCGCCCTGGCGGCCGGTCACCGGGGCGTCGAGATCGGCAACCACGTCGGCGACCGGGACCTCGACGACGCCGGCGTCGTCACCTTCCTGCAGCACGCGGCGTCGCTGGACGTCCCGGTGTTCGTGCACCCGTGGGACATGGCCGGCGGCCCGCGGCTGGACCGGTGGATGGCGCAGTGGCTCACCGGCATGCCCGCGGAGACCCACCTGTCGGTGCTGGCGATGGTGCTCGGCGGCGTGTTCGACCGCGTCCCGGAGTCGCTGCGGATCTGCTTCGCGCACGGTGGCGGCTCGTTCGCCTTCTGGCTCGGCCGCCTGGAGAACGCCTGGCACCGGCGCGGCGACGTCGTCCGGGGGAGCTCGACCCGTCCGCCGTCGGAGTACGTCGGCCGGTTCTCCGTCGACTCGGTGGTCTTCGCCCCGCCGGCGCTCCGGATGCTCGTCGAGACCCTCGGGCCCGACCAGGTGATGGTCGGGTCGGACTACCCCTACCCGTTGGGCGAGCGCCCCGTCGGCGCCGTCGTGCACCAGGCGGGCCTGCCCGAGGAGCAGCAGCGGCAGCTGCTGTCCGGGAACGCCCGCCGGTACCTGACCGGTCAGCAGTGACCCGGGACCCGGGCCGGCGCGCGAGCGCCGGCTGACCACCACCTTCCGCCACCCACCTCGAACCACCTGGAGACGACCGTGCGAGTGGGCATCCCCACGGAGATCAAGAACCACGAGTACCGGGTGGCGATCACGCCGTCCGGGGTGGACGAGCTGGTCCGCCGCGGGCACGACGTGTTCGTCCAGCGCGGCGCCGGGTCCGGCTCGTCGATCCCGGACGAGGCGTACGCGGCGGCCGGCGCGAAGGTCCTGGACACGGCCGAGGAGGTCTGGGGCGTCGGGGACCTGCTGCTCAAGGTCAAGGAGCCGGTGGGCCCGGAGTACGGCCTGATGCGCGCCGACCAGGTCCTCTTCACCTACCTCCACCTGGCGGCGTCCCGGCCGTGCACCGACGCGCTCCTCGCCGCGGGGACGACGTCGATCGCGTACGAGACCGTGCAGCTCGCCGACCACAGCCTTCCGCTGCTGGCACCGATGAGCGAGGTGGCCGGACGGCTGGCCGCCCAGGTGGGTGCCTACTACCTGATGCGCCAGGACGGCGGGCGCGGGGTGCTGATGGGTGGTGTCCCCGGCGTCCGTCCCGCGAAGGTCGTGGTCATCGGGGCGGGCGTGTCCGGCCGCAACGCGGCCGCCATCGCGCTGGGCATGGGAGCCGACGTCGCGCTGCTCGACCGCAACCTCGACCGGCTCCGGGCCGTCGACGCCGTCTTCGGCGGCCGGTGCCGCACCGTGGCCTCCAACACGCTGGAGATCGAGACGGCGGTGACCGAGGCGGACCTGGTCATCGGTGCCGTCCTGGTCGCCGGCACGAAGGCCCCGACGCTGGTGAGCAACGAGCTGGTCGGGCGGATGAAGCAGGGGTCGGTGCTCGTCGACATCTCCATCGACCAGGGTGGCTGCTTCGAGGACTCGCGCCCGACCACGCACGCGGACCCGATCTACCCGGTGCACGACTCCGTCTTCTACTGCGTGGCGAACATGCCCGGCGCTGTCCCGCACACCTCGACCTACGCGCTCACCAACGCCACGCTGCCCTACGTGACCGCGCTGGCCGACGGGGGATGGCGGGCGGCGCTCGCCGCCGACCCGGCGTTCGCCAGGGGCCTGAGCACCGTCGACGGGCGACTGGTGAGCGAACCCGTGGCCGCAGCGCACGGATACCCGCATGGCACGGTGGCCGACGCGCTGGCCTGACCGGCCGGGCACGATGCCCACCGACGACCGCACCAGCCACCCGTGAGTCCGGAGGAACCGATGCAGCGAACCTCGGTGGTGCTCTCGCAGTGCCACGTCGCCGACGCGGACCGCGACGTCCTCCTGGAGGACGCCGCCGTCTGGGTGGACGACGGGACGATCCGTGCGGTCGGGCCCCGGGAGCGGGTCCTCGACCAGCTGCGCGAGGAACTGCCGGGCGAGGACCGGCCGCCGGAGCTCGAGCTGGGCGGCCGGACCGTGATGCCCGGGCTGTTCAACATGCACACGCACCTCTCGCTGGCGCTCCCCGGCCCGCTCGGGGCGCAGATCGCCGCGATGACGCCGCACGAACTGGCCCTCTACATGGCCGACGGCGCCCGGCGCTCGCTGCTGTGCGGGGTGACGTCCGTCCGGTGCGTCGCGGAGAGCGACCACGCCGACTTCGCGCTGCGCGCGGCGATCGAGGCCGGGCGGGCCGAGGGCCCACGGATGTTCACCGCCGGCCGGGCGCTGGTCTGCACGGGCGGGCACGGCCACGAGACGAGCTCCACCCTGGAGTGCGACGGGGCGGACGACTTCCGCCGCGGGGTGCGGGCGCAGATCCGGGCCGGCGCGGACCTGATCAAGGTGATGATCTCCGGCGGGATCGCGGGCGAGCACGAGTCCATCGACACCCGCCAGCTCACGTCGGACGAGATGTCGGCGGTGATCTCCACGGCGCACGAGTGGAACCGCAAGGTGACGGCGCACGCCGGGCCGGCACCGGTCATCCTCGAGGCGGTCGAGCTCGGCCTCGACTGCGTCGAGCACGGCTACCAGCTCACCCCCGAGACCGCCGCGGCCATGGCGCGGCACGGCTGCGCGCTCGTCCCCACGCTGGGCGTCTCCCGCTGCCGCGAGTTCTTCGAATCGCTGGGCGTGCCGCCGTGGATGCAGGAGCGCGCCCTCGGTGCCGGTCCGCGGCACGTGGAGAGCTACCGCACGGCACTCGACGCGGGCGTCCCGGTGATGCTCGGGAGCGACCTGCCGCCGTTCTGGGACATCGACGGGACGAACGCCACGGCCTGGGAGTACGGGCTCATGGCCGAGCACGGGGCGGGTCCGCGCGGCGCGCTGGCGGCGGCGACCACGGTGCCGGCCGCGTGGCTCGGCGTCGACGACCGGGTCGGCACGGTCGGCGAGGGCAAGGAGGCCGACCTGCTGGTCGTCGACGGGGATCCGCTGACCGATGCCTCCGCCGTCCGTCGCGTCTCGATGGTGCTGCAGCGGGGCCGCGTCGTCCCCGGTGCGGGCAGCGGCGCGACGACGCGCTCCGCGGTCCCGGCCGGGCAGGCCGCGTCGTGACCGTCGACTGGCTGCTGACCGGCGGTCGTGTCGAGACCTTCCACCCCGACGCCGGCCGCGGTACCGCGCTGGCGATCGGTGACGGCCGGGTCCTCGCCGTCGGCACGGACGCGGACCTCGAGCAGCTGGCGGGTCCGGCGACCCGCCGGACCGATCTGCGCGGGGCCACCGTGTGGCCCGGGTTCATCGACACCCACATCCACCTGGAGAAGGTGTCGCACGAGTTCCAGATGCTGCGGCTCGAGCAGGCCCGGTCGGTCGGCGAGGTCGTCGAGATCGTGCGCGAACGCGCCCGGGCGTCGAGCGAGCACGTCTGGATCAGGTGCTTCGCCGACACCGCCGCCTGGAACGAGCGCAACCTCGCCGAAGGCCGGCTGCCCACCCGCGACGAGCTCGACGCGGCGGCACCGCGCACCCCGGTCTATCTCTACCGGCGGCCCGACCGCGCGGTCATCAACACCGTCGGGGCGCAGCGCATGGCCGAGCGGCTGGCCGGGCTGCCGGTCGAGTCCTACGACCCGGCGACGGGCTACCTGCACGGCCAGGCCGTCCGGGTGGTGAACGACGCCATCTACACCCAGAGCATGGACGACGACGAGTACCGGCTCGCCATCCTCGACGAGGCCTGCGGGCGGCTGCTCCGGATGGGCGTCACGACGGTCGTCGACCCCGGTCTCGCCGGCGCGTTCGAGCCCTCGTGGGCCCTTTACCAGGAGGCCCGGCGGCGCGACCAGCTGCCGCTGCGGGTGCGGCTGATGAACCGGTTCGACTGGCGCAAGCCGTTCCAGGTGGAGCTCGACCGGCTGCTCGCCGCCACGGCCCCGCCGATGACGGGGGACGAGGGCCTGCGCGCCTGGGCCGTCAAGCTGCTGCTCGACGGCGAGTTCGCCACCGCCTGGATGCGGTCGGGGGAGGAGATCGGGGACGCCCACCCGCACTACACCGGCGAGGAGCTGCGGACGCTGCTGCGCCTCGCCGCCGAGCGCGGGTGGCCGGTGTGCATCCACGCCATGGGCGGCGGCGCGATCGGCGAGATCATCTCGGCCGTCGACGACGTGCGGCGAGCGGGCGCACCGCTGGAGAGCGGTCAGGTGAGCATCGCGCACGCCTTCCTCGTCGACGTCCTCGACCTGCGTGAGTGCGCCCGGCTCGGAATCAAGATCTCGGTGAACCCGCCGCTCGGCTACGTGTACAGCGACGAGATCCGCGCCGCCTGGGGGCCGCTCGCCGGCCGCACCATGCCGCTGGCCACCATGACCGCGCTCGGCTTCCGCTTCGCCGCCGGGTCCGACACCCACCCGTGCGCTCCGCTGCACGGCGCGCTGATGGCCGTGACGCGGCGGGTCTGGGACGGCTCGAGCCTCGGTGACCACGAGGCCCTGACGCCCCGGGAGGCGTTCCCGATGTACACCCGGCACGCCGGTGACTACGTCGGGGAGCCGGACCTGGGACACCTGGCCCCCGGCGCGCGGGCCGATCTCGTCGTCTGGCCGGAGGACCCGCTGGGTCTCGATCCGGAGGAGTGGCCCCGGCAGCAGCCCCTCGCCGTCGTCATCGGTGGCCGCCCCGTGCACCTCGACCCGTCCATCCCAGGGAGTGCCTTCCATGTCTGACTCGATCCTCCTGCACGGCTGCTCGGTCGCCGACGCCACGCGGAAGGCGCCGCTGACGGACGCGGCCGTCTGGATCCGCGGGGAACGCATCGTGGCGGTCGGCCCCGAGGCGGAGGTCCGTGCCGGCCTGGACGACGCCGACCACCGGGAGATCGACCTCGGCGGCCGCTGGCTCTCGCCCGGCCTGGTCAACATGCACACCCACCTGTCGCTGTCCCTGCCCGGTCCCCGCGGGGCCGAGGTCAAGGCGATGGACGAGGCCCAGCTGGCGCTGTACATGGCGGGTGGTGCCGCCGCGACCCTGCGGGCAGGGGTCACCACCATCCGCTGCGTCGGGGAGAAGAAGCACGTGGACTTCAGGCTGCGGGAGGCGATCGACGCCGGCCACGTGGTCGGACCGCGGATCTTCACGGCGGGACGGCCGATCTCCTGCACCGGCGGCCACGGTCACGCCTCGTCCGGGGCCCTGGAGTGCGACGGCCCCGTCGGCTTCCGGAACGGGGTCCGTCAGCAGATCCGGGCCGGCGCGGACCTGATCAAGGTCATGATCTCCGGCGGCATCTCCGGGCAGCACGAGACGATCACCACCCGGCAGGTGGCCCGGGACGAGCTCGAGGCGGCGATCACCACCGCGCACGAGTGGAACCGCAAGGTCACCGCCCACGCGGGCCCGGCCGGGGTCACCGGCGAGGCGGTGGAGCTGGGTCTCGACTGCGTCGAGCACGGCTACGAGCTGACCGACGAGGTGACGGCGGCGATGGCGGCCTCCGGCTGCGCGTACGTGCCGACGCTCGTCGTCACCCGGTGCAAGTCCTTCTTCGACGAGCTCGGCGTCCCGGAGTGGATGCAGCAGCGCTCGCTGGGGGCGGGGGAGCGGCACCTGGAGAGCTACCGCAGCGCCCTGGCCGCCGGTGTCTCGGTGATGCTGGGCTCGGACATGCCCCCGTTCTGGCAGTTCGAGGGGACCAGCGCGGCGGTGCGGGAGCTGGAGCACATGGCCGAGAACGGCCTGGAGCCGTTCGACGCCGTCGCGGCCGCCACCCTCGTGCCCGCCACCTGGCTGGGCGCGCAGGACGACATCGGATCGGTCGAGCCGGGAAAGTTCGCCGACCTCGTCGCGACGGAGGGCGACCCGACGGCCGACGTCGCCACCTACCGCTCGCTGTCCTGGGTCATGAAGGGCGGCGCCGTCGTCCGCGACGACGTCGCGACCGGGGCCTGACCCGTGTCCGGGGCGGCGTGCTCGCGCTCAGGGGACCGGCGGCGTGACCGCCAGGAGGTACTCGGCGGGCGCACCGGAGTCGTTGAAGAAGCGGTGCGGCAGCCGGGAGTCGAAGGTCAGGCTCTCGCCGATCGCGAGGTCGTACCGCACGCCGTCGACCTCCGCGCTCATGCTGCCCACGACGACCACGGCGCACTCGGTCGACGGGTGCGCCCACGGCTCCTCCGACGTCGCCTGCCCCGGAGCCAGCCGGCCGTGGAGCACCTCCAGGTCGGAACGCCCGGGGGTCAGCCGTTCGTAGGACATGAGCCCGGCCCCCGCCGACAGCAGCGGACGCTGGCCCGGGCGGCTGTGGTGGACCTGCGCCGGCGGCTCCTCGGCGAAGAGCGTCGCGAGGTCGGCGCCGAGCACGGCGGCCAGCTTGCGGATGGTGTTCAGGCTCGGGTCGGTGGCGCCGCGTTCCACCTGGCTCAGCAGTGCCGCCGAGACACCGGTCGCCGCGGCGAGCTCACGCAGGGACATGCCCCGGTTCTTGCGCAGGGTGCGCACCCGCTCGTTGAGCATGAGTTCCTCCCCGGTCCGACGACGACCGATCGTCGGACATTTTCTGTTCACTGAGGCTATCGCCGTGTAAACACTGGCGATACATTCGCCCTCTAGGTTCTCCCTCACACCTGGCAGCTCCGCTGTCGCCCCTTCGGCCAGAGGAACGGATCCATGTCGATCGCAATCTCATCCGCTCGGGCGGTCCGCCCCACGCGGTACGCCGCCGTCGCAGTCGGTGCAGCAGTCCTCGTCAGCGGCTGCACCGCGGGCTCGTCGTCGTCCGGCGGGGGTGGGGGCGGGGGTGGCGACGCCGCCGACCAGACGCTGCTGGTGAACACCTCCTTCGTCTACTCGACGCTCGACCCCGCCCGGGCGTACGAGCAGACCGGGTACCTGGCGATCCACAGCTTGTGCGACACGCTCATGACCTTCGACGGCGGGGACGTCGGCGAACCCGTGCCCGAGCTCGCCGAGGGGTTCGAGGTCTCCGAGGACGGCACGACCTACACCTTCACGCTCCGGGACGACGCCGTCTTCTCCGACGGCTCCCCGGTGACGTCGGAGGACGTGCTGTTCTCCTTGAACCGGATGATGAACGTCCAGGGCAGCGGGTCGAGCTTCTTCGCCGGGCTGGAGTTCTCCGCACCCGACGAGTCCACGGTCGTCGTGACGGCCGACCGTCCCACCGCCGAGGTGCCCACGCTGATGGCGATGCCGGTGACCAGCATCCTCAACGAGGAGGTGGCCACGGCGAACGGTGCGACCGACGCGGAGGGCGCCGAGACGGCCGACACCGCGCAGACCTTCCTGGACAGCAACTCCGCGTGCGCCGGTCCCTACGTGCTGGAGCGCAACGACCCGGGGAACGAGATCGTGCTCACCGCCAACGAGGAGTACTGGGGCGAGGCGCCGGGCTACTCCCGGGTCGTCATCCGCAACGCCGACGCGCAGAACCAGAAGCTGGCGATCAGCCGCTCCCAGGGCGACGAGGTCGCGATCGACGTCACCGGCAACCTGCTCGACGGCCTGCCGGAGTCGCTCAACGTGTCCCAGGTGAAGGACACGCTCTACATGCTCTACATGAGCACCGACCCCGCCGTCTCCCCGGCCACCTCAAACCCCGACTGGCGGGCGGCCCTGCGGGCGTCGCTGGACTACGAGGGCCTCGCCGCTCTGTACGGCCAGGGCGGCGACCGCCTCGGCGGCTTCCTCGCCGACGCCTACCCGGGCTCGCTGCCCGTCGAGGAGGGCCCGGAGCGCGACCTGGACGCCGCCCGGGCGGCCCTCGAGGCCTCCGGTGTCGGCGACGAGCCGGTGCGCTTCATCTACCCGTCGATCACCTACCGGGGCGTGGACCTCGGCACGATCGCGACGAAGGTCCAGGGTGACGCCGCCGAGGCCGGCATCAACCTGGAGCTGACGCCGCTGGCGCTGCCGGCGTTCCTGGAGGAGCAGCGGGGCGGCAACGTCGTCATGGGCTTCACGCCGCACGCGCTGATCTACCCCCGCCCCGAGTCGCTCGTCCGGCAGCTGAGCCCCGGGGGCGTCAACGCCGAGCGCGTCCGCTGGAGTGACGGGCCGGCGGCCGAAGAGGTCACGGCGGCCGCCGAGCAGGCGCTGACCGCGGTCGACGGCGCCGAGCTCGAGAGCGCGCTCGTCGAGTGGCAGGAGGCCATGCTCGCCGGCTCGCCCTACGTGCCGGTCGCGCAGAACTCCGGATCGGTCGTGTCGACCGAGGACGTGGCCGACGCCGAGTACACCCCCGCCGGCTGGATCCTCGACCTGGCCGCGGTGGAACCGGCATGACCGCGCACCGGCCAGGCTCCGCGGCACCCGCGGAGCCCGGCACGGGCGCCGATCGCACACAGCCGTCGGCGCCCGTGCACGAGACGGGCACCGACGCCGCGGCCGAGGGGACCACGGCTCGGCCGAAGCGCTCGGGCCACGGCTTCCTCCGCTACCTGGTCCAGCGGCTGCTGGTCACCGTGGGGCTGCTGCTGGGGACGACCGTGATCGGGTTCAGCCTGGTGCAGCTGGCACCGGGCGACCCGGTCGCGGCGAACCTCTCCGACGCGGCGCTGGGCAACCCGGCCATCGTCGCGGCCTTCGAGGAGAAGTGGGGTCTGAACGAGCCGCTGCCCGTCCAGTACCTCACCTACCTCGGCAACCTGGTCCAGGGTGATCTGGGGTTGTCCCAGCAGACCGGCCGGCCGGTGCTGACCGAGCTGCTGGACTACGTCCCCGCGACGATGGAGATCGCGGTGCCGACGCTGCTGATCTCCCTGGTGATCAGCATCGGGCTCGGGCTGCTGTCGGCCATCCGGAACGGCGGGGCCGCCGACCAGACCGTGCGGGTGTTCTCCCTCGTGGGGCTCTCCACGCCGCCGTTCTGGCTGGCGCTCCTGGCGCTGTACCTGTTCTTCTTCGTCCTCGGGGTCTCGCCCAGCGGTGGACGGCTGAGTCCCCAGTTCAGCCCTCCGGAGCAGGTCACCGGGCTCTACACCGTGGACGCCCTGCTCCAGGGGGACGTGCTCCTCGCCTGGGACGCCGCGCAGCACGCCATGCTGCCGATCCTGGTCCTCACCCTGGTGACGGTGGCGACGCTGACCCGCTTCGTCCGCTCCGCGCTCCTCGAGGTGCTCCGCAAGGACTACATGCTGGCCGCCCGCGCCAAGGGGCTGTCCACGCGCGTGGTTCTGACCAAGCACCTCCTCCGGGCGGGCCTGCTGCCCATCCTCACCATCGCCGGGCTCACCTTCGCGTCGCTCCTGGCCGGCACGGTGCTGGTGGAGAGCATCTTCTCCTGGCCGGGGCTGGGGTCCTACGCCTACGAGAGCGCCACCGCGCTGGACCGCTCCGCGATCCTGGGCGCCAGCCTGTTCATCGCCGCCGTCTACCTGGGGGTCAACCTGGTGGTCGACCTGCTGTACGGACTCGCCGACCCGAGGGTGCGGCTGACATGACCCGGACCCACTCCTCCCTGACCGAGCTGGCGGAGGAACAGGAAGCGGCCACCGTCACGCCGCCCGACGACTCCCCGGCGCCGCGTCGCCGGTGGTGGCAGGCCCGCACGGAGGCGGGCCGGATCTGGCGCCAGCCGGTGGTCGTCATCGCGCTCCTGGTCGCTGCCGCATGGCTGGTCGTGGCGATCGCCGCGCCGCTGCTGGCGCCGTTCGACCCGCTGCAGCAGTCCTCCGACGTCTACGCGTCACCGGGCGGGGACCACCTGTTCGGCACCGACGCGCTCGGGCGGGACGTGCTCAGCCGCGTCATCTACGGCGCGCGGTTGTCCATCCCGCTGGCGCTGACCATCGTCGTCTGCGCACTCGCCTTCGGCGGGCTGCTCGGGCTGGTCGCCGGTTACGTGCGCGGGGTCGTCGGCGAGGGCATCATGCGGCTCACCGACCTGTTCTTCGCCTTCCCGCAGATCATCCTGGCGATGGCGGTCGCCGCCGCCTTCGGGCCGAGCACCCTGAACGCCGTGGTCGCGCTGGTCATCGTCTCGTGGCCCATCTACGCCCGCGTCATCCGCGGAGCCGTGCTGTCCATCCGGAGCGAGGACTACCTCAACGCCTCGCGGATGCTCGGCGTCGGGCCGGTGGCGGCGCTGCGCCGCGACGTCATGCCGAACAGCTTCGGCCCGGCCGTCGTCCTCGCGACCCTGGAGCTCGGCAACTCGATGCTGCTGCTGGCCGCGCTCTCGTTCCTGGGGCTCGGGCCCCGACCCCCGGCGGCCGAGTGGGGCGCGATGATCGCGCTGGGGACCAACGACATCAGCCGGTGGTGGGTGAGCGTGTTCCCCGGGCTGGCGATCCTCACGGTCGTCATGGCCTGCAACATCATCGGGGACGCCCTCCGCGACAGGTTCGATCCGCAGTCCGTGGGAGGACGCTGACATGGGCGAGCTGCTGTCGATGTCCGGGGTGGGCGTGAGCCTCCCCGGCCTCCACCGACCCGTCGACGTGCTCAAGGACGTCACCCTGGACGTCGATCCGGGTGAGATCGTCGGCATCGCGGGCGAGAGCGGATCCGGCAAGAGCATGACCGGGCGGGCGCTGCTCGGGCTGCTGCCGGACGGGGCGCGCGTCCGCGGGTCGATCGTGTTCGAGGGCACCGACCTCGCCGCGGGTTCGGGGAAGGCGTTCCGGAAGGTCCGCGGCCGGCGGATCGCCATGGTGTTCCAGGACTCCACCGCGGCGCTGCACCCCATGCTCACCGTCGGCACCCAGCTGACCGAGCACATGCGCCGTCACCTCGGGCTCAACCGCCGCGACGCCAACGCGCGCGCCGTCCAGCTGATGGAGCAGGTGCGGATCCCCGACCCGGCCCGTGCGCTGCGCTCCTACCCGCACCAGTTCTCCGGCGGCATGCGGCAGCGCATCGCGATCGCCATCGCCCTCGCGGCCGAACCGGCGCTGCTCATCGCCGACGAACCCACGACCGCCCTGGACGTCACGGTGCAGGCCGGCATCCTGCAGCTCTTCGACCGCCTCGTGCGGGAGATGGACCTCAGCATCATGTTCATCACCCACGACCTGGGGGTCCTCGCCGCCCTGGCCAACCGGACCTACGTCTTCTACGCGGGCCGCGTCATGGAGACGGGGCCGACCGAGGAGCTGCTCCTCCGCGCCAAGCACCCCTACACCGGGGCCCTGCTGTCGGCGCGTCCGGAGACGGCGGACACGGGCGGGGAACCGGTCCCGCTGCGCCCCATCCCGGGCCAGCCGGCCACCGCGGCGTCGTCCCCGCCGGGCTGCCCCTTCCACCCGCGCTGCCCCGACCGCGTCGCCGTCTGCGACCAGGTGACGCCACCGCTGGTGCAGGTGTCCGCCACGCGCGTCGGCACCCGGGAGGCGGCGCACGCCGCGGCCTGTCACGTCCACGCGCCCGCGGCACGCGTGCCGGTCGCGGTCCCGGCGCACGGGGAGGGAGCACCATGAGCCTGCAGCTGCAGGACATCGTCGTCGAGTACCGCGGTGCCCACAACAGCATGGTCCGCGCCGTCAACGGGGTGTCCCTGACGGTGGAGCCGGGCAAGATCGTCGGCCTGGTGGGGGAGTCCGGGTGCGGCAAGTCCTCGCTCGCCCGCGTGGCCTCCGGCCTGATCAAGGCCAGCAAGGGCTCGGTGCTCTTCGACGGTGAGCCGGTGGCCCCGTTGAGCTGGCAGCGCCGGCCGCGCCGGGAACTGGGACTGCAGATGGTGTTCCAGAACCCGTACTCGTCGCTCAACCCGCGCCGCCGCATCGACGCCCAGCTGCTCGACGGCGTGCCCGCGGACGTCCCGCGACGGTCGCGGCGCAGCTACGTGCTGGAGCAGCTCGAGCGGGTGGGCGTCGCCCCGGACGTCGCCGGCCGGTTCCCGCACCAGTTCTCCGGTGGGCAGCTGCAGCGGATCGCGATCGCGCGCGCGCTCGTGACGCGACCGTCGGTGCTGATCGCCGACGAACCGGTGACCGCGCTGGACGCGTCCTCGCAGGTGCACGTGGTCAACACGCTGACCCAGCTGGTGCGCGACCTCGACGTCGGCATGCTGTTCATCTCCCACGACCTCGCCCTGGTCCGGCACATC
Source organism: Blastococcus sp. SYSU DS0619 (assembly GCF_054051035.1). Taxonomy (NCBI): domain Bacteria; kingdom Bacillati; phylum Actinomycetota; class Actinomycetes; order Geodermatophilales; family Geodermatophilaceae; genus Blastococcus; species Blastococcus sp. SYSU DS0619. Next base: position 28,665 of record NZ_JBJHAM010000013.1, on the reverse strand, counting down.
GCCGACACGACCGCCGTCATGTACCTGGGCAAGCTGGCCGAGACGGCGCCGACCGCGCAGTTGTGGAGCCAGCCCGGTCACCCGTACACCAGCTCCCTCATCGCAGCCATCCCGCAGGTGAAGGCGGGTGCCGGCCTCCCCGTGGCCCTCGCCGGGGAGGTCCCGGACCCGGCGAACGTGCCGACGGGCTGCGCCTTCCGGCCCCGCTGCCCGCACGCCTCCGACGAGTGCACCCGCGAGCCGGAGCTGTGGCCGCACCGGGCCGGTCGATCCGCCTGCTGGCTCATCCACCCGGGAACCGAGATCCCCGTCCGCCCAGCGCAGCCGGTCGCCTGACCCCGCGCCCCCCACACCAGGAAGCACCGCTGATGCCGAACGAGCACGTGCCTGCCCCGACGTCCGCCTCCGGTGCGCCGGGACCCGACGGAACCGACATGCAGCTCCACGACCTGCGGATCTCGGTCGACCGCATCGAGGGCCGGTCGGTCTGCGGCCTCCAGGTCGGCGACCACATCGACGTCGTCCGGTCCAACGAGATGCGCCTCCCCGAGGGCAAGCACTTCTGCATGTACGCCTTCGCCGCGGTGCTGCCCATGCTCGCCGCCAAGCAGCGGGACCTGCCTGCCTGCGACTGGATGAGCCAGGACTCCCACGTCGCCTGCCCCGACCCCGAGGAGCGGCTCATCATGCGGATCGACCGCATCGGCACGGCCCACCTGAACTCCGGTGACCTGACGTGAGCGACGTCCCGGCCCCCGGCGCCGGCCCGCAGCGCGCGGGGACCTGGCCGCGCACCGACCGGGTCGAGATCGGGCTCGGGCTGCAGAGCGACAAGCCCGCGGGGGAGTACGCCCGGCTGGCGCGCATCGCCGAGCAGCACGAGATCGACGTGATCAGCGTGTTCTCGGACCTGATGTTCCAGCCCCCGATCTTCGCCCTGCTGGAGATGGCCGCCGCCACCGAGCGGGTGCGGCTGGGAGCCGCCTGCTGGAACCCCTACTCCATGCACCCCTACGAGATCGCCGGCCAGGTGGCCGCGCTCGACCTGGCGTCGCACGGGCGGGCCTACCTCGGGCTGGCCCGGGGGACCTGGCTGGGCAGCGTGGGGATCGAGCAGCCCCGGGCGCTGGCGTACCTCCGCGAGGCCGTCGGCTACGTCCGCGACCTGCTGGCCGGGGACGCGGCCGGCTCGGAGGGGAGCGTGTTCCGGCGGGACGCCGGCGTGCGCCTGCGGTACCAGGTGCAGCGCCCGCACGTGCCGCTGCTGCTGGGTGTCTGGGGCCCGCAGGCCTCCGCGGTGGCCGGCGAGCTCGCCGACGAGGTGAAGATCGGCGGCAGCGCGAACCCCGCGCTGGTCGACGTGATGCGGGAGCGCCTCGCCCCGGGTGAGCTGCGCGCGGGACGTGCCCCCGGCACCACCCGGGTCACCCTGGGCGCGGTGACCGTCGTGGACGAGGACGGCGAGAAGGCGCGGGCCAAGGCGCGCGCCGAGGTCGCGATGTACCTCGCGGTGGTCGCCCAGCTCGACCCCACCGTCGAACTGCGCCCGGGCCTGCTCGAGGAGGTCCAGCAGTTGGTCGCCGTCGACGACCACGCCGGTGCCGGCGCGCTCATCCCCGACGACCTGCTCGACCTGTTCGCCTTCTCGGGGTCACCCGAGCAGATCGCGGCGCAGGCCCAGCGGCTCATCGACGCGGGCGCCGACCGGATCGAGTTCGGCACCCCGCACGGGCTGCAGGACGACGTGGGCGTGGAGCTGATCGGCAGCCGGGTGGTCCCGCTGCTGGACCGCCGCCCGCGGGCCCGGGGGGTCGAGCAGCCCGGACCGGCCGGAACCGGGGAGGGCGTCGCGCGGTGAGCCGGTTCGACGTCGTCGTCGCGCCCGGGGTGCTGGCCGACCGCCGGACCGCCCAGGAGGTGTTCTCCCGGGCACTGGACCGACGGGGGGAGCAGGGATCCCTGCTGTTCCCCGGGAGCGCCGCGGAGCTCGAGGAGACCCTCGGGAAGGTGGCGGCCGCCGGGGAGTTCGGTTACCTCCCGGCCGATCCCGCCGACCTGGACGCGCAGGACCTGCCCGGCGCGCCCGCAGCGGTGGTCCGCATCGACGTCGACCGGCGGGAGGCCGACCGGTCCGACTGCGTCCGCCGGCACATCCGCGGACGCGGGATCGACGGACTCCGGTTCGCCGTGGACTCCTGGCACTTCCACCGGGCGTGGCCGGCCCGGCAGGTGGCCTACGGGCCGGACCCCGATCAGCACGTCGAGGTGCGAGTGCCCCGGGGCCCGGGCAGCGGCGCGCACCCCGTCGCCGTCCTGGTGCACGGGGGCTACTGGCAGTCCCGCTGGGAGGTCGACCTCATGGACGCCCTCGCGGTGGACCTCGCCGAGCGCGGCTACGTGGCCTGGAACCTCGAGTACCGGCGCCCGGACGACCACGGCTGGGCCGCCACGGCCGCCGACGTCGCCGCGGGGGTCGCCGCCCTGGCGACGGCCGACCCGGGTGCCGAGCTGGACCTGGACCGCGTCGTCCTGCTCGGCCACTCCGCGGGCGGGCAGCTCGTCGTACGGCTGGCCGCCGACCTCGCGGAGGACCCCTCGGCCGCGGTCCGGCCGGCGCTCACCGTCTCGCTGGCCGGTGTCCTGGACCTCGACGTCGCCGACCGGCGGTGGCTGGGCGAGGGGTCGATCCCGGCGGCCCTGGGCGGCCGGCGCGACGAGCTGCCGGAGGTCTACCGCCGCTCCTCGCCGATGACGCGGCTGCCCATCGGCCTGCCCGTGGCCGTCGTCTGCGGCCTGCAGGACAGCCTCGACCTGCTGGACATCGGCCGCAGCTTCGCCGCCGCCGCCGTGGCGGCCGGCGACGACGTCGTGGTGCTCGAGGAGGCCGGGAACCACTTCTCGGTGATCGACCCCGACCACCCGTTCTGGACGTCGATCGCCGCTCTGGTGGCCGACCGGGTCCCTCCCGGCGCCGGGTCCCCGCGGTGACGGTGGGGGACGCCGCCTCGCCCGGACAGGGCGGGCCCGGGGCCGCCGACGTCATCGCCGGGCTCGAGGACATGTACGACGCGTTCATGGCCGGCGACCGGCAGCGGTTCGACCGGCACCTGGCCGACGACGTGACCACCTGGGAGTCAGGGCTGCCCGGGCTGCTCAGCCGGTCGCAGCTCGACGCGCACCGGGACGATCCCGAGCGCCCGACCGGGGGCAAGCCCCGCGGCCTGCGCGTGGAGCCGGTGCGGGTCGACGTGTGGGGCGACGTCGCCGCCGCCCGGTACGAACTCGTCGTGCTCCCGCCGGACCCGGACGGGGCCGAGGAGACGACCCGCGTCACCGATCTGCTCCGCCGGACCGGCGACGGCTGGCGCATCGTCCACCACCACGCCGAGGTCCTCCCGGGGCTGCGCGGCACCGGGGGGACGTCGTGAGGGTCTTGCGGGCCCAGCGGCTGGGCGAGCCGGGGGACGTGCTGGAGCTCGGCGAGACGGAGCCGCAGGATCCCGGGCCGGGTCAGGTGCGCATCGCCTGCGAGGCGGTCGGGCTCAACTTCCTGGACGTGTACCTGTGCCGCGGGGGTCACCGGCACGGCTCGCCCCCTCCGTTCACGCCCGGTGTCGAGGTGGCCGGTCGCGTGGTGGCGGCCGGCGCCGGCGTCGGGCACCTCGAGGGCGTCGACGTGGTGGCGTGCCCGGCTCTCCCCGTCGGCGCGCTCGCCGACGAGGTCGTGGTCGACGCCGACCTGGCCGTGCGGCGGCCCGCGGACATCGACCCGGTCGTCGCGGCCGCGCTGCCGGTCGCCTACCAGACCGCGTGGTGGGCGCTGGAGCGCGCCGGCGTGGGGGAGGGCCACACCGTCCTGGTGACCGCCGCCGCGGGCGGGGTGGGCACCGCGGTGATCCAGCTGGCGCTCGCTCGCGGCGCCCGCGTGATCGCTGCCGCGGGCGGGGACGCGAAGCTCGACCTGTGCCGGCGCCTGGGTGCCGGCGCCACGATCGACTACACGACCGAGGACCTGCGCGCCCGCATCGCCGAGGCGACGTCCGGGGACGGGGTGCACGCGATCGTCGACTCCGTCGGCGGCGCGCTGACCGAGCCGCTCGTCGACTCCCTGGCCTTCGAGGGCCTCCTCGTCGCGGTCGGGCGGACGGGTGGACCGTCGTCCGTGGACCCGGGGCGCCTCATGGCCCGGAACGCCTCGCTGGTGGGGCTGTCCTGGGGTTCGCAGTACCCGTGGACCCGCCGGGACGACGTGCTCCGCGTGTACGACGAGCTGTTCGACCGCGTCCGGGACGGCTCGGTGGCGCCGGTGATCGAGACGGTCGGTCTCGCCGACGTGCCCGGGGCCCTGGACGCCATGGCGGCCCGCCGCACCGTCGGCAAGATCGTCGCCGTCATCCGCGACCGCTGATGGGTTCGGCGCCGGGCGGCCGGGACGCGGACGGGACCGCTGCGCCCGCCGTCGACCGGAGCACGGTCCTCGGCAAGGTGGTCACGGTGCTCTTCGCGTTCCGCGCCGACGACCACGGGGTCACCCTGGCCGACCTGGGACGGCGCACCGGCCTGCCCAAGGCGACCCTGCACCGCGTGGTCTCCGACCTCGTCGAGGTGCGGCTCCTCGACCGGGTCGACGGGCGGTACCGGCTCAGCGGGCAGGTCTTCCAGCTCGGGATGCGGGCCTCGGTGGAACGCGGGCTCCTGGAGGTGGCCACCCCGTTCCTGGAGGACCTCTACGAGCGCACCCACGAGACGGTGCACCTCGGCGTGCTCGACGAGGACAGCGTCGTCTACGTCGCCAAGATCGGCGGGCACCGGCAGGCGGCGGCGCCGTCCCGCATCGGGGGCCGGATGCCGCTGCACTGCACGGCGATCGGCAAGGCGCTGCTGGCCCATTCCCCGGCCGAGGTCCTCGCCCGTGCCGTGGCCGGTGGGCTGGAGCGGCGGACACCGCACACCGTCACCGCACCCGGCCTGCTGCGCCGCCAGCTCGACGCGGTCCGCGAGACCGGTACGGCCTTCGAGCACGAGGAGTCGGCGATCGGCATCGTGTGTGTCGCCGCACCCGTGCTCGACCCCGGCGACCGGCCGGTGGCGGCGATCAGCGTCACCGGTCCGGCCATCCGCTTCCGCCCGGGCGCCGCCGCGCCGGCGGTCCAGGCCGCCGCCGCGGGGATCGCGGCGGTCCTCGCCCGCCGCGGGTCGGCGGAGAGCTGACCCGCTCAGTGGAACGCCGGGCTAGGCCCCGGGGACGGGCGCCCGTCATGGTGAGGGTTCCACCGCCCACCGTCGACCCGAGGACGTCATGACGCGAGCGACCACCCCATCGGCCCCTGCCCGCCCCGGGAGCTCCGCGGTGGACCGGGCGGCCGACCGGCTCCGGACCGCGGCCCGGACCGGCACCCCGTGCCCTCCGGTGCGGGACCTGATCGGCACCGACGACGTGGACCTGGCGTACGCGGTGCAGCAGCGGCTGGCCGAGGGCCGGCTGGCCGCCGGTGCCCGGGTCGTGGGCCGGAAGATCGGCCTGACCTCGACGGCGGTGCAGAAGCAGCTGGGCGTGGACCGGCCGGACTTCGGCGTGCTCTTCGACGACATGGACGTCAGCGCGCTGCCGGAGGTGCCCTCGGACCGGCTGATCCAGCCGAAGACGGAGGCCGAGGTGGCGTTCGTGCTGGGCGCGGACCTGGCCGATGGCCTGCTGGACGTCGACCAGGTGCGCGGCGCCGTTGCGTACGCGGTCGCCGCGCTGGAGATCGTCGACAGCCGGATCGCCGGCTGGGACATCACCTTCGGCGACACGGTCGCGGACAACGCCTCCAGCGGGCTGTTCGTGCTGGGGGAGCGGCGGCTGACCCTCGAGGAGTTCCGGCCGGTCGACGTCGCCATGACCATGCGGCTCGGCGGCGAGGTCGTCTCGGCCGGCACCGGGGCGGCGTGCCTCGGCGACCCGCTGACCGCGCTGGGCTGGCTGGCCCGGACCGCGGCCGACCTCGGCGATCCGCTGCGGGCCGGACAGGTCGTCCTCTCCGGTGCGCTGGGCCCGATGGTGGCCACCCCGCCCGGGTCGGTCGTCTCGGCCGACCTCGGCCCGCTGGGACAGGTCACCGCCACGTTCTCCGGAAGGGACCAGGCATGAGCAGGACCAAGGTCGCGGTCATCGGCTCGGGCAACATCGGCACCGACCTGATGATCAAGGTGATCCGGCACTCGGGCGTGCTCGAGATGGGCGCGATGGTCGGGATCGACCCGGACTCCGACGGGCTCGCCCGGGCGCGCCGCATGCAGGTGCCCACCACGGCCGAGGGGGTGGACGGTCTGATCGCCATGGACGGCTTCGACGAGATCGAGATCGTCTTCGACGCCACCTCGGCGAAGGCGCACGTCGCGAACGCGCAGAAGCTGGCCCCCTACGGCAAGCGGCTGGTGGACCTGACGCCGGCGGCGATCGGGCCCTACGTGGTCCCGCCGGTCAACCTGGACCAGCACCTCGCCGACGAGGTGACCAACGTCAACATGGTCACCTGCGGTGGGCAGGCGACGATCCCCATGGTGGCCGCGGTCGCCCGGGTCGCACCGGTGGCCTACGCCGAGATCGTCGCCTCGATCGCGTCGAAGTCGGCGGGTCCGGGGACGCGGGCGAACATCGACGAGTTCACCGAGACCACCGCGCAGGCCATCGAGGCCGTCGGCGGCGCGGGGCGGGGCAAGGCGATCATCGTGCTGAACCCGGCGGAGCCGCCGCTGATCATGCGCGACACGGTGCTCTGCCTGATCGGCGACGCCGACCAGGACGCCATCCGCGACTCCGTCGCCCGGATGGCCGCGGACGTCGCCGAGTACGTACCCGGCTACCGCCTCAAGCAGGAGGTGCAGTTCGCCGCGATCCCCGACGGGGAACCGGTGCACACCCTGCTGCCCGACGGCGCCGGACCGGTGACCACGAAGGTGACGATCTTCCTCGAGGTCGAGGGCGCCGCGCACTACCTGCCCGCCTACGCCGGCAACCTCGACATCATGACCTCGGCGGCCCTCCGCGTGGGCGAGAGCCTCGCCCGCCGGCTCCCCGCGCAGGTGACGGCGTGACCGCCGCGCCGGACGTCTACGTCCAGGACGTGACGCTGCGGGACGGCATGCACGCCATCCGGCACCGGATCAGCCCCACCGACGTCGGCCGCATCGTCGCCGCGCTCGACGCCGCCGGTGTGGACGCGATCGAGGTCGCCCACGGCGACGGGCTCGCCGGTGGCAGCCTCAACTACGGCCCCGGCAGCAACACCGACTGGGAGTGGATCGAGGCCGCCGCGGCCAACCTGGAGCGGGCGGTCCTCACCACGCTGCTGCTGCCCGGCATCGGCACCATCGCCGAGCTCAAGCACGCCTACTCCCTGGGTGTGCGGTCGATCCGGATCGCCACCCACTGCACCGAGGCCGACGTCGCCGCCCAGCACATCGCCACCGCCCGCGACCTGGGCATGGACGTGTCGGGGTTCCTGATGATGAGCCACATGGCCCCGGCCGCCGAGCTCGCCCGGCAGGCGGCGCTGATGGAGTCCTACGGGGCGCACTGCGTCTACGTCACCGACTCCGGCGGCCGGCTGACCATGGACGGCGTCCGCGAGCGGGTGCGCGCCTACCGCGACCTGCTCCGCGCGGAGACGCAGATCGGCATCCACGCCCACCAGAACCTCTCGCTCGCGGTCGCCAACTCCGTCGTGGCGGTGGAGGAGGGGGTCACCCGGGTGGACGCCTCGCTGGCCGGTCACGGCGCCGGGGCCGGCAACTGCCCGATCGAGCCCTTCATCGCCGTCGCCGACCTGCAGGGCTGGACCCACCGCTGCGACCTGTTCGCCCTCCAGGACGCCGCCGACGACATCGTCCGGCCGCTCCAGGACCGCCCGGTCCAGGTCGACCGGGAGACCCTCACCCTGGGCTACGCGGGCGTCTACTCCAGCTTCCTCCGCCACGCCGAGGCGGCGTCGCAGCGCTACGGCATCGACGTCCGCACCATCCTGCTCGAGGTGGGCCGGCGCGGTCTGGTCGGCGGCCAGGAGGACATGATCGTCGACATCGCCCTCGACCTCCGGGGTGCCCGGGGGGACGACGCCGGGACCGCCTGACGCCGTTCCCCCCGCCGGTCCCGGGCTCCGTGGTGCCGACCGGTGGGCCCACCCCGTCGTCGTCCGTGAGGAGCAGGATGCTGGCCAGGATCGGAGTGGCTCCTCGTCGGCCGCCGGTGGGCGCCGGGGCGCCCGGGGGACGGGCCGGGTGAGCGCACCCGGTTCCGTCTCCGCCCGCGCCGCCCGCCGCCGCGAGCTGCCGCTGCGCCTGGTGCTGGTCCTGGGCGGGCTGACGGCGGTCGGCCCGCTCTCGCTCACCATGTACCTCCCGGCCCTCCCGCAGCTGGCCGAGGACCTGGGCAGCACGGACGCGCTGGCCCAGCTGACGATGACGGCCTGCATGGTCGGGCTGGCCCTCGGGCAGCTCGTCGTCGGGCCGCTCAGCGACCGCTACGGGCGGCGGCGTCCGCTGCTGCTGGGCGGCGCCGCCTACACCACGAGCTCGTTCCTGTGCGCGCTGGCGCCGGACATGACGCTGCTGATCGGCCTGCGCCTGGTGCAGGGGATGGCCGGCGGTGCCGGGATCGTCATCGCCCGCGCCATCGTCCGGGACCGCTTCGACACCGATTCGGTGGCGCGGGTGTTCGCCCTGCTCCTGCTGGTCACGGGGGTGGCGCCGGTGACCGCGCCCATCCTCGGCGGGCAGCTCGTCCGCGTCACGTCGTGGCCGGGTCTCTTCGTCGCGCTCGGCGTCATCGGTGCGCTGACCTTCGCCGCCACCGCGCTGGTGGTCCGGGAGAGCCTCCCGGTGGAGGCCCGGGACCGGGGCGGGTTCCGCGCCACGGGGCGCCGGTTCGCCACGGTGCTGCGCGACGGCCGCTTCCTCGGCTTCGCCGGCGTCCTGGCGCTGGGGACGACGCTGCTGTTCACCTACCTGTCGATGAGCCCCTTCGTGCTGCAGGAGCGGTTCGGGCTCAGCCCCCAGGCCTTCTCCTACGCGTTCGCCGCCACGGCCGTGGGCATGATGGCCGCCGGGCAGCTCAGCGCCTGGCTGGTGGGCAGGCGTGGCGCCGCCTGGACCCTCCGGGCCGGGCTCGTCACGACGGCGACGCTGAACGCCGTGCTCGTCACCGCGGTGGTGCTCGGCCTGGGCGGGTCCGTCGTGCTGCCGCTGCTCACCGCGGGTGTGAGCTGCATCCCCCTGGTGCTGTCGACGTCCTCGGCCCTCGCGCTCGACGCCCATCGCGCACGGGCGGGGACGGCCACCGGCCTCATGGGGATGGCCCAGTTCGGGATCAGCGGCACCGTGGCGCCGCTGGTCGCCATCGGGGGGACGACCCCGGTGCTCATGGTCTCGACCATGGCCTGCTCCGCGGCGCTCGCCCTCGTCGTCGGTCTGCTGCTGATCCGGGGCCGCATCCCGCCCCGGGGCGGTGGCGGACCACTGGTGAGCTGACGCCCCGGCGGCAGCGGCGTCAGACGTCGCGGCGCTGGAAGGAGAGCGCGGTCAGCCCCAGGACCACGGCGGTCCACACCGCGGCCCACGCCAGGTAGGCCGGCGTCAGCGCGGCGTCGGCCAGGAACGGGAAGCCGCCCTCGGGACCCATCTGCATCAGCGCCGACGGGTCCTGGAAGGCGTTCATGGCGCCGCGCCACAGGCCGTCGGTGGGCAGCAGCACCCGGGACACGCTGCCCACCCGCTCGACGCCCTCGTTGCCCAGCGCTCCGCCGATGCCCCCGACCACGCCGGCGACCCAGGTGGCCCCGAAGAGCCCGACCGCGACGATGCCCGACGCCATCGGCGAGATGACGCTGGAGAGCAGCAGCGCGAGGGTCAGCAGCGCGATCGTCTCGGCCGCGAGCAGTGCCAGCCCGACGGCGGGCGACGGCGGCCAGTACCCGACCACCGCGCGAACCACGAGCAGCTGCGCCAGGCCGGCCAGCACCACGTAGCCGCAGCCGAAGGTGAGCAGCCCCAGCCACTTGCCGATCAGCACCGACGACCGGCGGACCGGCCGGGCCAGCACCGCCAGCGCCTGCCCCGACTCCACCTCACCGGCCAGCGTGGGACCGGCCAGGAACGCGGTGCCGATCGCCGCGATCAGGCTGAAGCCGAACATGATCAGGTTGAGCAGCATCGAGGCGACCAGGCGGGCCTCGCCGCTGGTCAGCGTGCCGAGATCGGTGTCCAGGCCGATCAGCCGCGAGAAGCCCCAGCCGCTGAGCGCGAGCAGCACCACGGTGAGCGCCAGCAGCGCCCAGACGACCTTGCGCCGGGCCGCCTCGCGCAGGGTGAGCCCGGCGATGGTCAGCACGATGCTCATGGCTCCACTCCTCGCTCGTTCCGCTCCTCGCTCGTTCCTCGCTGCGATGCTCGCTCGCCCGTCGTCGTCGCGATCACGGCGTGGGCTCCTCGTGCCGGAGGACGGCGAGCAGCCGCTCCTCGAGGCTGATGCGCACCGGTTCGACGGCGTGCACGCGGACGCCGAGGCCGACGAGGTCGCGCACCAGGTCGGGCACGGTGACACCGTCGTCGTCCGCGGAGAGCTGCACGGTGAACCAGTCGCCGCTGCGCGCCAGCGAGCCGGCCGACCGCAGCCGCTGCTCGACCCGCTCGTCGACGCCGGACAGCCGCATCCGGACCTCGCGCTGACCGAGCAGCTCGGCCAGCGTGCCCGACGCGGCCACCTGGCCCTTGTCGAGGATCACGACGCGGTCGCACACCCGCTCCACCTCGCCGATCAGGTGCGAGTTCAGCAGCACCGCGACCCCGCGGGACTTCAGCGCGAGCACCAGGTCGCGGACGTCGACCCGGCCGAGCGGGTCCAGCGCGCTGGTCGGCTCGTCGAGGACCACCAGCTCCGGCCGGGCGACCAGGGCGACGGCGAGCCCGAGCCGCTGCTGCATGCCCTTCGAGAAGCTGCCGACCCGGTCGCCGGTCCGCTCGCCGAGGCCGACCAGCGCGAGGCACTCGCGGCGCTCCTCGGCGGGGACGTCGAGGCGGGAGAGCCGGACGTGCAGGTCGAGCACCTCGGTCGCGGTGAGCCACGGCTGGTAGCGGAACAGCTCGGGCAGGTAGCCGACGGCGCTGCGGGAGCGGGGATCGGTCGAGGGGCGCCCGAGCAGCAGCACCTCGCCGGCGTCGGGCCGCACCAGGCCGAGCAGCATCTTGATGACGCTGGTCTTCCCGGCGCCATTGGGGCCCAGCAGGCCGACGACCTCGCCGCGGCCGACGGAGAAGGAGACGTCGTCGACCGCGGTCCGGCGTCCGTACCGCTTGCGCAGCCCGGAGCACCAGACCGCCGGGGACGGCGGCAGGTCGTCGAGCCCGCCCGCCGCGGGAGCCTTCGAGGTCACCCCGCGGACGGTAGCGGCGTCAGCGGAGGTCACGGGCGACGTCGAGCAGCTCGTCGGCGCTGAGCGTCCCGGCGACGCCGGTCATCACGCCGTCCTCCACCCAGACCACGCCGGCGAAGAGCCCGTCGCGGGAGGTGAGCACCGTCGCCTCGGACCCGTCGACGTCGGCCGTCGAGCTGGTCACCATCTCCGCGGGGACCGGCAGCGGCAGCGTCGCGGCATCGGTGGAGAGGTCGCGCAGCTGGTCGGCGAGGCCGTCGGGGAGGCCGGGCAGCGACAGCAGGTAGTCGCGGACGGTCTCGAACGGCACGCCCGACGACAGCACCTTCGGCGCACCCGACCGGGCGACGACGAGGGTCGGCACGCCGGTCGGCTGCGACCACATCGCCGCGACCCCGGGGCCGGCCTCGAACCGCAGGGTGCTCCCGTCGATGCCGGCCGGCGGGGGAGGCAGGACCTCGCCCTCGGCGGCAGCGGCCTGCGCCGCCTTGTCGGCGGAGAAGGTGAACGTGGCGCCGAGCACGCCGACCACCTGGTAGGCCGGGTCGCCGTTCACCCCCTCGGGCAGCTCGGCCACCTGCGGGACGTCGAGACCGGTGCGCTCGCGCGCGGTCGCCGCGTCGGCCACCGGCTCGGGGTCGGGCTCCTCGGTGATCTGCAGGTCGCCGTAGGCCGAGAGGTCGGGCACCTGCACCAGGTCGCCGGCGGTGACCTCGACCGGGTCGACCCGCTCGGTCTGGAAGATCGGCAGCCAGTCGTTGGCGGCCGCCACGCCGGCGCCGGTCATCAGCACCACCGCACCGAGCGCGGCCGCGGCCGGACGGCGCACCGCGGTCGCCCAGCGGTTCCGGGCGGCGGCGCGCGCCGGCCGGAAGGCGGTCGCGGACGACGGCGCGGGAGCGGCCGAGAACCGGGCCCACGCCGCATCCGTGTCGACGGCGCCGGTGCCGCCGAGCGCCGCGCCGACGAGCTGCGCGTCGGCGCGGGCGTCGTCCAGGGAGCGCAGGCAGGTGGCGCAGCCGGCGACGTGCGCGCGGTCGGCGTCGGAGACGCCGGCGGGCTCGTCGATCAGCCGGCGGAGGACGCCCTCATTCGGGTGACGCATGGCGGTTCAGCTCCTTGCGAAGTGCGGCTTCGGCGCGTCGGACGGTGGTGCCGACGCTGCCGGGGGACAGGTCCAGTGCGGTGGCGACCTCGGCGTAGCTCAGGCCGCTGTGGCGCAGCACGAGCGCGGTCGCCTGCGTGCGGGGGAGCCGGGCCAGGGCCGCCCGGACGCGGCTGCGGTCCTCGAGGGTGAGCACCGTGTCGGCGACGTCGGGGGTGACCGTGTCGGTGACCGAGGCCACCGTCTCCTCCCGGGTGGCCCGGCGGCGCCCCGAGCGGATCAGGTTCAGCGCGGTGTGGGCCGCGGCGACCGAGAGCCAGCCGGCCGCCTCGGCGGCGGGGACCGACGAGCGGCCGAAGGAGAGGAAGACCTCCTGGGCGACGTCCTCGGCCTGGTCGCGCGACCCGAGCACCCGGGCGGCGACGCCGACGACCCGGGAGTAGTCCCGGCGGAAGACCTCCTCGAGGTCGGGTCGCACCGCACCGCGGGTCGCTGCTGCCGGCACGCCGTCCGCCCCTCCGACCCGGCCCAGCGGACCGGGGAATGTCAGGACGGCCGCCGGTGCCGGCCGCCCGTTCCGTACGAGGTCCATGTACGGATAGCACCGCCGGGCCCGCGGATGTGACAACCGGCCCGGAACTTCCTCCGCAGCGCCGCTCAGCCGCGCCCGGCCACGAGCGGACCCGGCCGCGGACGGCTCACTCCGCCCACCTCGGGGAGGTCGTCCGCGGCGGGGTCAGCGTCGCCTCGGTGACGACCAGCTGCGGCCCCCCGCTGGCCAGGGCCGCCCTTAGCGCCTCCGCCAGCGGCTCGCCGAGCCCGGTGACCCGCGTCGCAGGAATGCCGAACGACTCGGCGAGCGCGGCGAAGTCGGGGCGGACCAGGTCGACACCGCGGTGCTCGTCCCCGGCGTGGTCCTGGTCGTAGCGCAGCATGCCGTAACCGCCGTCGTCGACGACGAGGACCGTGACGGCGAGGTCCTCCTGGGCCATGGTCGCCAGCTCGCCCACGGCGAACATGAAGCCGCCGTCGCCGCAGACGGCGAGCACCGGCCGGTCGCCGAGCACCCCGGGCCCGACCGAGGCGGGCAGGGCGTACCCGAGCGTCCCCCACCCGACGGGGTACTGCAGCGTCCGCGGCCGCCGGACGGTGCCGTAGCCGCCGAACCAGTAGCCCGGGATCGCCATGTCCGCGACGACGACCGTGCCGTCCGGCATCGCGGTGTGCAGCGACTCGAGCAGCTCCAGCCCGGCCGCGGCACGGGGATCGCCGGACAGCCGCTCCCAGCAGCGGTCGCGGACCTCGCTCACCCGTCCGGCCGCCGCGGGGCGGGTCCCGGCCGGGAGGGCGAGCAGCGCCTGCAGCGTCTGCTTGGCGTCGCCGAGCACCGCGACGTCGAACGGGTAGTTCTTGGTGAGGTCCTCGGCGGCGCAGTTGATCGTCGCCATGGCCCGCGGCAACGGCATGGACCAGTTGCGGGTCATCATCCCGTCGAAGTCGCTGCCGATGCCGATCAGCAGGTCGGCCCCCGCGACGAGCTCGGCGATCTCGGGCTCGTGCGGCGGGAGCCCGACCAGGTACGGGGAGTCGGGAGGGAGGATGCCCCGGGCGGTGTAGGTGGCGACGACGGGGGCCTGCAGGCGCTCCGCGAGCGCGGCCACCTCCTCGGCCGCGTCGGCCTGGACGGCGCCACCGCCGACCCACAGGACCACCGACGGCGACGCCTCGACCAGCTCGTGGAGGGCCTGGACGGCCGCGGCGTCCGGGGCCACCGGGGAGGTCGGGAGCCGGGGGACGGCGGGACCGGGCTGGCTCAGCACGTCGGTGGGGATGTCGACGTAGACCGGGCCCCGCGGGCTGGTCATGGCCGTCCGGATGGCCTCCGCGACGGCGGCACTCGCGTCCTCGGCGGTCCGCGGGCGGAACACCGCCTTCGCCAGGGGCTCGAAGATGCCGGCCTGGTCCCGGGACTCGTGCAGGATGCCCCGCGACACCCCCGGGCGGGTCAGCTTCGTCGAGACCTCGCTGGCCACGAGGACCAGCGGCGTGCCCGAGGCGGCGGCCTCGCCGAAGGCGCCGGCGGCGTTGGCGGCGCCGGGGCCGGTGGTGGTCAGCGCGACGCCGAGGCCACCCGTGGCGCGGGCGAGCCCGTCGGCGGCGTAGACCGCCGTCTGCTCGTGGCGGACCCCGACGATCCGGGGCAGGCCGGGGCCGGTCTCCCGCCAGAACGACAGGTTGTGCACCCCGGGGAGCCCGAAGACGGTCTGCACGTCGGCGGCGGCGAACCCTTCGAGGATCCGCCTCGCGACGGGGTGCGACGAACTCATCGGGAAGCCTCCCTGTCGGACGGCCCCGGGCGGGCCGGGGCGCGTAGGTGGACAGTGTCGCCGTGCCGGGGAAGTCCCGCGCTGCGCGCCACGTCCGCGCAGGGGGAACGGGTCAGGAGGCCTGGTAGCGGCCGCGCACCCGCAGCAGGGGTGGTGCGGTCGGGTTCAGCACGGGCACGTCCTCGACCCGGAGCAGGGCCAGCACGTGGTCGCCGGCCTCGACCAGCCGCTCCAGGCGGCAGTCCAGGGCGGCCGGTGCCTCCTGCAGGACGATGGCGCCGCTGCCCTCCGCCCGGGTCCAGGGCACCGTCTCGAGCAGGTGGCGCGCGCTGGGCCGGCCGGCGGAGGAGAACCGGGACGCGACGATGGTGTGCGGCGCGCCCAGCACGGTCAGCGCGCAGCTGCCCACCGCCTCCAGCACCTCGGCGGGGTAGCCGTCGGCGGTCAGGCCGACGGCGACCAGCGGGGGTGCGGCCGACACGCTCATGACCGAGCTGACCGTCGTCCCGACGTCGTCGATGTCGTCGCGCACGGTCAGCAGGCACACCCCGGCGGCGTACTGGGCCAGGGCGGTGGTGAACTCGGTGCGGTCGACCGGCATGGCGGCCAGTCGATCACACCGCCAGGATGACGCGGGTGACCAGTGAAGCGGAGAAGACCTACGACGTCGTCGTCCTCGGGGCGGGGTCGACCGGGGAGAACGTCGCCGACGTCGTCGTCCGGGGCGGGCTGTCGGCGGTGCTCGTCGAGCCGGAGCTGGTCGGCGGGGAGTGCTCGTACTGGGCGTGCATGCCGAGCAAGACGCTGCTGCGCGGCACCGAGGTGCTGGCGGAGGCGCGCAGCGTGGCCGGCGCGGCCGAGGCGGTGACGGGGGAGCAGGACGTCGCGGCCACCCTCGCCCGCCGCGACTCGTTCACCAAGCACTGGGACGACTCGAGCCAGGTCGAGTGGGTGCACGGCGCCGGCATCGACCTGCTCCGGGGCGCCGGCCGGCTCGACGGCGAGCGCACCGTCGTCGTCACCGCCGAGGACGGCACGCGGACCCGGCTGACGGCCCGGCACGCGGTCGCCGTGTGCACCGGGTCGGCCGCGGCCGCGCCGCCCGTCGAGGGGCTGGCCGACGTCGACGCCTGGGGTCCGCGTGAGGCGACCAGCGCCAAGGAGGCCCCCGCCCGGCTGCTCGTGCTCGGCGGCGGCTACGTCGGCTGCGAGATGGCCACCGCCTGGCAGGCGCTCGGGTCGCAGGTGACCGTGCTGCAGCGCGGCGACCGGCTGCTGCCGGGGCTGGAGCCGCAGGCCGGCGAGGCGGTGGCGGAGTCGCTGCGGAAGGCCGGCGTCGACGTCCGGCTGGGCACGGAGGTGATCGCTGCCCGCCGGGACGGCACCGAGGTGGTGCTGACGACGGCGGACGGCGAGCTGCGCGGCGACGAGGTGCTGGTCGCGACCGGCCGGGCCGCGCGCACCACCGACATCGGCGCCGACACCGTCGGCCTCGAGCCGGGGGAGTACCTCTCCGTCGACGCCACGCTGCAGGTCGAGGGGATCCCCTGGCTCTACGGGGTCGGCGACGTCAACGGCCGCCGGCAGCTGACGCACATGGGCAAGTACCAGGCCCGGCAGGCCGGCGCGGCGATCGTGGCGCGGGCCCGCGGCGAGCAGGTGGACACCTCCCCGTGGTCGCCGTTCGTCGACACCGCGGACGACGTCGCGACGCCGTCGGTGGTCTTCACCGATCCGCAGGTGGCCAGCGTCGGGCGCACCGCCGCACAAGCGGAGGAGGCAGGGCTGCCGCACCGCGTCGTCGAGTACCCGATCGGCAGCATCGCCGGCGCCTCGGTCTTCGCCGACGGCTACACCGGGACGGCGATCGCCGTCGTCGACACCGAGCGCGAGGTGCTGCTCGGGGTGACCTTCGTCGGCCCGGCCGTCGCCGAGCTGCTGCACGCCGCGACGATCGCCGTCGTCGCGGAGGTGCCGATCGCACGGCTGTGGCACGCCGTCCCGGCCTATCCGACGATCAGCGAGATCTGGCTGCGGCTGCTGGAGACCTATCGCGGCTGACGGCGGGGTCCGGGTCGGGCCCGTGTCCCACCCCGGTGACGGCACCACCGGGGCGCGTGCTGGAGTGAGCCGTGCAGTTCGACCGCTCGTCCCGCTTCTCCTGGCACCGCTACATCGCCCTCGGCGACTCGTTCACCGAGGGGCTCAGCGACCCGGATCCCGCCCGCCCCGGCGAGTACCGCGGCTGGGCCGACCGGCTCGCCGAGCACCTCGCCGCCGCGGCGCCGCACGGCGACGTCGAGTACGCCAACCTGGCGATCCGCGGCCGGCTGCTCGCCCAGGTCCTCGCCGAGCAGGTGCCCGTGGCGCTGGACGCGTCGCCGGACCTGGTCAGCCTCGTCGCCGGCGGGAACGACCTGATGCGCCCGGGCGCCGATCCGGACGAGCTGGCCGCGCAGCTCGAGTCTGCCGTCGTCCGCTTCCGCGCGGCCGGCGCCGACGTGCTGCTGGCGACCGGCGTGGACACCCGCAACACCCCGATCCTGCGCCGGGCGCGCGGCAAGATCGCGATCTTCAACGCCAACATCTGGTCGATCGCCGCACGGCAGGGCGCCGCCGTCCTCGACCAGTGGGGCGCAGGCTGGGTGCAGGACTTCCGGCTCTGGGACACCGACCGCATCCACCTGACCGACGAGGGGCACCGCCGCATGGCGCTGGCCGCCGCGGCGGCGCTGGGCCTCCCCGGTTCCGACGGCGAGGACTGGCGCACACCCCTCCCGCCGCAGCCGCCGCGCGAGCTGCGGGCGGCGCTGGCCGAGGAGGCCGCCTGGGTGCGTGGCTTCGTCGCGCCGTGGATCGGCCGGCGGCTGCGTGGCCGCTCCTCCGGTGACGGCCGGGCGGCCAAGCGGCCGGTGCCCCTGGCCCTGCCCCGCGGGTGACGTGCTGGAACCGGCCCGGTCCGGAGGCTCACCGCGAGCGTGCGAGGGGTGAGAGGGACCGGGTCCTCTTTCAGTCGTCGTCGTCCTGGTCGGCGAGCTCGTCGAAGAGCGTCCGGGCGGAGAACCGGCCGGTGTCGGCGGCGTCGTGCGCCGCGGGGGTCGAGGGCGTCCGCTGCCGGGGGAGCGCGGGCGGGGCCGGCGGCTCGGGCAGCAGCTCGCCGGCGACGTCCTCGGCCGGGGCGTCGGTGACCTCGCCGATCAGCACCTCCGCCGGGCTGGGCAGCGGCGCCGGGCGGCCGAACGCGTAGCCCTGGGCCATCGCGCAGCCGTGGTCGAGCAGCCAGGCGGCCTGGTCGAGGTCCTCGATGCCCTCGGCGATCACCTGCAGGCCCATGCCGCGGCCCAGTTGCAGCAGCCCGTGCACGAGCGCGGCGGTGGAGGGCTCGGTGACGACGTCGGCCACGAAGGAGCGGTCGATCTTCACCGTGTGGATGGGCAGCCGGTGCAGCGCGGTGATGGCCGAGTAGCCGGTGCCGAAGTCGTCCAGGGCCAGCGTGACGCCCTGCTCGGTGATGACGGCGACCGAGTTCAGCGTGGTCTCCGCGGCGAACAGCGCCGTCGACTCGGTGATCTCCAGCTCGAGCCGGTGCGGCGGCAGGCCGGACTCCTCGAGCGCCGCCGCGACGAGCTCGCTGAA
Source organism: Blastococcus sp. SYSU DS0619 (assembly GCF_054051035.1). NCBI lineage: Bacteria > Bacillati > Actinomycetota > Actinomycetes > Geodermatophilales > Geodermatophilaceae > Blastococcus > Blastococcus sp. SYSU DS0619. The sequence goes on along the minus strand of NZ_JBJHAM010000013.1, from coordinate 10,186 downwards.
CCCGTCCTCGCCGAGGTGGCGGGCGGAGATGTTGACGTGCACCCGCAGGTCGTCGGTCCAGGTGGCGGCGTCCAGGCAGGCGCGCCGCAGCACCCACGCGCCGAGCTTCGAGGTGAGCCGGTTGTTCTCCGCGACGTCCAGGAAGACGCCGGGCGGGAGCAGGCCGCGGGTGGGGTGCTGCCAGCGGATCAGCGCCTCGTAGCCGAGCAGCGTCTCGTCGGCCAGGTGCACGATCGGCTGGTAGAACAGCCGCAGCTCGTCGTTGTCGAGGGCGTGCCGCAGCTCGGTCTCCAGCTGCAGCGAGTCGACGTCGTTGCGGCTCAGCGCCCCCTCGTGCACCTCGATGCGGGCGCGCTGGCCGTCGGCCTTGGCGCGGGTCAGCGCGCTCTGCGCCTGCCGGAGCAGGTCGTCGGGCGTCATGTCGGCGCCCAGGGTGAGCCCGACGCTGGCCGAGAGCGTGATCTCCCGGTCGTTCACCACGAACGGCTCGTCCAGGACGCTCAGCAGGCGGTCGGCGAGCGCCCGGAGGCCGTCGAGGTCCTCGACGTCCTCGGCGACGACGAGGAACTCGTCGGCACCCAGGCGGACGGCGGTGTCCTCGACGCGGGTGCTCCAGCGCAACCGGTCGGCGAACTGGCTGAGCAGCAGGTCGCCGGCCTCGTGGCCGAGGGCGTCGTTGACCGCCTGGAAGCGGTCGATGTTCAGGTGCACCAGGCCGACCTGCAGCCCCCGGCGGCGGGAGAGCGCGACGGCGTGCCGCAGCCGGTCGGTGAGCGCGCGCCGGTTCGGCAGCCCGGTGAGCGGGTCCATGAACGCGCGGCGGACGGCGTCCTCCTCCGCCCGGCGGCGGTCGGTGACGTCGACCAGCGAGAGGACGACGAACTGCGGCGTCCCGTTGTTCTGCCGCACCACCTCGTGCGACTGGACCACCCACAGCTCCGTGCCGTCGGAGCGGCGCAGCCGGCGCTCGCCGTCGAGGAGGAGGTTGGGGTCGAGGTCGGGCTCGCCCGGAGCCGGCGCCAGCCCGAGGTCGCCCACCGGCGGGTCGTCGGGGTGGGCGAGCAGGTCGACGTGCCGGCCCGACAGGCTCTCGGCGGTGCGGCCGGTGAGGGCGCACATCCTCGGGTTGGCGACCAGCACGCGCCCGTCGAGGTCGACCAGGGCCTTGGCGATCGGCGCGGAGAGGAACAGCGCCTGGAACAGCTGGCCCCGGTCGGCGAGCAGCGTGTCGATCGCCCGCAAGCGCTGCCCGGCGGTGCCGCCAGGCGTGCCCGGGGATCGGGGCGTCTCGGATGCGGGAAGGCTCACCGGGACAGCGTCACGCATCGCAGGCAAGAAGTGACGGAACCGCATCACGGAGAGTCGTGATCGCCCCGTCACACTCCGTCGCAGCAGGGCTCACGAGCCCCACGGGTCGCGCCCGATACGGGGATCTGCCACAGCCGTCGGGAATCCGGGCCGGTCCCGGGGCGCTGCTGCAGCAGACATCGACGAGAGGGAAGAGTCGTGGAGAAGCGGATCGGGTTCCTGTCCTTCGGGCACTGGCAGCCCATTCCCGGGTCGCAGGTGCGCACCGGCCGGGACGCGCTCGTGCAGAGCATGGAGCTGGCGGTCGCCGCGGAGGAGATGGGGCTCGACGGCGCGTACGTGCGGGTGCACCACTTCGCGCGGCAGCTGGCCTCGCCGTTCCCGCTGCTGGCGGCGATGGCGGCGCGCACCAGCCGGATCGAGCTCGGCACCGGCGTCATCGACATGCGGTACGAGAACCCGCTGTACATGGCCGAGGAGGCCGCGGCGACCGACCTGCTCGCCGACGGCCGGCTGCAGCTGGGCGTCAGCCGGGGATCACCGGAGACGGCGCTGCGCGGCTCGGAGGCGTTCGGCTACGTGCCCGGCCCCGACGGCAGCGACGCCGACCTGGCCCGGCAGAAGACCGCGCTGTTCCTGGCCGCGATCGCCGGGCAGCCGCTGGTCGACGCCGATCCGCGGATGACCGGTGGCGCAGCCGGCAAGCTCGCGATCCAGCCGCAGTCGCCGGGCCTGGCCGACCGGATCTGGTGGGGCTCGGGCACCCGCGCGACCGCCGAGTGGACGGCGCAGCAGGGCCTGAACCTGATGAGCTCCACGCTGCTGGTCGAGGACACCGGCGTCCCCTTCGACGAGTTGCAGGCCGAGCAGATCGCCCGCTACCGGGCGGCCTGGGCCGAGGCCGGGTGGGAGCGCGAGCCGCGCGTCTCGGTGAGCCGCAGCGTGCTGCCGATCGTCAGCGACCTGGACCGGCAGTACTTCGGCGGCGGCCGGGACGGGCAGGACCAGGTCGGCATCCTCGAGGGGGTGCGGGCCCGGTTCGGCAAGAGCTACACCGGCGAGCCGGACGCGCTCGCCGAGGAGCTGGCCAAGGACGTCGCCGTCCGCGAGGCCGACAGCCTGCTGCTCACCGTGCCCAACATGCTCGGCGTCGAGTACAACGCGCACATGCTGCAGACCATCGTCGAGCACGTGGCACCCGCGATCGGCTGGGTGCACCCGGACTCGCGGTAGCGCGCCGACCGTCGGCTCGTCGTGGTGTCGACCGGATCGACACGACGACGAGTCGACACTCGCCGGCCCATCCCCGATCACCTGGCTTCGGACCCGCTCTGGGGGTGCTGCTCGCGCTCCCGGGGCCTTGCAGGACCCCGGGAGCGCCAGTTCCACTCCGAGAGCGGACTTGGTGACATCACCCGTCCGGGCGGGATCCGGCGGGTCGGGGCACCTCGGGGCCGGGTCCACGCCAGGCTGCACGGGTGCCTGACACCGACGACGAGACCCGCTGGTCAGAGGCGCGGTCGCTGCTCGACGACGTGCCCACCGAGTCGGCCGACCGGCGGGCACGACGGTCCCTCCGGACGAGGATCCTGATCGGCCTCGGGGTGGGCCTGTTCGTGGGCGCGCCCCTCGGCATCGGGGTGGCCTGGCTGGCCGATCGCTCCGGAGACGGCGCCACCTCGGCGGGCGCGCCGCTGTGGCAGGAGATCACCGGGCTGGCCGTCGCCGGAGCCGGACTGCTTGTGCTGTTCGGCGGCGTCGTCGCCCAGTTCCGCGCGAACCGCCGGATGCGGGCCTGGCGCAGCCCGCTCGCCGTCCTGACCAAGGCCCAGCGCAAGGAGTTGCTCGCCGTCGTGCGCGGGCGCGGAGACCTCCGCCCCGACCGGCTGCCGCTCGCCCGGCACCTGGCGTCCAACCTGCTCGACCAGCGAGCCCTCGTGTACCTCCTCGGCGGGCAGGCGGTGCTGTGGGTCGGTCTGCTGATCGCGTTCCCGTCGTGGCTGCGCGCGGCCGCGGCCGTCGTGCTCGTGGCACTCACCGTCGTCGGCGTGCCGTTCATGCGCCGGCAGGAACGGCAGGCCCGCCGGTTCCTCGCCGAGCACCCGGAGCCCGACCCGCTCCAGGGGTGATGCTCGCGCTCTGGGAGTCCTGCAGGACCCCCAGAGCGCGAGCATCACCCCTAGAGCGGCGGATCAGCGCAGGTCGAAGCCCAGATCGAGCACCGGGGCGCTGTGGGTGAGTGCGCCGACGGCCAGGTAGTCGACGCCGGTCGCCGCGACCTCGTGCGCCCGCTCCAGCGAGAGCCCGCCGCTGGCCTCCAGCCGCACCTCCGTGCCGCGCACCAGCGCCACTGCCGCCTGCGTGTCGGCGAGCGCGAAGTTGTCCAGCAGCACCAACTGCACCCCCGCGGCGATCGCCTCCCGCACCTGGTCGAGGGTGTCGCACTCGACCTCCAGCGGGATGTCGGGGGAGTGGGCGCGCACCGCCTCGACGGCGGCGGTGATGCCTCCCGCGGCGGCGACGTGGTTGTCCTTGACCAGGGCCGCGTCGCCCAGCGCCATCCGGTGGTTGACCCCGCCCCCGCAGCGGACGGCGTACTTCTCCAGCGTCCGCAGCCCGGGGGTGGTCTTGCGGGTGTCCCGGATCGCGGCCTCCGTGCCCTGCACCGCGTCCACCCAGTGCCGGGTCAGCGTGGCGACGCCGGAGAGCCGCCCGACCAGGTTCAGCGCCGTCCGCTCGGCCGTGAGCAGCGCGCGGGTGGGGCCGGTCGCGCCGAGGACGGGGGTGTTCGCACGCGCCGCCATCCCGTCGGCCGCGTGCAGCACCACCTCGACGTCGCTCCCGCCGACCATCACGAACACCGCCGCCGCCACCGGGATGCCGGCCAGCACGCCGGCTGACCGCGGGACGACCTCGCCGGTGGCCAGGGCATCGGCGGGCACGGTGGCCAGGGTGGTGACGTCGGGGCCGAGCGCCAGGTCCTCGTCCAGCGCCCGCCGGATCACCCGCTCCACGGTGGCGGGGTCCAGGCCGCCGTCGCGCAGGACGTCGGCGAGTTCCGCGCGCAGCGGGAACCACTCGGTGCCGGTCATGCCACCCCCTGGGTCTGGTCGGTGCCGGGCACACCGAGCGGCACGGTACGGGTGTGCAGCCGGCCGGCGGCGTCGACGTGGTGCGCGAGCCGCACCTGCCACTCGGGCCGGGTGCCGGGGGCGTCGGCGCGGCGGTGGCAGCCGCGGCTCTCCGGGCGGGCCAGCGCGGCGGCGGCCAGCACGGTCGCCACGGTGTGCACCGCCGTGGCCTCGACGGCGGCGAGGTCCAGCGGCCGGCCGGCGGGCAGTCGCGCGGCGCCGGCGAGGGTGCCGGTCAGCTCGGTGAGCCCGGCGGCGGTACGGACGACGCCGGCGTGCCGGCTGGTGGCCGTGCTGATCGCCGGCCGCGCCGCGGGGTCGACCGCCCCGGAGGCGAAGCGGCCACCGGGTGCCGGCTCGGCCGGTGCGCCCTGCGGCAGTTCCGCGGCGAGCAGGGCGGCGGAGCGGCGGGCGGCGACCAGCCCCTCGGTGATCGAGTTGGACGCCAGCCGGTTGGCCCCGTGCACGCCGGTGCAGGCGACCTCGCCGACGGCGTACAGCCCGGGGACCCCCGTCCGGCCGTCGAGGTCGGCCAGCACCCCGCCGCAGGTGTAGTGCGCGCCGGGCGTCACGGGCACCGGCTCGGTGGCCAGATCGAACCCGGCCGCCCGGCAGGCCCGGACGATGCCGGGGAACCGGCGGGTCACGAACGCAGCGCCCAGCCCGGTCGCGTCGAGGAAGACGCAGTCCTCCCCGGTGGCGGCCAGGTGCCCGGCGATGGTCGCGGAGACGACGTCGCGCGGCGCGAGGTCGGCCAGCGGGTGGGCGCCGAGCATGATCCGTCGACCCGCGCCGTCGACCAGCACGGCGCCCTCGCCGCGCACCGCCTCGCTGATCAGCACCTGCTGCCCCCGCGCGCCCGCTCCCTGCCACAGCACGGTCGGGTGGAACTGGACCATCTCCACGTCGGCGACCTCGGCCCCGGCCCGCAGCGCGAGCGCGAGCCCGTCGCCGGTCGCGCCGGCGGGGCTGGTGGCCGCGGCGTAGGCCTGCCCGTACCCGCCGGTGGCCAGGACGACGGCGTGCGCGCACAGGTCACCGGCGCCGGTCAGGGCGCCGTCGTCGGCGACGCGGGCGACCCGCAGGCCGACCACGGTGCCGTCGCCGGTGCGCAGGGCGTCGAGCGCGACGGTGCGCTCGAGCACCTCGACGCCGGCGTCCCCGAGGGCTTCGACGAGGGTGCGGGTGACCTCGGCGCCGCTGGCGTCACCACCGGCGTGCACGATCCGGTCGCGGCTGTGCCCGCCCTCGCGGGTGAGCGCCGGGCGGCCCTGCGGATCGAGGTCCAGCCGCGCCCCGAGGTCCTGGAGCAGCGCGATCGCGGCGGGCGCCTCGGCGACGAGCGTGGCCACCGCGTCGGGGTCGCACAGGCCGGCGCCGGCGGCGAGGGTGTCCTGCAGGTGCAGCGCGGCGTCGTCGTCGGGACCGAGGACGGCGGCCAGGCCGCCCTGGGCCCAGCGGGTGCTGCCGTCGCCCAGCGCCCCCTTGGTCACGACGGCGACCCGGCGCCCCGCACCGGCCAGCGCGAGCGCCGTCATCAGCCCGGCGGCGCCGCTGCCCACGACGACGACGTCGACGGCGGTGGACCAGCCGGCCGCGGGGAGGGGCAGTGCCGGGACGACGGCGGGGGCGACCGGCGCGGTGCGGCGGGGCCCCATGGTCACTCGCCGACCGGCGAGGGGGTGCCGATGGCGACCATGGCCTCGACGGCGGCGCGGGCGCGGGCGGAGACCTGCGGGTCGACGGTCACCTCGTCGCGGCCCTCGCGGAGCGCGCGCAGCAGCTTCTTCGGCGTCGACATCTTCATGTAGGGGCAGGCGGCGCGGGAGTTGACCGGCTCGAACGAGGTGCCGGGGTTGGCCTGGCGCAGCTGGTGCAGCATGCCGATCTCGGTGGCCACGAGAACGCGCTTAGCCGTCGTCCGGCGGGCCTCGTCGAGCATCCCGCCGGTGGAGAGGATGTGCACCCGCTCGGTCGGCAGCTGGCCGTCGCTGACCATCCACAGCGCGCTGGTGGCGCAGCCGCACTCGGGGTGCACCAGCAGCTCGGCGTCCGGCGCGGCCTCGACGCTGGCCCGCAGGTCGGTGGGGGAGATGCCGGCGTGCACGTGGCACTCGCCCATCCAGATGCGCATGTTCTGCCGGCCGGTGACGCGCTGGACGTGCGCGCCGAGGAACTGGTCGGGGAGGAAGAGGATCTCGCGGTCGGCCGGGATGGACTCGACGACCTCGACGGCGTTGGACGAGGTGCAGCAGATGTCGGTCTCGCCCTTCACCTCGGCGGAGGTGTTGACGTAGGAGACGACGACGGCGCCCGGGTGCTCGGCCTTCCAGGCGCGCAGTTGGTCGGCGGTGATGGTGTCGGCCAGCGAGCAGCCGGCGTTCGCGTCCGGGACCAGCACCGTCTTCTCCGGCGCGAGGATCTTCGCCGTCTCGGCCATGAAGTGGACGCCGGCGAAGACGATGGTGCTCGCCTCGCTGGCCGCCGCGAGGCGGGAGAGGGCGAGGGAGTCGCCCACGTGGTCGGCGACGTCCTGGATCTCCGGTGCCTGGTAGTTGTGCGCCAGGACGACGGCGTCGCGCTCGGCGGCCAGCCGGCGGACCTCGTCGCGCCAGTCCTGCCACTGCTCGGGCGACCAGGTGGTCGACGGGCTGGGGGCGAGCGCGGCGGGCAGCGTTGCGGTCACGGGGACCTCCCTGTGGGGGGATGGTTTTGCACTATGAGGCGAAAACCTCGACGGGGAACCTAGCATTCCCGTCGTGACATCCGTGTGGTCCTCGCCGGAACGGCCGGCCTTCCCGCACCAGGCCCTGGCCGTGGTGCTCCAGGTCCGGACGGCGAGGCTGCACGTGATGCTGTGGCAGCGGGCCAAGGAGCCGTTCGCCGGGGCGTGGGCGTTGCCCGGCGGACCGCTGCTGCCGGAGGAGACCCTCGGGGCATCGGTGGGCCGGCAGCTCGCCGCGAAGGTGGAGGTGGCGCAGCTGGCGCACCTGGAGCAGCTGGAGACCCGGAGCGACCCGCACCGCGACCCGCGCAGCCGCACCGTCGCGACCGCCTACCTCGGCCTGATCCCCGGGGGCCTCGATCCCGTGCTGCCCGGGGACACCGCCTGGCACCCGGTGGACGCACTGCCGGAGACGGCGTTCGACCACGGCTCGATCGTGGCCTCGGCGCTGGAGCGGCTGCGGGCCAAGCTGTCCTACACCAACGTCGCCTTCGCGCTGGCCCCGCCGGCGTTCTCCATCGCGGAGCTGCGGGAGATCTACGTCGCCGCGCTCGGCTACGAGGTCACCGCCACCAACCTGCAGCGGGTGCTGCTGCGGCGTGGGGTGCTGGAGCCGACCGGGGAGCTGGCCGCCTCCGGGCGGGCGGGCGGACGGCCGGCGGCGCTCTACCGGTTCGCGACGACGACCCTCGAGGTCACCGACCCGTTCGCCGTGCTGAAGCCCCCCTCGGCGCGCTGAGCCACGGGGTCAGACCGGGTCGCTCACGCCGACGTGCGCGATCAGCCGTCCGGCCACCGCGTCGTCCCCGCCGACGGCGAGCTCGACCAGGCGGGCCAGCTCGGGGTCCCGGTCGGCGGGTACGTCCTTGACCACGGCGGCCCCGTCCTGCGGGCGGGTGCCGGTGACCCGGACCGTGCCCTGCTCGATGGTCACGGTCCCGTCGAACCCGGGCTCGTGGACCTCCAGCGTCGTCGCGTCATCCGTCGCCATGGTCCGCCCCCTACCCGGCCGGGCGGCGGGCCAACAGCCGGCCGGGATCCGTCTCGCCCCAGGCTCGGCGGCCGGGTCACTCGCCGGTGGCCCCGTCCAGCGCCTCGCGGATCAGGTCCGCGTGGCCGTTGTGCCGGGCGTACTCCTCGACCAGGTGGAGGAGGATCCAGCGCAGCGAGAACGTGTCGTCACGGCCCCACGGCCGGTCCTCGGTCTCCAGCGGCAGCCGGCGGACCACCTCGCCGACCGCGTCGGCGACCGTGCGCCAGGTCGCCCACGCCCGGGCCACGTCGTCCGCCGTGACGGAGTCGGGGTGGACGCGCCACTGCTCCTCCTGCTCGCGGACGACGTCGGGCCACAGGTCGTGAGGAAGGCCGCCGAAGCCGACGAGCCAGCCGGTCTCCACCGCCGCGAGGTGGCGGACCACGCCCAGCAGCGTCAGTTCGGAGGTCGGGACGGCCCGCGTGGCCAGCTGCCGGGGCGTCAGCTCGGCGCACTTCCACTCCAGCGTCTGCCGGTGGTACTCCAGGAAGGCGGTCAGCAGCGTCGCCTCGTCCCCGGTCAGCGGGGGCTCGGTGCGGTGGTCGGCGGGGCTCATCGGGACCTCTCTACGGTCGGGGTGCGCCGGTGGGCGCCGTCGGCGCGCATCCTGCGGCACGGGGCCGACATCAGGAACCGGCCCTCGCCCCTCGACGCGCTGATCACCGCTGCCCTGACAGGGAGGTCCGCCGCGCGGGGGCCACGGCGCCTCGTGCGGTGCGCTCGCGTCAGAGAGCCGCCTCGGCGGGCGGGCGCAGGGCCGGCCCGCCCAGTGCGTAGGCGATCAGCCCTCCGACGGCGAGCGATCCAGCCGACGGCGCTGCCGGAGGTGGCGGTACCGGCGAAGCTGCCCGTTGCCCGCCAGACCGCCAGGTAGGTCTCCTGCAGCACGTCGGCGACGACGTCCTCGTCGGAGCACCGGCGCTGCAGACGCACGGCGAGCCACGGAGAGGTGCGCCGGTACAGCTCGTCGAAGGCCTGCCGGTCGCCCGCGGCCGTGCGACGGACGAGTTCCGCCTCGTCGACCGCCTCCCAGCTCCCGCTCACAACAGGAGAGACGCTGCCAGCCCGGGTTCTGGTGCACGACGCACCGCGAGCCAGGTCACAGTCGGAGAACTGGGGCGCGCCCGGCAGGGATCGAACCTGCGACCAAGTGCTTAGAAGGCACCTGCTCTATCCGCTGAGCTACGGGCGCTCGCGCCGTCGATCATCGCATCGCCCGGCGGTGGCGTGGTGGGGGTTCGCGACGCGTCGTCCACAGGGCGCGGCTGCGTCCACAGTTCGCGTTCCGGCCTGCTCCCGCCCGACGACGGCGGCCAGGGTCGACGGCACACCGGCACCGCGCCGGTCGCGCCCACCCGGCGCCACCTCCCCAGGGAGCACCGTGAACGACACCATCGTCACCGTCGTCGGCAACGTCGTCGACTCACCCCGCCGCAACACCACCCAGAACGGGGCGGTCACCAACTTCCGCCTCGCCTCGACCGCCCGCCGCTACGACTCCGGCAGCGAGCAGTTCATCGACTCCGGCACCTTCTGGGTCGACGTCGAGTGCTGGAACGGCCTCAGTGCCAACGTCTCCGCATCCCTCAGCAAGGGCGATCCGGTGATCGTCCACGGCGCCCTGACGACGCACAGCTGGGAGTCGGACACCGGGCCGCGCAGCAGGCCGCGCATCAAGGCCTTCGCGGTCGGCTCCAACCTGGCCAAGGGGTCGTCGGTCTTCCGCCGCACCCCGCCGGTACGCACCGCCCAGCCGGTCGAGGAGGGCTCGGCCCCGGCGGAGACGTCGACCGAGCAGGCGTTCCCCGGCGGCTTCGACCCCGTCACCGGTGAGCGGTACGAGACCGACGGCGGTGCGGCGGGCACGGCCTCCGAGGAGGCCGCCGGGGTGCTCGTCGGCTGAGGGGTGGCGGGGGGGGGGGGGCCCGGGCCCCCCCCCCCCCGCGGCCCCCCCCGCCGGCCTTTAAAACATACCACTTGGCCGGGGGG
>NZ_JBJHAM010000012.1:0-114149 GCF_054051035.1 Blastococcus sp. SYSU DS0619 | reverse complement strand
CCCCCCCCCCCGCCCCCCCACAGCCCCGCGGGCCGCCCCCCCCCCCCCCCCGCCCCCCCCCCCCCCCCCCCCCCCCCCCCCCCCCCCCCCCCCCCCCCCCCCCCCCGCTGCCGGTGCACACGACGTCGCTCGTCGGCCGGGACGAGGCGATCGACGAGGTGGTGGCCCTGCTCTCGGACGGGGACCGGCGGCTGGTCACCCTCACCGGCCCGGGCGGGATCGGCAAGACCCGGCTGGCCATGGCTGCCGCCGAGCGGCTCAGCGACCGGTTCGACGCCGGAACCGTGTTCGTCTCCTTCGCCGAGGTCACCGACCCCGCGGCCGTCGTCCCGCGCGTCGGCTGGGCGCTCGGGGCCGACCTCGCCGGCGCGCCGTCGCCGCTGACCGCGCTCGCCGACCTCCTCGACCACGAGCGGTGGCTGCTCGTCCTCGACAACCTGGAGCGGCTCGTCGCCGCCGGTCCCGAGGTGGCCGAGCTGCTGGCCCGCAGTCCCGGCGTCGCGGTGCTGGCCACCAGCACGACCGTCCTCGGGGTGCGGGCCGAGCACGCATACCCGGTCCGTCCGCTGCCCGTGCCGGACGTCCAGGACTCGACCGCGCTCCCGGACCTGGTGGAGAACCCGGCCGTGCGCCTGTTCCTGGACCGCGCCCGGGCGGTCCGCCCGGGCTTCGCGTTGACGGCGGACGACGCCTCGGCCGTGGTGGAGATCTGCCGTCGCCTGGAGGGCCTGCCGCTCGCCATCGAGTTGGCGGCCGCCCGCGTCCGGCTCCTCGACCCGGCCGCCGTCCTGCGCCGGCTGTCCCGGTCGCTCGACACGCTCGGCACCGGGATGGCAGACCTCCCGGAGCGGCAACGCACCCTCCGCGCCACGGTCGAGTGGAGCATCGGCATGCTCAACCACGCCGAAGGGTCACTGCTCGAGGTGCTGGCCGTGTTCGCCGACGGCTGGACCGTCGAGGCCGCCGCGCAGGTCGCCGGCCTCGACGAGGACCGGGCGCTGGACCTGATCGAGAGCCTGGCCCGGCACAGCCTGATCCACCTGGACGAGACCCCGGCCGGTCCGCGGCCGCGGATGCTGCACACGGTCCGCGCGTTCGTCGGCGAGCGGCTGGACGCCCGCCCCGACGGCGACGAGGTCCGACGCCGCCACGCCCAGCACTACCGCCTGCTCGCCGAGAGCTGCGACCAGCCGCTGCGCGGCTTCCGCCAGCTCGCCTGCGCCGAGATCCTCGCCGCGGAGCACGAGAACATCGGCGTCGCGGTCCGCTGGCACCTCGCGCACGACCCGGCCCCGCTCCCTCACCTGTTCCGGGTGCTGTCGCCGTTCCGCCTCCTCTGGCCGTTCCTGGGGCTCGGAGACGTCATCATCGGCGAGGCCCGGTCCTGGGTGAGCGAGCTGCTGCCCGACGTCGACGCGCTCCCGCCGGCCGAACGGGCGGAGCTGCTGGGCACGGCCGTCGTCTCCGCCCTCGAGGTGGGTGACTCGGCCGCCGCGGAGGCCTCCGGCCGGCGACTGGCTGCGCTGCTCGACGACCTCGACGACCCGTACCTGGCGGCCGTGTCGCGGCTGCTGGTGGCGTGGGTCGCCGCGCTGGTGCGGGACGTGGACGGCGCCCGTCGGTGGCTGGCCGACGCCGTCGACCGGCTGCGTCGGCTCGACGAGCCGATGTGGACGGCGCTGGCGCTGGTCACCTCCGGCTCCGTGGCCGCGGCCGGGGGCGACCTCGACGAGGCCCGGGGACACGTCACCGAGGCCAGGCGGCTGGCCGGCCGGTTCGACAACCCGTGGCTGGCGACGGTCTCGCGCGTGGTGCTGGGCCTCCTCGCGCTGGGTCGGCACGACCTCGACGCCGCCCGCGCCGAGCTGAGCGAGGCGCTCGCGCTGGCCGTGTCCGGGCGCAGCACGCACTGCCTGTGCATGGTCCTGGACGGCGCTGTGTCACTGGCCCTCGCCCAGCGGGACTCCGAGCGGGCCGCCGTGCTGGTCGGTGCGTCCGAGGGCTTGCGCCGCCGCGCGGCCCTGCGGGTGTGGGCGTCGATGCGCAGGGACGACGAGCTCGCGGCCGCCGTCCGCGAGGCGACAGGGTCCGAACGGTTCGGCGAGCTGTTCACCACCGGAACTCGGCTGGGCCGGCAGGACGTGCTCGACCTCGCCCGCGACAGCCTGCGATGAGCATCGCCCTCGTCACCGTTACCGGCAGGGACACCCCGAGCCGTCCCGTCCTCTTCCAGGGGCGTCGGTCACCGCGGTGGTGCACATCGAGGAGCAGCCGATCGAGCGCGTCGATCTCCGCGTCCCGGCCCACCAGGTAGAGGTCCGATACGAGGTCTCTGCTCCAGATACGGCGGGGCGCTCGCGGCCGCCCGTCCGGCCGGTCACTGCCTCGTCCCGCCCTGCCCGACCGGGCCTCGCCGTCGGGCGGCACGGATACGGGCGGCCGAGACGAGGCGGTCGTCGCAGTCGCGGAGCTGCCGTCGCTCCGCGGCCAGCTGGCGGACGGCGATGAGCGAGGCCGGCTCCCTGCTCTGCGGTGTCGTGGACGGGTCGTCCTGGTCCGAGGCCATGCCGGAATGCTCGCCGGGCACCGGGCCACGCACATCCGTCAGATGACCGGTCGTCGACCTCATCCGGCACCCGCAGCGCGGCCCGTCCCAGCGCACGCCGACGATGACGAGGCCGCGGTCGTCATGGCGCGATGACCAGCTCCGCGATGAGGTCGCCGTCCATCGCGAAGCGGTAGTGGAGGTCGACGACGCCACCGGGGAAGTTCCCCTCCAGGTGCTTGGTGGCGACCCAGTGCGCGTCGTCGGAACGCTCGGCAGCGACGAGCGTGCTGGTGTACGTGAACTCGGCCCCGGCCTTGGCCAGGAAGCGGCGGAGCTCCTCGGTCCCGCGGTAGGTGACGCCGTCGTCGACCACCACGGCGGTCGGCGTGAAGGCCCGCAGCGCGGTATCCACGTCGCCGGCGTCGTGCGCAGCGAGGTAGTCCCGGATCGTGGCGGGGAGCTGGTCGGGCTGGATGCTGGTCGGTGTGGTCATGGCCCCACGGTGCGGGCTCCCGGACCGGGAAGGTCAAGCGCTGGACTCTCCCCCGGGGAGAGGGTGCACAGTGCACGCATGCTGGCGATCGGCGAGTTCTCCCGGCTGACCCACCTCAGCGTGCGCACGCTGCGCCGCTACCACGACGCCGGGCTGCTCGAGCCCGCGACCGTGGACGCCATGACCGGCTACCGCTACTACAGCGCGGATCAGATCCCGATCGCCCAGGTCATCCACCGGCTGCGGGAGCTCGACGTCCCGCTGTCCGACGTCCAGCGCATCCTGCGCTCCCCCGACCCGAGCACCCGTGCCGCTCTCGTCGCCGACCATCTGCAGCGACTCGAGTCGGAGCTGGACCGGACCCGCGCCGCGGTGGTGTCGCTGCGCCGGCTGCTCCGACCGGAGCCGGCCCCGTTGGAGGTCGAGCTCCGCGCGGTCCCGGCGACGACGGTGGCCGCCGTGGAGGACGACGTGGACCTCGACTCCGTCCTCGCCTGGTACGCCGGCGCCATGGCCGAGCTGGACGCGGTCGTCCACGAGCCGACCGGTGCTCCGGGCGGGCTCTACGACAACGCGCTGTTCGAGGACGGCCACGGGCACGTTCTCGTGTACCGGCCGACGGCGGAGCCGCCGCGCAGCGGTCGGGTGCACCCGGTGACCCTGCCGGCCGTCGAGCTCGCCGTCACCACCCACGCCGGCGAGCACGACGACATCGACGTCACCTACGGCGAACTCGGCACCTGGGTGGTGGCCAACGCACTGGCCGTGGCCGGCCCGGTGCGGGAGACCTACCTGGTCGGCCCACGCGACACACCGGACCCGGACGCCTGGCGCACCGAGATCGGCTGGCCGGTCTTCCGGATGGCCCCGCGCTGAGCGGTCAGCCCGTCCGGCCATGGTGGCGACCAGGGCACCGACCTACGCGTCGATGCGTCGCGGCGCCGACGTGGACGGCCCTCAGGTGCTCCTGGCGGGCGAAGCCATGACCTTCTTGCATGCGTGCCGTGCGGATCACCCGCTTCGGTGGCCGCGAGGTCCTCGACGTCGTCGACGTACCCGAGCCGGAGGCCGGCCCCGGCCAGCAGCTCTACGACGTCTCCGCCGCCGGCGTGAACTTCGCCGACACCCACCACCGGCTGTCGTCCGACTGACGTCACGCCGGTCCGTCCAGTGCCCCGCCAGGGCCCTCGCGCGCCGGGTGTGTCCGGTGTGATCACCACGGCGGACGCTCGCTGAACCGGACCTTCCCCGCCGCCCACGAGCCCACCCGGCGGTGGGGACTCGCGCGGAAACACACGGGCCCGTCGCGGTGTTCTCCTGCCGCGTCCATCGCAAGGGAAGAGGGGCAACCATGACCACTGAGACGGCGATCCTGGCCGGCGGCTGCTTCTGGGGTGCGCAGGACCTGCTGCGCAAGCGCCCGGGAGTGATCAGCACCCGCGTCGGCTACTCGGGAGGTGACACCCCGAACGCCACCTACCGGAACCACGGAGACCACGCGGAGGCGGTCGAGATCGTCTTCGACCCCGACGTGATCTCGTTCCGGGAGCTGCTCGAGTTCTTCTTCCAGATCCACGACCCGTCGACGCTGGACCGGCAGGGCAACGACGTGGGACGCAGCTACCGCTCCGCCGTCTTCTACCTGAGCGACGAGCAGAAGCGCGTCGCCGAGGACACCATCGCCGACGTCGACGCCTCTGGGCTGTGGCCCGGCAAGGTGGTCACCGAGGTGACGGCGGCCGGCCCGTTCTGGGAGGCCGAGGATGAGCACCAGGACTACCTGCAGAAGTACCCGTACGGCTACACGTGCCACTTCGTGCGGCCCGGCTGGGTGTTGCCGCGCCGCGAGGCGCAGACCGCCTGAGGTCTGCGAGCCCGCGACAGCGTGCACTGCTGCGAGGGGTGGGCGCCCCCGACGGGTCGCCCACCCCTCGCGTGCTGTCGCAGCGCCCCATCAGCCGATGAACCGGTCGGCGTGCCCGAGGCCCTGACGTCATCGACGTCCCCGAGCCTGGGGCCGGTGGTGGCCAGGCGCTCCACGACGACTCGGCCGGGCGTGGTCCATGCCGACCCCACCACCGGGAGTCGTCCGACTGACATCGGCGCGGAGCCGTCGCAGGCGGACCGGACCCGTCCGGCGGTCCCCGTGACGCTGGTACGGGCGACCCGTCAGCAGCGACCAGGAGGCGGCGCGGACCGACGGTCGGGGGCGGCCGGGTCGCCCAGGGCGGAGTGCCGTCGGAGGCGGCCGCGGCGAATCGGTCGGACAACGTCCGGAAGGCCTCTGCGCGGGCCGGCGGCCTGGGAGCGAGGACGTCGGTGTCGTAGCGGGCGACGGCAGCGGCGATGCCGACCCAGGACCAGGCGCCGAGTGTGAGCCGGCAGCGGCCGGTGTCCAGTGGCTCGACGAGGCCGTCGTAGGCGAACGGTGCCACCCGGGCGGCCGGCAGCCCGAGTTCGACGGTGCCGGTGCACGGCCAGGCGCCCATCCCCCTGGCGCTGCCCTTGAAGGTGGCGCCCACGAAGGTGGCGAGGTCGCCGCCCGGCAGCGGTCGGGGCGTGAAGCGTGGGCCCGTCGGAGTGCGGGGGCTGACCCGGTCGCAGCAGGCCCGCGAGGCACTGGACTTCTACATCTCGGTGCGCGGCACCGACACCGAGGAGATCACCGCGTACTGGACGGCGCTCGTCGAGCCGGGACGGTCCGCGCACGGCTCGCTCCCGCCGGCTACGCGCCGCTGTACGGGATGGCCACCGACCGCGTCGGCGTGACCTGGGTCCTCGACGTCCTCCCGTCCTACAACGGCTGATCGCCACCCCGGGGCAAGGAGCCACGGGCCTCCTGCCCCGGCATCCGCCGCGAAACCTGACCCTCGTCGGGTCGCGGTCCGTCGGCCACTCTCCCACCGCCGATCGCCCGCAGGGTGGCTGCTCTAGCCTCCGGGCATGCGTGCTGTGCAGATCACCCGCTTCGGCGGGCCCGAGGTCCTGGACGTCGTCGACATCCCGGAGCCGGAGGCCGGCCCCGGCCAGAAGCTCTACGACGTCTCCGCCGCCGGCGTGAACTTCGCCGACACCCACCAGATCGAGAACTCCTACCTGGCCGAGCAGAAGCTGCCGCTCGTCCCGGGCGCGGAGTTCGTCGGCACCCCGGTCGGGGGCGGTCAGCGGGTCGTCGGCCTGCTCGACGGCGGCGGGTACGCCGAGAAGGTGGCCGCGCACGACGTCCTCACCTGGCCGGTGCCCGACGGCGTCAGCGACGAGCAGGCCCTGTCGCTGGTGCTGCAGGGCAGCACCGCCTGGCACCTGCTGCGCACCAGCGCGCACCTGGCCGAGGGCGAGAGCGTCGTCGTCATCGCCGGGGCCGGCGGGGTCGGCTCGCTGGCCATCCAGCTCGCCCGCCGTTGGGGCGCCGGCCGGGTCATCGCCACCGCCTCCAGCCCGGAGAAGCGGACGCTCGCCGAGGAGCTCGGCGCGCACGCCACCGTCGACCCCGCGCTCGCCGACGACGACCCGAAGCAGTTCACCGGGGCCCTGCGGGAGGCCAACGGCGGCAAGCCGGTCGACATCGTGCTCGAGATGACCGGCGGCAACGTCTTCTCCGGCTCGCTGTCCGCCCTGGCGCCGTTCGGCCGGCTGGTCACCTACGGCATGGCCGCGCGCCAGCAGACCCCCTCGGTGCCCCCCGGCATGCTCATGCAGAAGAGCCGTGCGGTCATCGGCTTCTGGCTGGCGCACTGCATGGCCCGGCCGCAGATGATGGACGCGGCCATGACCGACCTGCTGCAGCAGGTCGCCGACGGGCAGCTGCACCCGGTGATCGGCGGCCGCTACCCGCTGTCGCGCGTCGCGGACGCCCACCAGGACCTGCTGGCCCGCCGCACCACCGGGAAGCTCGTCCTCGACCCGGCCCACTGAACCGGGTCGCGCACGGCGGCTCGTCCCCGCGGTGTCGCAGCCGTCCTCGCCGTCGACGGCGCGGACTGCTGCGGTACCGCGCGGCTCAGATCAGGCGGTTGGTCCAGAACAGGCTGAGGACCGCGCCGACGAGCACGGCCAGGACGCCGGCCCGCACGAACCACGGGCTGATGTCCTTGGGCTCGGTGGTGTAGCCGATCTGGCTGCCCAGGTCGGAGTAGACCTGCTCCAGCTCCGCGGCGCTGGCGGCCTCGCTGAAACTGCCGCCGGTCTGGTCGGCGATCTCCTCGAGCGCCCCCCGGTCCACCGGCACCGGCACCTGCTCGCCGTCGATGTCGAGCGTCCCGTAGTCGGTGCCGAACGCGATGGTGGAGACCGGCACCCCCGCCGCACGGGCGGCTTCGACGGCCTGGGTGTTGTCCCGGCCGACGGTGTTGGTGCCGTCGGACAGCAGCACGATCCGCGCCGGCGGCGGCTCCTGGCCGTTGCTCTCCAGCGACGTCTGGAAGTTCTCGATGGCCGCCAGCGAGGTGAACACCGCCTCGCCGATCGCGGTGGCCTCGGCGAGGTCGAGGTTCTCGATCGCGGTCGCCACCTGCGCGCGGTCCGTCGTCGGCGGGACCACGGTGGTGGCCGTCCCGGCGAAGGTCACCAGGCCCAGGTTGATCCGCTCGGGGAGCACGTCGACGAACTCGGTGGCCGCCCGCTGCATCGCCCGGAACCGGGTGGGCTCGACGTCCTCGGCCTCCATGGACAGCGACACGTCGACGGCCATCACCACGGTCGCCCGCTCCCGCGGCACCCGCACCTCGGTGCTCGGCACGGCCAGGGACACGACCAGGGTGGCCAGGCCCAGCGCGACCACCCCGAACGCCAGGTGCCGCTTCCAGCCGGGCCGCTTGGGCACCAGCGAGCTCAGCAGCGACACGTTGGTGAACCGGGCCGCGTAGGCCTTGCGCCGCAGCTGCATCACCACGTAGACGGCCACCAGCAGGGCGACCACCAGCAGGGCCAGCAGCCACCACGGGGACTGGAAGGTCATCGGGAGGCCCCTCCGTTGCCGGCACGCCGGCGTTCGGCGACGAAGCGGACGACGTCCATGAGCCAGTCACGGTCGGTCCGCAGTTGCAGGTGCCCGGCGCCCGCCCGGCGCAGCGCCGCGGCCACCCGCTCGCGCTGGGCGGCGGCGCCCTCGGCGTAGCGGGCGCGGAACTCGGCGTCCCCGGTCGGCACCTCGAGCGTCTGACCGGTCTCGGGGTCCACCACGGTGAGCAGCCCGACGTCGGGCAGCTCCAGCTCCCGGGGGTCGACGACCTCGACGGCGAGCAGCTCGTGGCGGGTGCCCAGGCCGCGCAGCGGCCGCTCCCAGTCGCTGTCGCCGAGGAAGTCGGAGATCACCACGACCAGCCCGCGCCGGCGCAGCGGCCGGCGCAGCGTCTCCAGCGCCGCCGCGAGGTCGCCACGGCGGCCGCTCTGGGCCCGCGGGGTGGCCACCACCGAGCGGAGCAGCCGCTCGGCGGCCAGCCGGCCGGGCATCGCCGGGTAGCGGTCGACCCGCTCCCCCGTGGTGACGACGGCGCCGAGCCGGTTGCCGCCGTGCACGGTGAGGTGGCCGACGGCGGCGAGCCCGGCGATCGCCAGGTCGCGCTTCTGGCAGTTCGCGGTGCCGAAGTCGAGGCTGGCCGACAGGTCGACCACCGCCCAGGTCTCGAGCTCGCGGTCGGCGATCGTCTCGCGGACGTGGGCCACCTGCGTGCGGGCGGTCACCGGCCAGTCCATCCGCCGGACGTCGTCGCCGGCGTGGTAGGTCCGCGAGTCGCCGGCCTCGCTGCCGGAGCCGGGCACCAGGCCCAGGTGGTCGCCCTGCAGCAGGCCGTCGAGCCGGCGGCGCACGGTGAGCTCCAGCCGGCGGAGCAGCACGTCGGCCGGGCCGTCGGTGAACCGCGGTGGCGCGCCGTCGTCGCCGCCCCCGTCGGCCGCCGAGCCGGGCGTCGAGCCGGGCGTCGCCGGGTGCAGCAGCAGGCCGGGGTGCTCGGGCGCGGCCGGAGGCGGTTCCTCGCGGCGACGGCGTCGGATCACGTCTGCTGCGACCCGGGCCCGGAGCCGTTCGAGCCGCCGGCGGCCGAGGCGCCGCCGTGGTGGCCGGCATCCGGACCGCCCGGCCCCTGCTGATGCGGGCCCTGCGGACCGGCGTGCTGCGGGCCGGGGCCGTACTGCCGACCACCCGGGGCCTGCGGACCACCCTGCCCCCACGCACCGCCGTTGGGCATGCCCTGCGGCGGGCCGAAGAACGGGCCGCCCTGACCGGGCGGCACCGAGGGCCCACCCGGGACCCCGGGGCCGCCACCGGAGGCGCCCTGCCGGGGCGCCACCTGCGGCAGCGGGACCGTCTGCACGATCCGCTTGACGATGTGGTCGGCCGGCACGCCGTCGGCCAGCGCGTCGTAGGAGAGCACGAGGCGGTGGCGCAGCACGTCCGCGGTGACGTCGAGGACGTCCTGCGGCAGCACGTAGTCGCGGCCCCGCACCAGGGCGAGCGCGCGGCTGGCGGCGATCAGGCCGAGCGAGGCGCGCGGGCTGGCCCCGTAGGACACCCAGCCGGCGACGTCGTCCATGCCGTGCTCCCGCGGCGAGCGGGTGGCCACCACCAGCCGGACGACGTAGTCGACCAGCGCGTGGTGCACGAAGACCTGGGAGGCGGTCCGCTGCAGCCGGCGCAGCTCGCCGGGCGCGAGCACCGTCTCGGGCACCGGCGGCTCGGCGCCCATCCGGTAGATGATCTCGCGCTCCTCCTCGGCGGAGGGGTAGTCGACCAGCACCTTCATGAGGAAGCGGTCGCGCTGCGCCTCGGGCAGCGGGTAGACGCCCTCGCTCTCGATCGGGTTCTGCGTGGCCAGCACGAGGAACGGGTCGGGCAACTTGTGCGTGACGCCGCCGATGGAGACCTGCCGCTCGGCCATGACCTCCAGCAACGCCGACTGCACCTTGGCCGGCGCACGGTTGATCTCGTCGGTGAGCACGAAGTTGGCGAACACCGGGCCGAGCTCGGTGTCGAAGGCGTCCTGGCCGGCCTTGTAGATGCGGGTGCCGAGGATGTCGGCGGGCACCAGGTCGGGGGTGAACTGCAGGCGGGCGAAGCTGCCGCCCACCACCCTCGCCAGCGTCTCGACCGCCAGGGTCTTCGCGACGCCGGGCACGCCCTCCAGCAGCACGTGGCCCCGGGCGAGCAGCGCGACGAGCATCCGCTCCACCAGCCGGTCCTGACCGACGATCACGCGCTTGATCTCGAAGAGGACCCGTTCCAGCCGGGCGGCGTCGACCGAGGGCGGCACGGGCCCCTGCGGGTGGGCGGGTGCGCTCTCGATCGGAGTGCTGGCAGCGCTGGACACGTGGCTCCCTGGTCGTGCCGGGCCGCGACTGCCCGGCTCGGGCTGCCGTCGACGGGGCGGTGTCGTGCCGGCCCCTGCCCAGTGTCCTACACGAATCCGGCGGGACCACGTCCCGGCGACACAGGCGGCGCGCGGCCGCCGCGATCGCCGACTGAGCAGCGGCGTCGTGACCCCTGCCCGCGGGGGCTCCGGGCTGCTAGCCTCTCGACTGCGTCGGGCAGCTCCCCCCGTGGCTGCCCGACGCCTCTTCGTGCCTCCCGTGCCCGTTCGTCAGCGCCGGAGGCTCACGCGCTCGGTCGCACCGCGCCGAAGTACGTGCTGCTCGAGGTGCGCGCGGTCGCGATGGTCACCTGCTTGCCGCGGTCCGGCGCCTCGATCACCTGCCCGCCGCCGATGTAGATCGCGACGTGCGTGATGGACATGTAGTCGCTCCGGTCGCCGCCCCAGAACAGCAGGTCGCCGGGCTGCAGGTCGCCGGTCGCCACCTGCTTGCTGCGGTTGAGCCACCACTGGTCGCGGCTGGTCCCGCCGATGGCGATCCCGGCGCGGGCGTAGGCGTACTGGGTGAGCCCCGAGCAGTCGAAGCCGAAGACCTGGGTGTCCGGCGCGATCCCGTAGCTCGGGCCGTTACTCCCGCCGCCGCCCCACGAGTAGGCCACGCCGATCTGCGTCCGCGCCGCGGCGATGGCGGTCGCGGCCGCCGACGTCGAGGGCGCGCCGGCCGTGCCGCCGGTGGGACGGACGGGCGTGGGCTTGGGCGTGACCGGCGCCGGTGCGGGTGCGGGCCGGGCAGCGGTTGGCGCCGGCACCGGCGCGGCGGCCTGCCGGGCCGCGGCGACCCGTGCGGCGACCTCCAGTGCGGCGGCCTCCTCTGCGGCGGTCCGGGCCTCCGCGAGGCCGGACAGGACCTGCTGCGCCTGCTGGAGCTCGGCCTGGAGACCGTCCTCCTGGGCGTCGAGCGCGGCCGCCTGACTGCGCGCGGAGACCTCCTGGGACTGCGCGCTCGCCAGCAGGTCGGCCGCCTCCCGGTGCACGGTGGCGGCCTGCTCGGCGGTCTCCCGGGCGAGCGTCTCGGCGGTCTCCGCCTGCACCCCCAGGACGGTGAGCTCGGCGACGACCTCGATGCGGTTCACGCCCGCGGCGTCGAGCAGCGCGGAGCGCTCGATCAGCTCGGCCGGCCCGCCGGAGCTGAGCAGCGCGGTGATGCCCGGAGCGGTGGAGCCCTGCATGTAGCTGACCCGCGCGAACGAGGCGACGTCGTCGCGGCCCTGCTGCAGGTCGGCGGCCGCCTGGGCCGCCGCAGCGGCGGCGGCGTCGGCCTCGTTCCGGGCAGTGTCGTACGCGGCCTGCTTGTCCTCGTAGTCCTGCAGCGCGATCAGCGCCGCCTGGTGGGCGGTCTCGACGCCGGCCCGCGCCTGCGCCAGCTGCGCGCTGATGGCCCCGACCCGGTCGGCGGCCTCGGCCTTCGCCTGCTCGGCCGCGCTCAGCTCGGCGTCGCTGGGGCTCCGCGGCGCGGCGCCGGCGGTCGACGGGGTGAACCCGATCGCCACCGCGGCGACGAGGACCGTGGCGGCCGCCCGCAGCGCTGCCCGGCCGCTGCCGCGCCCGATCGCCCCGGAGAGGGAGCCGGTACCGCCCCGCACCGTGCTCGTCCGCGTTCCGCTGCCCACGACCTGCCTCTTCCCGACGTCCACGGGACGCCCGGACGGGCGCCCCGTGGAGGCATCGGACGGCGGGGCGGGACCGTTGAGGACGCCTCACCCCGAAGGGTGGGAACGCCCGAGCGGGTGAACCCTCCCCTCGCGGACGCCGCGGGCAGGTCGCGGTGGGATCCGCGGGCTCAGTTGACCTGGCGTTCCGAGCCGGCCCAGAAGTCCTGCCGCAGCTTGAACTTCTGGATCTTGCCGGTGGCGGTGCGGGCGAGCTCGTCGCGGAACTCGACGCGCTTGGGGGCCTTGTACCCGGCGAGGCGGGCCTTGCAGTGGGCGATGATGTCGGCCTCCGTGGCCTGCTCCCCCTCGGCCAGGACGACGATCGCGGTCACCATCTCCCCCCACTTCTCGTCGGGGATCCCGATGACGGCGACCTCCGCGACCGCCGGGTGACCGAAGACGACGTCCTCCACCTCGATCGAGGAGACGTTCTCCCCACCGGTGATGATCACGTCCTTCTTGCGGTCGGAGATGGCGACGTAGCCCTCGTCGTCGATGCTCCCCCCGTCCCCGGTGTGGAACCAGCCGTCCTCCAGCGCCTCCGCCGAGGCGTCCGGGTTCTCCCAGTAGCCGGCGAGCACGGTGTTGCTGCGCGCCAGCACCTCACCGGTGTCGCTCACCGACATCCGGGTGCCGATCGACGGCGCACCCGCGCGGGACAGCCGCTTGGCGCGCTCCTCGGCGTCGAGGTCGTCGTACTCGGCGCGCGGCCGGTTGATGGTGAGCAGGGGCGCGGTCTCGGTCAGGCCGTAGATCTGGTTGAACTCCCACCCGAGCTCGGCCTCGACGCGGGCGATCGTCCGGGACGGCGGCGGCGCACCGGCGACGATGATCCGCACCCGGTCGCGCCCGGGGATCTCGCCGTCCCAGTCCGCGGCGGCCTCGAGGACGGCGTTCCAGACCGCCGGGGCCCCGGCCATCAGCGTCACGCCGTGCTGGTCGACCCGTCGCAGGATCTCCGCGCCGTCGACCTTGCGGATCACCACCTGGCGGGCGCCGACCCCGGCCATGGCGTAGGGCAGGCCCCAGCCGTTGCAGTGGAACATCGGCAGGGTGTGCATGTAGACGTCGCGGTCGCTGACCTGCATGTGCATGCCGAAGGTGACCGCGTTGACCCAGATGTTGCGGTGGGTCATCTGCACGCCCTTGGGCCGCGCCGTCGTCCCGCTGGTGTAGTTGATGGTGGCCGTGGCGTCCTCGTCCGGCTCGGACCACGGCCGCGGCTCGGTGTCGAAGCGGAGCAGCTGCTCGTACTCCTCCCCCGTCCCGAACCGGTGCTCGGCGCGCACGCCCTTGAGCGAGGCCTCCAGCTCGGGGTCGACCAGCAGCACCCGGGCGCCGGAGTGCCCGACGATGTACTCGACCTCCTCGGGCTGCAGCCGGAAGTTGATCGGCACCGCGACCCGGCCCGACGACGGCACGGACAGGAGCAGCTCGAGCAGCCGGGCCGAGTTGTGGCTGACGATCGCCACCCGCTCCCCCTCGCCGATGCCCAGGGCGTCGAGGCCGGCCTGCAGGGCGCGGCCCCGCCGGGCCACCTCGCGGTAGGTGACGTCGCCGAGCGACGGCGCGGGCTGCGCCGGCTCGTCGACGATGCCGACGCGGTCGCCGTAGACCAGCTCGGCCCGGTCGAGGAAGTCGCGACTGGTGAGGGGGACGCGCATGCCGGCTCCCGGAGGTGCTGGGCCGGCACCGGGCCGGCCGAAGAGGTGGTCCCCGTCACGCTATCGGTCGGCAGTGGTGAGGACGAGCCGTCGCCCGGCGACGATCAGGTCACCTGATCATCACGGGTCCTGGCTCACGGTCGGTGGTGAGCCAGGACCCGCTGCGGTGAGCCAGGACGGCGTCAGCCGGCCGCGACCAGCCGCGGGAGCGCGGTGCCGATCGGCTCGCGGACGACGAGGTCGGCGACGTCGTCGTAGGGCGTGGGCTGCGCGTTCACCACGACGACGCGGGCGCCGGACCGCACCGCGACGTCGACGAGGCCGGCCGCGGGGTGCACGGTCAGGGAGGTGCCGACGGCGAGGAGGACGTCGCAGTCGGTGGCGGCCGCCGCGGCGGCGTCGATCACCGCCGGGTCGAGCAGCTGCCCGAAGCTGATCGTCGCCGACTTGAGGATGCCGCCGCAGACCCGGCAGGCGGGGTCGGGCTCGCCCGCCGCCACCCGGTCCAGCGCCTCCTGCATCGGGGTCCGATCGCGGCACCCCAGGCACTCCACCTCGTGCACGGTGCCGTGGATCTCCAGCACCCGCTCCGGGTCCGACCCGGCGGCCTGGTGCAGCCCGTCGACGTTCTGGGTGATCAGCGTGCGCAGCCGGCCCTGGCGCTCCAGGTCCACCAGCGCCGCGTGACCGGCGTTGGGGCGCACGTCCAGCGCGCCCATGTCCCGGCGCATGAGCCAGGCCCGGCGCCGGATGTCGGGGTCGCGCACGTAGTACGACAGCGTGACGAGCTTCTCGGCGTCCGGATCGCGGGTCCAGACCCCGTTCGGCCCCCGGTAGTCGGGGATGCCGCTGTCGGTGGAGATGCCCGCGCCGGTGAGCGCGGTGATCCGGGAGGCGGCGGTCAGCCAGCCGGGCAGGGGTTCGGGGACGGCGCCGGTCACGCCCGCCACGGTAGGGCCGCGCGGCGGGTGCCCGCGCGCACCGGCCGCCCGGCCGGCGGGAGGAGCAGGACGACGGCGCAGGCGCACGCCGCACCCGAGCAGCGTGTCGACGACGTAGTGCTCGCCGGAACGGACCAGCACCAGCGGCGTTCCCCGGGGGTGACACAGGTCACCGGGTGAGGGAAGGGTCGCCTGACTCGGTGCTCCCGCGCGCGAGCTGGGATGATGGGGGGTGGTCAACGAAGCGTGATGAACCACGAGGGGTAGGCGCAGACAAGTGGCAGCCAGCAAGGACAGCTTCGGAGCCCGGTCGACGCTCAGCGTCGACGGCACCGACTACGACATCTACCGGCTCGACGCGGTCGAGGGCTCCGAGAAGCTGCCCTTCAGCCTGAAGGTCCTCCTCGAGAACCTCCTGCGCACCGAGGACGGCGCGGACATCACCGCCGACCACATCCGGGCGATCGCGAACTGGGACCCGTCGGCCGAGCCCGACCAGGAGATCCAGTTCACCCCGGCCCGCGTGGTCATGCAGGACTTCACCGGCGTCCCCTGCATCGTCGACCTCGCCACCATGCGCGAGGCCATGGCGGAGCTCGGCGGCGACCCGCAGAAGATCAACCCGCTCGCCCCGGCCGAGCTGGTCATCGACCACTCGGTGATCGCCGACATCTTCGGCACCGAGGACTCGTTCCAGCGCAACGTCGAGATCGAGTACGAGCGCAACGGCGAGCGCTACCAGTTCCTGCGCTGGGGCCAGGGCGCCTTCAGCGACTTCAAGGTCGTCCCGCCCGGCACCGGCATCGTCCACCAGGTCAACATCGAGCACCTGGCCCGCGTGGTCTTCCCCCGCCCGGAGGGCGACCGCGTCGTCGCCTACCCCGACACCTGCGTGGGCACCGACTCGCACACCACGATGGTCAACGGCCTGGGCGTCCTGGGCTGGGGCGTCGGCGGCATCGAGGCCGAGGCCGCGATGCTCGGCCAGCCGGTGTCGATGCTCATCCCGCGCGTCGTCGGCTTCAAGCTCTCCGGGCAGCTCCCGGACGGCGCCACCGCGACCGACCTCGTCCTCACCATCACCGAGATGCTGCGCCAGCACGGCGTGGTCGGGAAGTTCGTCGAGTTCTACGGCGAGGGCGTCTCCGCGGTGCCGCTGGCCAACCGCGCCACGATCGGCAACATGAGCCCGGAGTTCGGCTCCACCGCGGCGATGTTCCCCATCGACGAGGAGACCATCACCTACCTCCAGCTCACCGGCCGTTCCACGGAGCAGGTCGCCCTCGTCGAGGCCTACGCCAAGGAGCAGGGCCTCTGGCACGACCCGTCCCGCGAGCCGGTCTTCTCCGAGTACCTCGAGCTGGACCTGGCGACCGTCGTCCCCTCGATCGCCGGCCCCAAGCGCCCGCAGGACCGCGTCGCGATCACCGACGCCAAGCCCGCCTTCCGCGAGGCGCTGATCGACTACGTGGCCGCCGACGAGACCGGTGGCGAGGACCGCAAGCCCGGCGTCCCGGGGAACGAGCAGCCCTACGGCGTGATCTCCGCGGTCGACGAGGCCTCGGCGGAGTCCTTCCCGGCCTCCGACCCGGCGGCCCCGTCGACGAGCGGCAACGGCGCCGAAGGCCAGCCGCACCACGTCGACGGGCACGCCGTGGCCGAGCGGCCGCGGAAGCCCACCAAGGTCGTCATGGAGGACGGCACGGAGACCGAGGTCGACCACGGCTCCGTCGTGATCGCCGCGATCACCTCCTGCACCAACACCTCCAACCCGCAGGTGATGATCGGCGCGGCCATGCTGGCCAAGAACGCCGTCGAGCGGGGCCTGACCAGCAAGCCGTGGGTGAAGACGACGCTGGCCCCCGGGTCAAAGGTCGTCATGGACTACTACGAGAAGGCCGAGCTCACCCCGTACCTGGAGAAGCTGGGCTTCTACCTGGTCGGCTACGGCTGCACCACCTGCATCGGCAACTCCGGCCCGCTCCCGGAGCCGGTCTCGGCCGCGGTGAACGAGGCCGACCTCGCCGTCGTCTCGGTGCTCTCGGGCAACCGCAACTTCGAGGGCCGGATCAACCCCGACGTCAAGATGAACTACCTGGCGTCCCCGCCGCTGGTCATCGCCTACGCGCTGGCCGGCTCCATGGACGTCGACCTGAACAACGACCCGCTCGGTCAGGACCAGGACGGCAACGACGTCTTTCTGCGCGACATCTGGCCCTCGCCGCAGGAGGTCCAGCGGGTCATCGACCACGCCGTCTCCGCGGAGCAGTTCGGCCGCAGCTACGAGGACGTGTTCGCCGGCACCGAGCAGTGGCAGAACCTGCCCACGCCCACCGGTGACACCTTCGAGTGGGCCGAGGACAGCACCTACGTGCGGCGTCCTCCGTACTTCGAGGGCATGCCGGCCGAGCCGGCCCCGGTCGAGGACATCTCCGGCGCCCGCACCCTCGCGGTGCTCGGCGACTCGGTG
The DNA here is from genome assembly GCF_054051035.1 of Blastococcus sp. SYSU DS0619. Taxonomy (NCBI): domain Bacteria; kingdom Bacillati; phylum Actinomycetota; class Actinomycetes; order Geodermatophilales; family Geodermatophilaceae; genus Blastococcus; species Blastococcus sp. SYSU DS0619. The sequence continues at coordinate 97,017 of NZ_JBJHAM010000012.1, read as the reverse complement.
ACGACCGACCACATCTCGCCGGCCGGCTCCATCAAGGCCGACAGCCCCGCCGGGAAGTACCTGCGCGAGCACGGTGTGGACCGTCGCGACTTCAACTCCTACGGCTCGCGCCGCGGGAACCACGAGGTCATGATCCGCGGCACCTTCGCCAACATCCGGCTGCGCAACCAGCTGGTGCCCGGCACGGAGGGTGGCGTCACCAAGAACCACCTGACCGGCGAGACGACGACGATCTACGACGCCTCGCGCGCCTACATCGACGCCGGCATCCCGCTGGTCGTGCTGGCCGGCAAGGAGTACGGCTCCGGGTCCTCGCGCGACTGGGCCGCCAAGGGCACGGCGCTGCTGGGCGTCAAGGCCGTCATCGCCGAGAGCTACGAGCGCATCCACCGCTCCAACCTCATCGGCATGGGCGTGCTGCCGCTGCAGTTCCCCGAGGGCGAGAACCGGGAGTCGCTCGGCCTCTCCGGCGACGAGGAGTTCACCATCACCGGGATCACCGCGCTGAACGACGGCTCGGTGCCCCGGACGGTGAAGGTGAAGGCCGGCGACGTGGAGTTCGACGCGCGCGTCCGGATCGACACCCCCGGCGAGGCGAACTACTACCGCAACGGCGGGATCATGCAGTACGTCCTCCGGTCGCTGCGCGGCTCGGCCGCCTGACCGACGGACGGCTGAGGACCCGCTGATGGACCTGGGCCTGGGTGGTCGCGGATTCCTGCTCACCGGCGCGAGCCGGGGGCTGGGGTTCGCGGCCGCCCGGGCCCTCGTCGACGAGGGGGCCCGGGTCCTGGTCAGCGCCAGGTCGGCCGACGGCGTGGCACGTGCCGTCGACCAGCTGGGTGGGCCGCCACGCGCCCACGGGACGCAGGCCGACCTCGGCGACCCGGGGTCGGCGGACGCGCTCGTGGCGGAGGGCACCACCCGGCTGGGCCGGCTCGACGGCGCGCTCGTCTCCGTCGGCCGCCCCACCCAGGGCAGCGTGCTGGAGGTGGCCGAGGACGACTGGCGCGATGCGGTCGAGTCCCTGCTGCTGGGCACGATCCGGCTGGTCCGCGCCCTCGTCCCCGTCCTCGGTCCGGGCGCGGCGATCGGCCTGGTGCTCTCGACCTCGGTGCGCGAGCCCAAGAGACGCCTGGGCATCTCGAACGGTCTCCGGCCGGGCCTGGCCATGACGGCGAAGGCGCTGGCGGACGAACTCGGGCCCCGGGGCGTCCGGGTCGTCGGGCTGCTGCCGGGGACGATCGCCACGGAGGAGCCGCAGGGGGACGCCGCCCGGTCGGCCGAGGCGCAGGCGGAGCGCGCTGCCGGCATCCCCCTGGGGCGGCCCGGGACCCCCGAGGAGTTCGGCCGGGTCGCGGCCTTCCTGCTCTCCCCCGCCGCCTCCTACGTCACCGGGACGATGGTGGCCATCGACGGTGGCCGGATGCGCAGCCTGTGACCACGTGGGCGCCGTGACCGAGCCCGTCCTGGTCGCCTGCGCGCACGGCACCCGCAACCCCACCGGGCGACGGCTGATCGCCGAGCTGGCCCTCGCCGCCCGTGCCCAGCGCCCGGGGCTGGTGACCACCGCGGCCTTCGTCGACGTGCAGCCACCCACCGTCGTCGACGTCGTCGCCGGGCTGTCGGCCGACGGGCGGCCGGCGGTCGTCGTCCCGCTGCTGCTGTCCGGCGGCTACCACGTGCACGTGGACATCGCCCAGGCCGTGGCGTCGGCGCCCGGGACCGTCGCGGCCCGGCCGCTCGGCCCCGACCCCCGGCTGGCGGCGGTGCTGAGCGACCGGCTCGTGCAGGCCGGTGCGGACCCCGACGACCCGCGGACCGCCGTCGTGCTCGCCGCGGCCGGCTCCAGCGACCCGCGCTCGGTCGCCGACGTGGAGCGCACCGCGGCGCTGGTCCAGGAGTCGTGGGGCGGGCCGGTCACGACCGGCTACGGCTCCGCGGCCCGCCCGGCGGTCCCCGACGCCGTCGCAGCGGCCCGGGCCGCGGGCGCCACCACCGTGGTGGTCGCGTCCTACCTGCTGGCGCCCGGGCACTTCCACGACAAGCTGGGCGGAGCGGGGGCCGACGTCGTCACCGCTCCCCTGCTGCCCGACGACCGGATCGCCGCCATCCTGCTCGACCGGTACGACGCCACCCACCCGGGCGCCTGACCGACCGCTAGCGTGACCGCGGTGATCTCCCTGGTCGGTCTGGTCCTGCCCCTGCTCCTCGTCGCGCTGCTCCTGGTCGCGCTCTACTGGGTCGTCAACCGGGCCGTGCTGCACGCCCTCCGCACCCACCACGAAGAGCTGCGCCGCGACGCGACGGCGAGCGGGTCACCCCCTCCGGGCAGCTGACCTACTGTGGAGCCGATGGAGCGCGAGCCGACGACCGACGCGGTGCCGGACCCGGCATCCGAGCCGGCAGCCCGTCGGTCGTCGGAGCCGACGGCGCAGGCACCGCAGCCCGTCACTGGCCCGGACGCACCGCCTACCGCCACAGAACCCTCGACCTCCACTGGAGGGTCAGGGTCCCGCCGTCGGTGGAGACGCCCCGTCGCCGCGCTGGCCACCGCCGGGCTGACCGTCGCGCTGGGTTTCGCGCTCACCGTCCAGATCCGGAGCACCGCCGAGCCGGAGGACCAGGACGTGCTGCGCGAGGAGGAGCTCGTGCTCATCCTCGACGACCTGAACGCCCGCGAGGAGGCGCTGCGGCGGCAGATCGGCGCGACGCGCCAGACCTTCGAGGACCTGAGCAGCGGCCAGGAGCAGTCCGGCAGCGCGCTCGAGGAGGCCCGGTCCCGAGCCGAGGCGATCGGCATCCTCGCCGGCACCCTCCCGGCCACCGGTCCGGGCCTGCGGATCACGATCCAGGACACCGACGGGGCGGTACCGGCGTCGGTGATCCTCGGCGCCATCCAGGAGCTGCGCGGCGCCGGCGCGGAGGCCCTGCAGGTCGACGGCGTCCGGGTGATCGCGTCGAGCGCGGTCACGGGGACCCCGGGCGACCTGCGCATCGACGGGCAGCCCCTGAGCGCCCCCTACGACGTCCGCGCCGTCGGCCCGCCGGCGGCGATGGCCGTCGCGCTGGAGGTCTCCGGCGGGATCGTCGCCGACGTCAGCCGGGTGGGCGGCAAGGCGGTCGTGGAGCAGGTCGACGTCGTCACGGTCGACGCCACCGTCCCCTGACCCCGCTCACTGCGGGATGAGCAGCCCGCGCAGTTCCTCGGTGAGCTCCTCGCGGGCCTCCGGGTGCTGGTGCCAGGCCGCGGGGGTCGCCTGGAACAGCGAGATCCGCCAACGGCCCCGCCCCTCGTCGACGGCGACCATGGTGTGGACGGCGTTCAGTTCCGGGTCGAGGTCGCTGCCGCCGGCCGGGATCATCCCGGCGTGCGCGGTGAGCATCGCGACCCCGTCGCCGACCGGACGCACCGAGCGCACCACCGCGACGTAGGCGGGGGTCTGGTGGGAACCGAAGACCTGGCGGAGGTCGGCGGCGATGGAGAGCCGGCCGCGGTGGTGGGTGCCGTCGAACCCGATGATGTCCCCGTCGTCGGCGAACCCGGCCGCCACCGCCGCGCCGCTGCGCCGGTTCCACCCGTCGATGAACTGGGCGTAGAGCGAACGGATCTGGGAGTCCTGCGGGTGCGCTGCGGTCACGTCTCCTCCTCGCTGGCGTTCGCCGGTTCGTCCGACGCCTGCTGTGCTCCTTCGTGACCGCGCCAGCCCGGTCACGTGTCCCGGGCTGCGGTCGCCTGGGACAGGAGTGACGCTAGTGGTCGGAAGGCCCGGCTCGTCCGCCACCCGCCGGAGTCACACGCCGTCTCAACTGCTCGTTCACCGCTCCCCCGAGCGCCCACGACAGCCCGTGCCCGGCCATGAGCGCAGCGCCACGGTTTCCGGTGCGGTCACCCGACGACGACCGCACCGCGCGCCTCCTGCGCGAACTGGGTGCGGTACAGGTCGGCGTAGCGGCCGCCCCGCGCGAGCAGCTCCTCGTGCGTCCCGGACTGCACGATCCGCCCGCCGTCGACCACCAGGATCTGGTCGGCGCTGCGGATGGTGGACAGCCGGTGGGCGATGACCAGCGAGGTGCGGCCGGCCAGCGCGGTGTCCAGCGCGTGCTGGACCGCGGCCTCGGACTCGCTGTCCAGGTGGGCGGTCGCCTCGTCCAGGATCACGATCCCGGGCGCCTTGAGCAGCACCCGGGCGATCGCTAGCCGCTGCTTCTCCCCGCCGGAGAGCCGGTGCCCCCGGTCGCCCACCACGGTGTCCAGCCCCTCGGGGAGCGAGCGCACCAGGTCGCCGATGCGGGCGCCGGTCAGCGCGTCCCACAGCTGCTCGTCCGAGGCCTCCGGGCGGGCGTAGAGCAGGTTGGCGCGGATGGTGTCGTGGAACAGGTGCGCGTCCTGGCTGACCACGCCGATCGCGTCCCGGAGCGAGGCCAGGGTCGCCTGCCGGACGTCCACTCCCCCGACCCGCACCGTGCCGCCGGTGGCGTCGTACAGCCGCGGTACGAGGTTGGCGATGGTCGACTTGCCCGCACCCGAGTGACCGACCAGCGCCACCAGCTGGCCGGGCTCGATCCGGAAGCTGACCTCGTGCAGGACGTCGACCGGACCGCCGTGCTCGGGCAGCGACACCTCCTCCAGCGACGGCAACGACACGTCCGCGCCCGCCGGGTAGCTGAACGAGACGGCGTCGAACTCGACCGAGCGGTCGTCGGCCGGCACCGGGACGGCGTCGGGCGCCTGCCGGATCATCGGCGGCAGGTCGAGGACCTCGAAGACGCGGTCGAAGCTGACCATCGCGCTCATGACGTCGACCCGCACGTTCGCCAGCGCGGTGAGCGGTCCGTACAGGCGGGACAGCAGCAGGGCCAGCGCGACGACGTCGCCCGCGGTCAGCGTGCCGGTGAAGGCCAGCCAGCCACCGAGGCCGTAGACCAGCGCGGTGGCCAGCGCGGCGACCAGCGTGAGGGCGGTGAAGAACGTCCGGCCGTACATGGCCGACAGCACGCCGATGTCCCGCACCCGGGCGGCCCGGCCGCGGAAGGACTCCGCCTCGGCGGTGGGCCGGCCGAAGAGCTTGACCAGCAGCGCGCCGGCGACGTTGAACCGCTCGGTCATCGTCGCGTTCATGGAGGCGTTGAGGGAGTAGGACTCCCGGGTGATCTCCTGCAGCCGGCTGCCGATGCGCCGGGCGGGCAGGACGAACAGCGGCACCAGCAGCAGCGACAGCAGGGTGATCTGCCAGGACAGCGTGAGCATCACGCCGGCGGTGAGCACCAGGCCGATGACGTTGGAGACGACGCCGGAGAGCGTGGAGGTGAACGCCTGCTGGGCACCGATGACGTCGTTGTTGAGCCGGCTGACCAGGGCACCGGTCTGGGTGCGGGTGAAGAAGGCGACCGGCATCCGCTGCACGTGCTCGAACACCTGGCTGCGGAGGTCGTAGATGACGCCTTCGCCGATCCGGGCGGAGTACCAGCGGGTGCCGAGCGAGATGCCGGCGTCGACGACCGCGAGGCCGGCGATGAGCAGCGCGATCCGCACGATGCCGGCTGCGGTGCCCTCGAGCCCGGCGATCCGGTTGACGATGTTCCCGGCCAGCAGGGGGGTGATCACCCCGATGATCGAGGACCCGACGACCAGGACCAGGAACTTGGTCAGCTCGCGCCGGTAGGGCCGGGCGATGCCGAGGATCCGCCGGACGGTCCCCTTCGGCAGCCGCCGTGCGGTCACCGACGGGTCGCGCTTGAACGACCGCATCGCCGCCATGGAGGTCATGGGACTGTCCACCGAACCTCCTCCGTCGCCGGTCGCGCCCCGGCTGATCGTCCAACCGGGGCGCGACGGCGGTTGTTCCGCCGACCGATCAGCGGCCGCCGGTGAGGTCGTGCAGGCGCTGCACCTGGGCGGCCCGCTCGGCGGCGTCCTGGGTCGGGAAGTCGTTGCGCACCGCGGAGCGCACCAGCGCCGCGGTCGCCCGGCTGGCCCCGGCCGGCGGGGCCAGCAGCGCCGCGGTCAGGTCACCGACGGCGTCGTCCAGCTCCGCACCCGGCACGACGGCGGTGGCCAGCCCGATCGCCCGCGCCTCCGCCGCCCCCACCGCGCGCCCGGTCAGGCACAGCTCCAGCGCCCGCGAGTACCCGACGAGCTCGACGAGCGTGCTCGTCCCGGTCAGGTCGGGCACCAGGCCGAGGGTGACCTCCGGCAGCCGCAGCTGCGCGTCCTCGGTGAACACCCGCAGGTCGCAGGCGAGCGCCAGCTGGGCACCCGCGCCGATGGCATGGCCCTGCACCGCGGCGATCGAGACGACCCCCGGCGACCGGAGCCAGCGGAAGCCGGCCTGGTAGGCCCGGATGCGCTCCTGCGCCTCGGCCACCGGCAGGCGGACGAGCTCGCCGAGCCCGCCGCCCGTGGTGGAGGAGGTGTCGAACATGCTGCGGTCGAGGCCGGCCGAGAAGGCCCGGCCCTCGCCGCGCACGACGACGACGCGGACGTCGTCGTCGAGCGCGGCCCCGACGTCGGCCAGCGCCGACCAGGTGGCCGGCGTCTGGGCGTTCAGCTGGTCCGGGCGGTCGAGCGTGACGGTGAGGACGGCGCCGTCACGGCTCGTCCGCACGTAGCCGGAGGAGGCGCTGGAGAGGTCTGCGGTCACGCCCCTGCCTCGCTGATGCTCGTCAGGCGCGGACCGCGCGGTGCTGGGCCGACTGGTTCGTTCCCGAGGTCACTCACTCTTCTTACTATTCCGGTTGGCCCCGCCGCGGCTGCGCAGCGAGGCCCCGGACTCCGACAGGAGCCGGTGCACGAAGCCGTAGGACCGGTTCGTCGAGGTGGCCAGCGACCGGATGCTCTCGCCCTCGTCGTACCGCTTGCGCAGCTCGTCGGCGAGCGTGGACCGGTCCCCGCCGGTGATCCGCTTGCCCTTGCCGAGGTCCGCAGTGCTCGTGTCGGCCATGGCTCCCCTCCGTGTCAGCCACCGGCCCACCGGCACCGGAGTTGCCGGCCGCGCGGTGGCCAGTTGTTGGCTGTCGCCCTGGTGCCGCCGTCCCGTCGACCACGGCTCCCTCGAACCCATGATCACCCAACGTTCCGGCGTCGGCCATATGAATGGGGACCTTCCGAGCGGGGCCCGGAGGGTCCCCGAGGAAGGTCGCGGATGCGCGGCGCGGGGGCCGGGGGCGGCACGGAGCCGCGGCGCCCCGGCGAGCCGCCCCCGCGAGGCGGCGCGGGGAGCGGGGGCCGGAGGCTCCCCCACGAGCGCCAGGGACGCGCTCGTCGCGGCAGGGGCACGGCACCTGGCCGCGGTGTCGGCCGGAGGCCGACGGAGTGCTAAGCGAGCTCCACCAGGTCGGCGAGGTCCTCGCTCCAGGCGTCCTCGGTGCCGTCGGGCAGCATGATGACCTTGTCGGGGTTCAGCGCGCGCACCGCGCCCTCGTCGTGGGTGACCAGGACGATCGCGCCGGCGTAGGTGCGCAGCGCCTCGAGCACCTGCTCCCGGCTGGCCGGGTCGAGGTTGTTCGTCGGCTCGTCGAGCAGCAGCACGTTGGCGCCGGAGACGACGAGCGTGGCCATCGCCAGCCGGGTCCGCTCGCCACCGGAGAGCGTGCCCGAGCGCTGGTCGACGGCGTCGCCGGAGAAGAGGAACGCCCCGAGGATGCGGCGCAGTTCGGTGTCGGTGCTGTCCGGGGCCGCGGAGCGCATGTTCTCCAGCAGCGACCGGTCCATGTCGATGGTCTCGTGCTCCTGCGCGTAGTAGCCGATCCGCAGCCCGTGCCCGGGCTTCACCGCACCGGTGTCGGGGCTCTCGGTGCCGGCCAGCATCCGCAGCAGGGTGGTCTTGCCGGCGCCGTTGAGGCCGAGGACGACGACGCGCGAGCCCTTGTCCACGGCCAGGTCGACGTCGGTGAAGATCTCCAGCGAGCCGTAGCTCTTCGACAGGCCCTCGGCCGTCAGCGGGGTGCGGCCGCACTGCGCCGGCGTCGGGAAGCGCAGCTTGGCCACCTTGTCCTGCACCCGCACGTCGGCGAGCCCGGAGGCGAGCCGCTCGGCCCGCTTGTCCATGCTCTTGGCGGCCTTGGCCTTGGTGGCCTTGGCGCGCATCTTGTCCGCCTGGGCGGTGAGCGTGTCGATCTTGCGCTCGGTGTTGGCGCGCTCCTGCTTGCGCCGCCGCTCGTCGGTCTCCCGCTGGGCGAGGTAGGGCTTCCAGCCGAGGTTGTAGACGTCGACGGTCGCCCGGTTGGCGTCGAGGTGCCACACCTTGTTGACGACGGCCTCGAGCAGCTCGACGTCGTGGCTGATCACGATGAGCCCGCCGCGGTGGCTGGAGAGGAAGCCCTTCAGCCAGGTGATCGAGTCGCCGTCCAGGTGGTTGGTGGGCTCGTCGAGGAGCAGGGTCTCGGCGTCGGAGAAGAGGATGCGGGCGAGCTCGACCCGGCGGCGCTGCCCGCCGGAGAGGGTGCGCAGCGGCTGCGCGAGCACGCGGTCGGGCAGCCCCAGGTTGCTGCAGATGCGGGCGGCGTCGCTCTCCGCGGCGTAGCCGCCGAGCGCGGCGAACTGGTCCTCCAGGCGCCCGTAGCGCCGGACCGCCTTGTCCCGCTCCGCGTCGTCGGCCGGCTCGGCCATGGCGACCTGCGCCTTGACCATCTGCGCCCGGATCACGTCGAGCCCGCGGCCGGACAGCACCCGGTCGCTGGCCGTGATGTCGAGGTCGCCGCTGCGCGGGTCCTGCGGGAGGTAGCCGATCTCGCCGGTGACCTCGACCTTGCCCGTGTGCGGCAGCCGCTCCCCGGCGAGGGTGGTCAGCGTGGTCGTCTTGCCCGCACCGTTGCGCCCCACCAGACCGATGCGGTCACCCGGCTGCACCCGCAGGTCGACCTCGCTGAGGAGGATGCGGGCGCCGGCGCGCAGCTCCAGGCCCGTCGTCGTGATCACTGAACCCAGGGTAGGCGCTCCCCGGCCGATACCACGAACCCGTTCACGGTGACATCGGCAGCACCGTCGAGGCGACACCGCGACCGAGTCGCACAGCCGCGCGGACGGCGGCGCGCGGGTGGTCCGGCGCCGCCCTAGGGTGGGACCGCCTCGGCGGACGGGAGGGGAGGCGGCCATGACTCGACCGGCGCCTCCCGCACCCGTGCCTCCGCTGCCCTACCGCGCCCGCCCGCCGCAGGTCCTGCTCGCCGTGGGCGCCGTGCTGCTGGTGAGCGCCGGAGCGACCCTGGCCTCGGCCTCCGGCGGCCCGGTGGTGCGGACCGCGCTCCTGCTGCTCGCCGTCGCGGCCGCCGCCGGCTCGGTCCGGGGCGCCCGGTCCGGGCTGCGCAGCTCGGCCGAGACCTTCGCCGCCAGCGCCGCGGGCCTGGCGCTGGCGGCGAGCGACGTCGGTGGCGCCCTCCGGACCGGCGACCCCCTGCTGCCACTGGCGCTGGCCGGCGTCTTCCTGACCCTGCACCGCATCTCCCCCGCCACCGCGGCCTGGCCACTCGCGGCGTGGGCCGGCCTCCAGGTGGCGGTGCTGCGCGTGCTCGGCGCGGTGCCCGAGGCGCTGCGCACCGAGTTCCTCCTGGGCGTCGCACTGGTCGGGCTCGCGGTCGCGCTGGTCGGCCGCCCGCTGGTGGCGCGGGTGGCGATGGCGACGACCGCCCCGTGGTTCGCCGCCGGGGTGCTCGCCGGGTCCGGGGAGGCCTGGACGGCGGGGGCGGGTGAGCGGTGGCTGGCCGTCGTGCTGATGGCGGGAGCCGCCGGCGGGCTGCTGCTGGCGCGCCTGCGCGAGCCGCTCGACGTGCTGCTCGGCCCGCCCCGGCTGGTGCCCGTCGTCTCCGGCGCCGTGACCGGAGCGGCCGTCGCCGGGGCCTCGTCCGCCGGCGGTCCGGTGGTCGTCGCGGTGGCCGGCTTCGCCGGTGTCCTCGTCGCCGCGCTCGCCGCCGGCGGGCTCTCGGGGTGGCGCCGCGGGCTGCTCCTGCCCGTGGCGCTGTCCGGTGGCGTGCTGCTGGCCGCCCTGTCGGTCCTCCGGCTGGTAGCGGGCGCCCACTGGTCGGCGCTGGCGCTGCTGCTCCTGCTCACCGCGGCGCCGACGGTGTGGGTGGCGGCGCTGCGCCCCGACGACCGGCCGGTGGCGGCCCCGACGGCGGTCGGCTGCCTGGCCGGCGCGGCCCTGCTGGGCCTGCCCGACGGCTGGGCCTCCCCCGCCGGGGTCGCCGTCGTCCTGACCGGCCTCTACGTGGTCGCGCTCGGCATGGCCGCACTGCTCGAGCGCGCCTCCCGGCGGGCCACCGTGAGCGCCGCCGCGGCCGTCGCCGCCCTGGCCGTGCTGCTGCTCGTGGCCGAGGGCGACCGGGCGCAGGTGCTGATCCACCTGGCGGTGCACGGGACGACGACGCTGGCGTGGGCGTGGTGGACCGGCCGCGAGGCGCGCCGGGACGCCGGCACCGAGGACGACGCGTCGACCGCCTGGCGGGTCGGCGCGATGCAGCTGGTGCTCGCCGCCTGGTCCGCGTCGGCGCTCGGCGGCATCGGGACGGTCGAGGCCTACACCCTGCCGGCGGCGGCGGGGTTGCTGCTGGCGGCCGGCCGCGGGCTGGTGCGCGAGGCGTCCTGGCCGTCCTGGGGGCCGGGCCTGGTCACGGCGGCGGCGCCGTCCACCGCCCTCGCCGTCCTCTCCCCCGACGCCCCCCGCGCTGTGCTCGTGCTCGCCGCGGCTGCGGTGGCGATGGTGGCCGGTGCCCGGGCCGGCATCCGCGCGCCGCTCGTGGTCGGGGCCGTGGCCGCGCTGGTCGTGGCCGTGGGCCTCGCGGTGCGCGCGCTGCCGTGGCCGGTGGGCACCGCACTCGTCGTCGGCACGCTGCTGCTGCTCATCGGCATGCGACGCGAGCGCTTCCCGGTCGCCGGCTTCGCCACCCGCCTCGCCGACCTGCGCTGACCGCCCGGCGGCGCGTCAGCCGGCCGGACCCGCCTCCGCGCGGCGTTCGGAACGCCCGCGCGCCTGCCGGTGCGCTGCGCGGAGGAGCTCGCGGGCGGTCGGATCCGTCCGGGGGCCGGGCTCGACGACGGACAGCCAGCCCAGCTCCCCGTAGACCGGGTGCGGGAAGAGGACGTCCGCGGCGCTCGGATCGACGACCGGGGCGGCCGGCTCCCGGGGGGCGGAGCCGGTGATCCGGGAGAACTCCGCCGTCCCGGCGGCGATGTTGAGCCGGAAGGCGTGCGGCCGGTCGAGCCGTGAACCCCGGTCGCCGGGCTGGTCCCCGGTCACGATGGTCGCGAACGGCTGCGTCCGCGGCACGACGCCGTCGGGCGCGTAGTAGAAGAAGCTGTCGCCCCAGCTGATCTCCGGTGAGCCGTCCCCGGGCCGTGGCTGCAACGTGAGGACGCCGCCGAGGCCCTGCACGAAGTCGATGATCTCCTCGATGCGCATGCGTTCCAGCGTTACATTCACGTACTTGTGGAGACTTCGGCCGACGATCGACGCGTAGCGGAGCCCACAGGTCGCAAGTCGGGGCTGCGGACCGTCGACGTCGCACGGCGGGCCGGGTACTCCGTCCAGCAGGTCCGCGACCTCGAGCACGCCGGCGTGCTGCCCCCGGCCGACCGGACCCCGGCGGGCTACCGGAGGTACACCGAGCGGCACGTGCACGCCGCCCTGGCGTACCGGGGGTTCGCCGCCGGGATCGGCCCCGTCGAGGCCAAGCGGGTGCTGCGGGCGGCCCAGCGCGGCGGACCGGACGTGCTCGTACTCCTGGACGAGGCCCACGCCCGGCTGCACGCCGAGCGGGGGAGCTCCGGCTGGCCCGGGAAGCCGCCGGGGCGATCGCCGCCGAGCCCATCGCGGACCCCCTGCCCTCGGACGCGATGACCATCTCCGAGCTGGCGGCGGCGCTCGGGGTCCGCCCGTCGACCTTGCGGCACTGGGACGCGGAGGAACTGGTGCCCGCCCGGCGCTCGGGGCCGCGGAGCACCCGCACGTATCCCCCGGACGCGGTGCGCGACGCCCGGATCACGCACCAGCTCCGCCGGGCCGGTCACCGCATCGGGCCGCTGCGGGCACTGCTCGACCAGCTCCGCCGCACCGGCCGGGGGCAGGACGTCGAGGCCGCGCTCGCCGCCCGGGGCACGAGCATCGACGACCGGTCCCGGGCCCTCGTGCGAGGTGTCGCGGCCCTCGACCGGCTGCTCGACGGCTGACGCCGGCACCGCTGGGTCCGGCCCGGGAACGACGACGTCCCCGAGGCGGGCGTCCCGGGTGCGGGACGGCCGTCTCGGGGACGTCGTGATGGTGCTCCCCCGCGCGAGGCAGGGGGACGACTCAGACGCGGAAGCCCAGGGCGCGCAGCTGCTCGCGGCCGTCGTCGGTGATCTTGTCCGGGCCCCACGGCGGCATCCAGACCCAGTTGATCCGGATGTCGTCGACCAGGCCGGGGCCGGGGCCGCCGGTGAGCGCCTGGCGCGCCTGGTCCTCGATGACGTCGGTCAGCGGGCAGGCCGCCGAGGTCAGCGTCATGTCGATGATGGCGACGCTGTTGTCCCCGTTGCTGTCGTCGACGTCCAGGCCGTAGACGAGGCCGAGGTCGACGACGTTCACGCCGAGCTCGGGGTCGACGACGTCGCGCATGGCCTCTTCGAGGTCCTCGAGCAGCGCCGACTTGTAGGCCGGCAGGTCGCCCGGGGCGCCGTCGGTCGCGGGGGTGGCGTTCTCTGTGCTGCTCTCGGTCATGGGGTTCCTCCGGTCGGGGCGGTGGGGAGGGTGGCCGGCGTCGCGGTGGTGGACATGGCCCGGGCGGACGCGTCCTTGAGGGCCATCCAGCTCATCAGCGCGCACTTGATCCGCGCCGGGTACTTGGACACCCCGGCGAACGCCACGGCGTCCTCCAGCTCGTCCTCGAGCTTCTCGGCCACCGCGGGGTCACCCTTGGCCTGCATCAGGGTCATGAAGTGCTCGCCGGTCTCCAGCGCCTCGGTCACCCGCTTGCCGACCACCAGGTCGTACATCGCGGAGACCGATGCCTGGCTGATCGAGCAGCCCATGCCCTCGTAGGACACGTCGGCGACCGTGTCCCCGTCGAGCTTGACCCGCAGGGTCACCTCGTCACCGCACGTCGGGTTGACGTGGTGCACCTCGGCGTCGAACGGGTCGCGCAGACCGCGCCCGTGCGGGTTCTTGTAGTGGTCCAGGATGATCTCCTGGTACATCGACTCCAGCTGCATCAGCTCGCTGCTCCCTCGCTGTCTTCAGAGGGTGCAACACCGAAGAAGCGCTGAGCTTCCCGGATGCCGTCGGCGAGCGCGTCGACGTCGTCGTAGCCCGTGTGCACGTAGAACGTGGCGCGGGTCGTCGCCGGGACGCCGTAGCGGCGCACCACCGGCCAGGCGCAGTGGTGCCCCACGCGGACGGCGATGCCGAGGTCGTCGAGCACCTGGCCGACGTCGTGCGGGTGGATGCCCTCGACGGTGAAGGAGATCGCTCCCCCGCGGGCGACGGTGTCGGGCGGGCCGATCACGGTGACGCCGGGGATCTCGGCCAGCTTCCCCAGCGCGTAACCGGTGAGCACCTTCTCGTGCTGCTCGACCTTGTCCATGCCCAGGGCCTGCAGGTAGTCGACGGCGGCGCCGAGCCCGACCACCTGGGCGGTCATGGGCACGCCGGCCTCGAAGCGCTGCGGCGGGGGCATGAAGGTGCTGCCCTCCATCCGCACGACCTCGATCATCGAGCCACCGGTGAGGAAGGGCGGCAGCTTGTCGAGCACCTCGTAGCGGCCCCAGAGGACGCCGACGCCGGTGGGCCCGAGCATCTTGTGGCCGGAGAACACCAGGAAGTCCGCACCGAGCGTGGTGACGTCGACCGGCTGGTGCGGCACCGACTGCGCGCCGTCGACCAGCACGAGCGCGCCCACCGCGTGGGCGCGGGCCACGATCTCCTCGAGCGGGTTGATCGTGCCGAGGATGTTCGACTGCTGGGTGACCGCGACCAGCTTGGTGCGCTCGTTGACCACGGTCTCGAGGTCCGAGAGGTCCAGCCGCCCGTCGTCGGTCAGCCCGAGCCAGCGCAGGGTCGCCCCGGTGCGCTCGCACAGCTGCTGCCACGGCAGGAGGTCGGCGTGGTGCTCCATCTCGGTGACCACGATCTCGTCACCCTGGCCGACGGCGTAGGTGCGGAACTCCGGCTCCTTCGCCGTGACGGCGTTGGAGAGCGCGTACGCCACCAGGTTGATCGCCTCGGTGGTGTTCCGGGTGAAGACGATCTCGTTCTCGGGGGCACCGAGGAACGCGCCGATCTTCGCCCGGGCCTCCTCGTAGGCGGCGGTCGCCTCCTCGGCGAGCTGGTGGGCTCCCCGGTGCGGCGCGGCGTTGATGTTCTCGTAGAACCACCGCTCGGCGTCGAGCACCGAGCGCGGCTTCTGCGACGTCGCCCCGGAGTCGAGGTAGACCAGCCGCTTCCCGTCCCGGACGGTGCGCGTCAGGATCGGGAAGTCCGCCCGGATCGCCTCGACGTCCAGGGGCAGGGGCACCTGCTGCGCCCGGGCTCCGGGACGCGAGACGGTCTGGGTCATGACGGGCTGACCTCCGCGGACGCCTTGAGGTAGGACGCGTAGCCCTCGTTCTCCAGCTTGTCGGCCAGCTCGGAGCCGCCTTCCTCGACGACCTTGCCGTTGACGAAGACGTGCACGAAGTCCGGCTTGATGTAGCGCAGGATCCGCGTGTAGTGCGTGATCAGCAGGACGCCGATGTCACCCTCCGCGCGGGAGCGGTTGACGCCCTCGGAGACCACGCGCAGCGCGTCGACGTCGAGGCCGGAGTCGGTCTCGTCGAGGATCGCGATCTTCGGCTTGAGCAGCCGCATCTGCAGGATCTCGTGGCGCTTCTTCTCACCGCCGGAGAAGCCCTCGTTGACGTTGCGCTCGGCGAACGCCGAGTCCATCTCCAGGCCGGTCATCTCGGTCTTGACGTCCTTGACCCAGGTGCGCAGCTTGGGGGCCTCGCCCTTGATGGCGGTGGCCGCGGTGCGCAGGAAGTTCGACACCGAGACGCCGGGGACCTCGACCGGGTACTGCATGGCGAGGAACAGGCCGGCGCGGGCGCGCTCGTCGACGCTCATGGCGAGGACGTCCTCGCCGTCGAGGGTGACGGTGCCCCCGGTGATCGTGTACTTGGGGTGGCCGGCGATCGAGTAGGCCAGGGTGGACTTGCCCGACCCGTTGGGGCCCATGATCGCGTGGGTCTCGCCCGAGCGGACGGTCAGGTCGACGCCACGGAGGATCTCCTTGGTGTCGTCTCCCTCGCCGACCGTGACGTGCAGGTCGCGGATCTCCAGAACGGACACTTCTCTTCTCGCTCCTCAGTTGCCGGACGCGAGGGGGAGGCGGCCGTCGGCTTCGGTGTCGACGAGCACGTCCTCTCCTTCCACGCGCACGGGGTAGACGTCGACCGGCTCGGTGGCCGGCAGGTTGGTGGGTTCACCGGTGCGCAGGTCGAAGCACGACCCGTGCAGGAAGCACTCGATGGTGGGGGCGCCGTCGAAGGTCTCGACGTCGCCGTCGGTCAGGGGGACGTCGGCGTGCGAGCACCGGTCCTCCAGGGCGTAGACCTGCCCCTCGAAGCGGACGACGGCGACGTCGACGTCCGCGAGCTCGACCCGCAGGGAGCCGTCCTCCGGGACGTCGGCCAGCGCGCAGACCCGCTCGAACGCCATGGTCAGGCCACCTCGACCGGCTGCTCGTCCAGGCCGGGCAGGGCGCCCAGACGGGCGTCGATGGTGGCCATCAGCCGGTCCTGCAGCTCGTTCACGCCGATGTGCTGGACGACGTCGGCGAAGAAGCCGCGCACGACCAGCCGGCGGGCGGTCTCGGCGTCGATGCCCCGCGAGCACAGGTAGAACAGCTGCTCGTCGTCGAACCGGCCGGTGGCGCTGGCGTGGCCGGCGCCGACGATCTCGCCGGTCTCGATCTCCAGGTTGGGCACCGAGTCGGCGCGGGCGCCGTCGGTGAGCACCAGGTTCCGGTTGAGCTCGTAGGTCTCGGTGCCGGTCGCGGCGGGGCGGATGCGGACGTCGCCGATCCAGACCGTGCGCGCACCCTCGCCCTGCAGCGCGCCCTTGTAGAGCACGTTGCTGGTGCAGTTGGGCACCGCGTGGTCGACCCACAGGCGGTGCTCCTGGTGCTGCGTCTCGTCGGAGAAGTAGACGCCGAACAGCTCCGCGGAGCCGCCGGGGCCCGCGTACTGCACGTTGCTGACCAGGCGGACGAGGTCGCCGCCGAGGGTCACCACGATCTGCTTGAACGTGGCGTCCCGGCCGACGACGGCGTCGTACTGACCGCCGTGGATCGCACCCGGGGCCCAGTCCTGCACGGACACGAGGGTGACCTGCGCGCCGTCGCCGACGAGCACGGTGACGCCGCCGGCGTAGCGGGCCAGGCCGGTGTGGTCCAGGACGACGGTCGCCTTGGCGAACGCGCCGACCTCGACGACCAGCTGGCCCCAGACGACGTCCTCGGAGCCGGTGCCGGCCAGGCCGAGCGTGACCGGGCGGTCGACCTGTGCCTCCTGCGCCACCCGGACGACGGCGGCGCCGCCGCTGCGTTGCCGGGCGAGGGCGGCGAGCCGGTCGACCGGGTCGGGCAGGCTCTTGAGCAGCGGGTCGCCGGCCTCGACGCTGGTCAGCTCGACGCCCTCGGGGAGGTCGGTCGTCCAGGAGAGGGATGCATCGGACGCACCGCCGTCGAGCAGCGGCTTGATCCGCTTCATCGGCGTGAACCGCCAGGTCTCCTCGCGGCCGGTGGGCACGCCGAAGGCGTCCGGGTCGGTGGAGGTGAACCGCTCGGCCGGCGAGCCGGTCGGCGCCGGGCCACCGTGCGAGTGCGCGCCCGGGGCGGCCTCCCCGGCGCTGCCGGTGTCGGCGGCCGGGGTGGTCGGCGGGCCCGCCTGCGCACCCACGCCCGGAGCGAACAGCTCCGAGGCGAGGGTGGCCGGCTGGGTGGTGAGATCGGTCGTGCTGGTGGAGTCGCTGGTCATCAGCCGACGGCACCTTCCATCTGCAGTTCGATGAGCCGGTTGAGCTCGAGGGCGTACTCCATGGGCAGCTCGCGGGCGATCGGCTCGACGAACCCGCGCACCACCATCGCCATGGCCTCGTCCTCGGAGAGGCCGCGGCTCATCAGGTAGAAGAGCTGGTCCTCGCTCACGCGGGAGACCGTGGCCTCGTGCCCCATGGAGACGTCGTCCTCGCGGACGTCGACGTAGGGGTAGGTGTCCGAGCGGCTGATGGTGTCGACCAGCAGCGCGTCGCACTTCACCGTGGACTTCGAGCCGTAGGCGCCCTCGTCGACCTGGACCAGGCCGCGGTAGGAGGTACGGCCACCGCCGCGGGCCACCGACTTCGACACGATGGTCGAGGAGGTGTGCGGGGCGGCGTGCACCATCTTGGCGCCGGCGTCCTGGTGCTGGCCCTCGCCCGCGAAGGCGATCGAGAGGACCTCGCCCTTGGCGTGCTCGCCGGTCATCCAGACGGCCGGGTACTTCATCGTCACCTTGGAGCCGAGGTTGCCGTCCACCCACTCCATGGTCGCGCCCTCGTGGGCCACGGCCCGCTTGGTGACCAGGTTGTAGACGTTGTTCGACCAGTTCTGGATGGTCGTGTACCGGCAGCGCGCGTTCTTCTTGACGATGATCTCGACGACCGCGGAGTGCAGGGAGTCGCTCTTGTAGATCGGCGCCGTGCAGCCCTCGACGTAGTGCACGTAGGCGCCCTCGTCGACGATGATCAGCGTCCGCTCGAACTGGCCCATGTTCTCGGTGTTGATCCGGAAGTAGGCCTGCAGCGGGATCTCGACGTGCACGCCCGGCGGCACGTAGATGAACGAGCCACCCGACCAGACGGCGGTGTTCAGCGCGGCGAACTTGTTGTCGCCGGACGGGATCACCGAGCCGAAGTACTCCTGGAAGATCTCCGGGTGCTCCTTGAGGGCCGAGTCGGTGTCCAGGAAGAGCACTCCCTGGTCCTCGAGCTCCTTCTGGATCTGGTGGTAGACGACCTCGGACTCGTACTGGGCGGCGACGCCGGAGACGAGACGCTGCTTCTCCGCCTCCGGGATGCCCAGGCGATCGTAGGTGTTCTTGATGTCGTCGGGCAGGTCCTCCCACGAGGCGGCCTGGGCCTCGGTGGAGCGCACGAAGTACTTGATGTTGTCGAAGTCGATGCCGGAGAGGTCCGAGCCCCAGTCGGGCATCGGCTTGCGGCCGAAGAGCTTGAGGGCCTTGAGCCGGCGCTCGAGCATCCACTCGGGCTCGCTCTTGCGGCGCGAGATGTCGCGGACGACGTCCTCGTCGACGCCGCGACGGGCGGAGGCACCGGCGACGTCGGCGTCCGCCCAGCCGTACTCGTACCGGCCGAGCTGGTCGATCTGCTCGTCCTGCGTCAGCGGCGTGGTCACCGGCTGCTGCGTGCTGGTCATGCGGGCGTCCTCTCCCGGTCGTTCGTGGGGGTGGTGGTGCTCGACGGTGCGGTGCGCTCCCGGACGGGCCGGGACGCTCCTCGCTCACCGGGTACAGGGCGCGCGGGGCCCGTTCTGTTCCCCGCGCGGGTGTGCTCCCGGCTGCCGCCGGGACGGGTCCCGGGCACCAGCGGCCCCGGGATGTGGGTGGTGCAGATCCCGTCGCCGTGGGCGATGGTGGCCAGCCGCTGCACGTGGGTGCCCACGAGCCGGCCGATCACCGCGGTCTCGGCCTCGCACAGCTGCGGGAACTCCGCCGCGACGTGCGCCACCGGGCAGTGGTGCTGGCACAGCTGCCCACCGCCGGAGAGCGCCGAGGCGGTGGCAGCGTAGCCCTCGGCGGTCAGCGCGGCGGCGAGGGCCTGCGCCCGGTCGACCGGCTGCCCGGGCCGCGCCCGGACCGTCTCCTCGACGGCTGTGGAGGCCCGCTGCTCGAGGCCGGCCAGCTGCTGCTCGGCGACGGCCCGGACGGCGGCGGGGCCACCGGCGGCGGCGACGTACCGCAGGGCGGTCAGCGCCAGGTCGTCGTAGGCGTGCGGGAAGGCCGAGCGGCCGGCGTCGGTGAGGTGGAAGCGCCGGGCCGGGCGGCCACGCCCGCGGTGCGCCCCGGACCCACCGAGGTCACCTGCGCGCTCCTGCACCCGGCCGGTGGCCAGCAGGGCGTCGAGGTGCCGGCGGACAGCGGCCGGGGAGATGCCCAGCCGGCCGGCCAGCTCGGTGGCCGACTGCGGCCCGTGCTCGAGGAGGAGGGCGGAGACGCGGTCGCGGGTGCGCCCGTCGTCGGCGGGCGCCGACGGCCGGGGGTGTGCCGCGAGGGATTCCACAACACGAGTGTGTCCTATTTCGAGCACGCTGCAAGCAAGGTCGACCTAAGAAGGGCCGCCTGAGGGACCAGCCGTGACCAGGCTCACCACCTTCCCGTGACCACGCTCTCGGCCCGGCCTGCCGCGAGGGCCGGATCCACCGGCGCGACCGCCTAGCATCGGGTCGTGCCGGTACTGCCCACCGCCTTCTCCCCCGCCACCGTCTCGCGCCTGGCGTTCGCCAACCTGGTCGCCAACGGCCTGATCGTGGTCACCGGCGGCGCCGTCCGCCTGACCGGCTCCGGTCTGGGCTGCCCGACCTTCCCGACGTGCACCGAGGACAGCCTCGTGACCACGCCGGAGATGGGCGTCCGCGGGGTCATCGAGTTCGGCAACCGCACGCTCACCTTCCTGCTGGCCGCCATCGCCCTGGCGGTGCTGGTGGCGGTGTGGCGCTCCCCCCGGCGCGACCTGCGCCCGCTGGCGGTGCTCCTCTTCCTGGGCATCCCGGCCCAGGCCGGGCTGGGCGGCATCACCGTCCTCACCGGGCTCAACCCGTGGACGGTGGCCGCGCACTTCCTCATCTCCATGGCGCTCGTGGCGGTCGCGACGGTGCTCTGGCTGCGCTCGCGCGAGCCCGGGGTGGGCCGGCCGCTGGTGCGGCGCCCGCTGGCGCTCCTGGTGCGCGGGCTCGCCGCCGTCAGCGCGCTGACGCTCGTGCTGGGCACGCTGGTGACCGGCAGCGGCCCGCACAGCGGCGACGTCGACGACAACGACGTGCCCACCGGTGACCGCATGGGCTTCGACCTGGAGCTGATCAGCCAACTGCACGCGGACGCCGTCTTCCTGCTCGTCGGCCTGACCATCGCGCTGCTGGTGGCCCTCCACGCGACCGATGCCCCCGGGCGCATCCGGCGGGCGGCCCGCGATCTGCTGATCATCGAGCTGGCGCAGGGCGTCATCGGGTACGTGCAGTACTTCACCGGCCTGCCGATCGTGCTGGTGCTGCTGCACATGCTGGGCGCCGTGCTGATCGCCGCGTTCACCGCGCGGCTGGTGTGGGCCGTCCGCGGGCCGGCCTCGGACCTGCCGCTGAGCAGCTCGCCGCAGCCGGCGGCCGCCACCCGCTGACCTGCGGGCGCCGCAGCAGCGCGGCCCCCGACGTCAGGTGTGCCAGACCAGGACGACGGCGGTCGCTCCCGACGCGCACTCCCACCGGCCCGCGGTGACCGACTCCCCGTCGGCGGCGTGCGGGACATCGGTGGTGAGCGCGGTGCGGGCGTCGGCCCAGGCCGGCCAGGCGTCGTCCTCGTCGTGCCAGACGACCCGCCCGCCGGGCAGGTACGCCACGACCGGGCAGCCGGACTCCACCAGCGGCTCGATCTCGCGGCGCGTCAAGCGGGTCGCACGGCGCCGGTAGGTCCGCCCGTCGGGTCCCGCCAGTGTCCCCATCCCGAAGACGCTCCAGTCCCCGTCGGGGAGCTCCCGCCGCACGGCGTGCCGCTCAGACGAAGACGTCGACGATGATCGCGACCGACAGCAGCGCCATGTAGGAGATCGAGACGTGGAACAGCTGCATCGGCCTGGTCTCGGCCCCGCGCCGGATCCGGGAGTGCAGCCGGTGCGCCTCGACCAGGAACCACGCGCCGAGGGCCGCGGCCGGCACCGTGTACACCCAGCCGATGCCGTACTCGCCGCCCAGCGGCGCCAGCAGCAGCGAGACCGCCACCGTCAGCCAGGTCCAGACGACGGTCTGCCGGCCCACGGACAGCTCGGAGGCGACGACGGGGAGCATCGGGACGTCGGCGCGCGCGTAGTCCTCGCGGAACCGCATCGCCAGCGCCCAGAAGTGCGGCAACTGCCAGCAGAAGACGACGCCGAAGAAGATCCAGGCCGGCCAGGCGAGCGAACCGGTGACGGCGGCCCAGCCGATGAGCACCGGCGCGGCACCGGGCACCCCGCCGAACAGGGTGCTGTGCCGGGTGCGCCGCTTCAGCACCGCCGTGTAGATGACGGCGTAGTAGAAGATCGCCCCCGCGGCGAGGGCGGCGGCCAGCGGCGTCGTCGTGAGCGCCAGCAGGCCGATCGCGAGCACCGTGAGGACGACGCCGAACGTGAAGGCGTTCCGGGCGCTGACCTCGCCGGTCACGAGGGCCCGGCGCTCGGTCCGGCGCATCAGCCGGTCGATGTCGCGGTCGTACCAGCAGTTGAAGACGTTGGCCGCACCGGCGGCGAGCGTGCCGCCGACCATCGTGGCGACCAGCAGCCCCCACGAGGGCCACCCGCGCGCCGCCACGATCATCGCCGGGAGGGTGGTGATGAGCAGCAGCTCGATGATGCGGGGCTTGGTGAGGCCGACGTAGGCCCCGACCCGGGCACGCAACCGGGTGGTGAGACGAGCAGCGGAGGCAGCGGGGCGCTCGGAGAGCGCCGTCACCGGGTGCCCTCGTGCGCGGTCGCGCGCGGGCAGCAGGGCACCACGGGATCCCTTCGAACCGGGGGGCGGAACTCCCCCACTGTAGCCCCGGGCGGTTCGCGGGCGACCGCACGGCATGACCTGCGATGACTAGGGTTGATCACGTTGCTGCCGGGGGTGGAGCGGGTAGGGGCGACGCCGACGACGTCGTCACGCCCCCGGTCCCGGGCCGCCTCCGGGCGCCCGACCGCCTGCCCGGCACGACGTCAGGCCTACCTCGAGGGAGAACCCACCAGATGGACACGCGAAGCACGCACGCGGAGGCCCCGGCCGAGGCGGCGACCGACACGCCGACCGGCAACCCGTCGCAGCCGCAGCCGACGCTCCCCGCGGACTTCGGGGACCTGGACCGCCGGGCCATCGACACCGCCCGCGTGCTCGCGATGGACGCCGTCCAGAAGGTGGGCAACGGCCACCCGGGCACGGCCATGAGCATGGCCCCGACCGCGTACCTGCTGTTCCACAAGTGGCTGCGGCACGACCCCACCCAGCCGAACTGGGTCGCCCGCGACCGCTTCATCCTCTCGATGGGGCACTCCAGCCTCACGCTGTACGTGCAGCTGTTCCTCTCCGGCTACGGCCTGGAGCTCGACGACCTGAAGGCGCTGCGGACCTGGGGCTCGAAGACGCCGGGCCACCCCGAGGTCAACCACACCCCGGGCGTCGAGACGACCACCGGGCCGCTGGGCCAGGGCGTCGGCAACGCGGTCGGCATGGCGATGGCCGCCCGCCGCGAGCGCGGCATGCTGGACCCGGACGCCCCCGAGGGCGAGAGCCTCTTCGACCACTCCATCTGGTGCTTCGCCTCCGACGGCGACATGGAGGAGGGCGTCAGCGGTGAGGCGTCGTCGCTGGCCGGCACGCAGAAGCTCGGCAACCTGACGCTGGTCTACGACGACAACAAGATCTCCATCGAGGACGACACGACGGTCGCCTTCACCGAGGACGTCGGCAAGCGCTACGAGGCCTACGGCTGGCACGTGCAGCACGTCGACGACGGTGAGGACCTCGCCGCCGTCGACGCCGCGTTCGCCGCCGCGAAGGCCGAGACCACCCGGCCGTCCCTGATCGTGCTGCGGACGGTCATCGCCTGGCCGGCCCCCACGAAGCAGAACACCGGTGCGTCCCACGGCTCGGCGCTCGGCGAGGACGAGGTCCGCGCCACCAAGGAGATCCTCGGCTTCGACCCCGAGCGCACCTTCCAGGTCGACGACGACGTGCTCACCCACGCCCGCTCGGTCGTGGACAAGGGCCGTGCCGACCGCGCGGAGTGGGAGGAGCGGTTCGCCGCCTGGGAGCAGGCGAACCCCGAGGGCGCCGCCCTGCTGGCCCGGATGCGCGAGCGCCGGCTGCCGGAGGGCTGGGCCGAGGACCTGCCCTCCTTCCCTGCCGACGAGAAGGGCGTGGCCACCCGCAAGGCCTCCGGGAAGGTGCTCGCCGAGCTCTACCCGCGGCTGCCCGAGCTCTGGGGCGGCTCCGCCGACCTCGCGGAGAGCAACAACACCGCGGTGGAGGGCGAACCGTCGTTCCTGCCCGCCGACCGGCAGACGAAGATGTGGTCCGGTGGCCCGTTCGGGCGCACCATCCACTTCGGCGTCCGCGAGCACGCCATGGGCGCGGTGATGAACGGCATCGCCCTGCACGGCGGCACCCGCGTGTACGGCGGCACCTTCCTCACGTTCTCCGACTACATGCGCGGCGCCGTCCGGCTGGCTGCGCTCATGCAGCTGCCGGTCACCTACGTCTGGACCCACGACTCCATCGGCCTGGGTGAGGACGGCCCGACCCACCAGCCGATCGAGCACTTCGCCGCGCTGCGCGCGATCCCGGGGCTCGACGTCGTGCGGCCGGCGGACGCCAACGAGGTGACCGCAGCCTGGCGGACGATCCTGGAGAACAACGACCGCCCGGCCGGCCTGCTGCTGTCCCGGCAGAACCTGCCGGTGTTCGACCGCGCGGAGTTCGGCTCGGCCGACGGCGTCGCCCGCGGCGCCTACGTCCTCGCCGAGGCGTCGAACGGCAGCCCCGACGTGATCCTGCTCGGCACCGGTTCCGAGGTGCAGATCGCCATGGCCGCCCGCGACCGCCTGGAGGCCGAGGGCGTCCCGACCCGGGTCGTCTCCGTGCCGTGCGTCGAGTGGTTCGCCGACCAGGAGCAGTCCTACAAGGACGAGGTGCTCCCGCCCTCGGTCCGCGCCCGGGTCAGCGTCGAGGCGGGCGTGCCCATGGGGTGGCGCGAGTTCGTCGGCGACGCCGGCCGGATCGTCGGCCTGACCCACTACGGCGCCAGCGCGTCCTACTCCGTGCTCTACGAAGAGTTCGGCCTGACCGACGAGGCCGTCGTGACCGCCGCGCGCGAGAGCCTCGAGGCGGCCCGCAACGGCACCGCCGTCCCCGCCGGTCCGGTCGCGGCCACCGGCGGCCTGCCCCAGGCGACCGGCGACCGCTGACCGGCGCCGTCCTGACCATCCCTCCAGCCCGAAAGGCATCCGTCATGGCACAGAACGAGAACCTCGCCGAACTGTCGTCCGCAGGGGTCGCCGTCTGGCTCGACGACCTGTCGCGTGACCGCATCCGCAGCGGGAACCTGCAGTCCCTGGTCGACGAGCACTCCGTCGTCGGCGTCACCACGAACCCCAGCATCTTCGCCGCGGCGATCAGCGGCTCGAAGTCCTACGACGACCAGCTGCACGCCATGGCGACCCGCAAGGTGAGCGTGGAGGAGGCGCTGCGCACCATCACCGCCGCCGACGTCCGCGACGCCTGCGACCTGCTGCGGCCGCTGGCCGAGCGGCAGCCCGGCGACGGGCGGGTCTCCCTCGAGGTGGCGCCGAACCTGGCCGACGACACCGACGCCACGGCGGCGGAGGCCGCCCACCTGTGGTGGCTGGTCGACCGGCCGAACCTCTTCATCAAGATCCCGGCGACCGAGGCCGGGCTGCCGGCGATCACCACGTCGATCGCCCGCGGGATCAGTGTCAACGTCACCCTCATCTTCAGCCTCGAGCGCTACCGCGCGGTCATGGACGCCTACCTCTCCGGCATCGAGCAGCGGCTGGCCGACGACCCGGAGGCCGACCTGTCGGGCCTGGAGTCGGTGGCCTCGTTCTTCGTGTCCCGCGTGGACAGCGAGATCGACGCGCGCCTCGACGCGGCCGGCGCCGACGCGTCGCTGAAGGGGAAGGCGGGCGTGGCCAACGCCCAGCTGGCGTACCAGGCCTACGAGGAGGTCTTCTCCTCCGACCGGTGGCAGGCGCTGGAGGCGAAGGGGGCCCGGCGGCAGCGGCCGCTGTGGGCCTCCACGGGCGTCAAGAACCCGGACTACTCCGACACGCTGTACATCAGCGAGCTGATCGCCCCCGGCACGGTCAACACCATGCCGGAGAAGACGCTCATGGCCTACGCCGACCACGGCACCCCGGGCACGCCGGTCCAGAAGTCCTACGAGGACGCCGCGGCCGTCATGAAGGCCGTCGCCGACGCCGGGGTCGACCTCGACGACGTCTTCCGCGTGCTCGAGACCGAGGGCGTGCAGAAGTTCGTCGACTCCTGGGACGAGCTGACCGAGTCGGTGCGCACCGAGCTGGAGGACAAGGCGTGACCCTAGGGTTCAGCTGCACGGGGCTGGAGGTCCCCGAGCCGGTACGGGTCCAGCTCCGGCAGGACGACGTCACCGCGCGGCTGGTCCGCAAGGACCCGACCCTGTGGGGTGCCGAAGCCGAGAGCGAGGCCGCCGTCCGGCTGGGCTGGCTGGACCTGCCGGCCACCTCGCGGTCACTGGTCACCCAGCTGGCCGACCTCCGCGCGCAGCTCGCCGCCGAGGGGCTGGACCGGATCGTGCTCTGCGGCATGGGCGGCTCCTCCCTGGCCCCGGAGGTCATCTGCCGCACGGCCGGCGTGCCCCTGGTCGTCCTGGACACCACCGACCCCGGCCAGCTCATGGCGGCCATGACCGACCTGGGACGCACCGTCGTGGTGGTCAGCTCCAAGTCGGGCGGCACCGTCGAGACCGAGAGCCAGCGCCGCGCCTTCATCGCGGCGTTCGCCCGGGAAGGCCTCGACGAGGCCCAGATCGGCGCGCGGTTCGTGGTGGTCACCGATCCCGGGTCGCCGCTGGCCGAGACCGCCATGGCCATGGGCGCCCGCGCGGTGTTCCTGGCCGACCCGACGGTCGGCGGCCGGTACAGCGCCCTCTCCGCGTTCGGGCTGGTGCCTTCCGCGCTGGCCGGGGCCGACGTCGCCGCGCTGGTCGACGACGCCGAGGCGCTGGCCGAGCGGCTCGCCGACCCCGGGAACGCCGCCATGGAGCTGGGCATCGCCCTGGGCGCGGGCTTCCGCACCGGCCGGGACAAGCTCGCCCTGGCCGACGCCGGCGACACGTCCATCCAGGGCTTCGGCGACTGGGCCGAGCAGCTGATCGCCGAGTCCACCGGCAAGGAGGGCCGCGGCATCCTGCCCGTGGTGCTGGAGTCGCCGGAGGCGCCCGGGGCCGCCGGGCCCGACGTGCTGTTCGCCCTCGTGGGTGCCCAGGCGCCCGCGCAGCCGGCCGCCATCTGCGTGACCGGCCCGCTGGGTGCCCAGTTCCTCGGATGGGAGTACGCCACCGCCGTCGCCGGTCGGGTGCTGGGGATCAACCCCTTCGACCAGCCGAACGTGACCGAGAGCAAGGAGAACACCGCGGCGATCCTCGCCGCCGGGCTGCCCGACGAGCAGCCGGTCGCGACGATCGGCGCGGTCGAGATCCGCGGCACCGCGCCGGTGCTCCACGGGGTGGACCTCTCCTCGCACGACGGGCTCTCGCTGGCGCTCGACGCACTGCTGGCGTCGATCCCGCCCCGCGGCTACCTGGCCGTCATGGCGTACCTCGACCGGCTCGGCGACGCCCGCGCCGCGGACGTGCGGGCGGCGTTCGCCCGGCGGACCGAGCACGCGGTGACCTTCGGGTGGGGGCCGCGCTTCCTGCACTCCACCGGCCAGTACCACAAGGGCGGTCCGCAGGTCGGCGCCTTCCTGCAGATCACCGGGGCGGTCGACGAGGACCTCCCCGTGCCGGACCAGACGTACACCTTCGGCACCCTCCAGTCCGCACAGGCGGCGGGCGACCGGAAGGCGCTCGCCGACCGGGACCGGCCGCTGCTCCACCTGCACCTCACCGACCGGGCGGCGGGCATCGGCCAGCTGCTCACCGCACTGGGCTGACCCCCGGCACACCCCTGCCGGGGCTCGATCCGCGCCTGCCCCACCCCGACCACGAGGACGGACGATGATCCCTTCCCCGCTGCGCGGCCCGCGATGATCCCCAACCCGCTGCGCGACCCGCGGGACCGGCGACTCCCCCGGGTGCCCGAACCCTGCGCCCTGGTGGTCTTCGGCATCACCGGTGACCTGGCCCGCAAGAAGCTCCTGCCGGCGGTCTACGACCTCGCCAACCGCGGCCTGCTGCCGACCAACTTCGCCCTGCTCGGCTTCGCCCGCCGCGACTGGGGCGACACCGAGTTCGCCGAGCTGGCCCGCGACGCGGCCCGCCAGCACGCGCGCACCCCGTGGCGGGAGGAGGTCTGGGAGCGGCTGGCCGGCAGCGTGCACTTCGTGCAGGGCTCCTTCGACGACGACGACGCCTTCGACGAGCTCGCCGCCGCGCTCTCCGAGCTCGAGGGCAGCCACGGCATCGGCGGCAACGCCGCGTTCTACCTCTCGATCCCGCCGGCCATGTTCCCGACCGTGCTCAAGCAGATGCAGCGGACCGGCATGGCGGAGAACACCCCTGGCCGCTGGCGCCGGGTCGTGGTGGAGAAGCCGTTCGGCACCGACCTGGCCTCGAGCCGGGAGCTCAACGAGCTGGTCGACTCGGTGTTCAGCGCCGAGGACGTCTTCCGCATCGACCACTACCTGGGCAAGGAGACCGTCCAGAACCTGATGGCGCTGCGGTTCGCCAACGAGCTGTTCGAGCCGGTCTGGAACGGCCACCACGTCGACTCGGTCCAGATCACCATGGCCGAGGACGTCGGCATCGGCGGCCGCGCCGGCTTCTACGAGGAGACCGGGGCTGCTCGCGACGTCCTGCAGAACCACCTGCTGCAACTGCTGGCACTGACTGCCATGGAGGAGCCGGTCGAGTTCTCGGCAGAGGAGATCCGGACCGAGAAGCTGAAGGTGCTCCGGGCGATCTCGCTGCCCGAGGACCTGGGCTCCTACGCCGTCCGCGGGCAGTACCAGCAGGGCTGGCTCGCCGGGCAGCGGGCCCAGGGGTACCGGCAGGAGGAGGGCGTCGACCCCGCGTCGACGACCGAGACCTACGCCGCGGTGCGCCTGGGCGTCGAGACCCGCCGCTGGGCCGGGGTGCCGTTCTACCTGCGCACCGGCAAGCGGCTCCCCCGCCGGGTCACCGAGATCGCGCTGGTGTTCAAACGCGCCCCGCACCTGCCCTTCGCCGACACCGACACCGAGGAGCTGGGCAACAACCAGCTGGTCGTCCGGGTGCAGCCCGACGAGGGGGTCACCCTCAAGTTCGGGTCGAAGGTGCCCGGCAGCGTCATGGAGGTCCGCGACGTCTCGATGGACTTCCTCTACGGCGAGCAGTTCACCGAGTCGAGCCCGGAGGCCTACGAGCGCCTGCTGCTCGACGTCCTCCTGGGCGACGCGACCCTGTTCCCCCGCAACGCCGAGGTCGAGGCGTCCTGGGCGGTCATCGATCCCCTGGAGGAGTTCTGGCAGGGCTCCGAGCCGCACCCCTACCGGGCCGGCGAGTGGGGGCCACGGGCCGCCGACGAGATGCTCGCGGCCGAAGGCCGTCGTTGGCGGCGCCCGTGAGGCCCGCACCCGCGCGCCCCCGTCGATCGGAGGAGACGCCGATGACCGAGCTCGCGAGATCATCCACGAGCAGAACACCGGTGGGCGCGGTACCGACGAGCGCCGGCGAGGAGGAATCGTGACCACGCTGTGGGACACCACCGGTTCAGCCGTGGTGAAGGAACTGGCCGCCCAGCGGCGCACCGGGGGCGCGGTGCTCTCCGGGGTGGCGCTGACGCTCGTCGTCGTCGCCGAGGAGAGCCGGGTGACCGAGGCGGAGGAGGCGGCCACGCACGCCGCGGAGATGCACCCCTGCCGGGTGCTCGTCGTGGTGCGCCGGCAGATCGACGCCCCCGGCCCGCGGCTGGACGCGGAGGTGCAGATCGGTGGCCGGCTGGGCCCCGGCGAGGCCGTCGTCATGCGGATGTACGGCCGGCTGGCCCTGCACGCCGAGTCCGTCGTGCTGCCGCTGCTGGCCGCCGACGCACCCGTCGTCACCTGGTGGCACGGGTCTCCGCCGGAACGCATCGCCCGGGACGCCCTCGGGGTCTTCGCCGACCGGCGGATCACCGACACCTCCCTCGCCGACGACCCGCTGGCCTGCCTCCGGGTGCGCGCCGACGATTACGCCCCGGGCGACACCGACCTGGCCTGGACCCGCAGCACCGGCTGGCGCTCGGCGCTCGCCTCCACCCTGGACTCGGTGTCCGGCCGGCGCGGCGACTCCGTCCGCGTGCTCGGGAGCACGATCGAGGGCGACCCGCACAACGCGACCGCACGACTGCTCGCCGGGTGGCTGTCCTCCCGCTCCGGCTGCGCGGTCGACATCACCGAGGCCTCGCGCAACCCGGGCCCGAGCGGCGTGGCCGCGGTCAGGCTGTCGCTGGACCAGGACGAAGAGGTGGAGATCCGGGCCGACCGCCGGGGCGGCGCGGTGATCTCCCAGCCCTTCCGGCCCGATTCGACCGTCGCCCTCACCGAACGGCCGCTCGGCGACCTGCTGAGCGAGGAGCTGCGCCGACTGGACCCCGACGAGCCCTACAGCGATGCGCTGGAGGCTGCCACCGGGCTGACCGGCCTGTCGGACCGGTCCGCGGTCCGCGAGCTCGTGTGGTTCGACCCCGCCGCCCCCGACGGCGACGGCGCGCAGCGGCCGACCCCGGCGCCCACGGTGCCGGGGGACTCGGTGGGCGCCGACGAGGTCGCCGAGAGCGGCGAGCACGACGACGACCAGGATCCGACCACCGGCGAAGGAGCCGAGACCCCGTGAGCCTCTCCCCCGGCGACCGCGCCTCCGCCGAACTCGCCGACGGCGCGGCGCCCGTCCCCGACGTCGTGATCGAGCCCGATGCCGACCGCCTGGCCCGCGCGGCCGCCGAGGCGCTCGTCGCCCGGCTCGCCGCCGCGCAGGCCGTGCACGGCACCGCCTCCGTCGTCCTGACCGGCGGAGGCATCGGCATCGCCGTCCTCGAGCGGGTCGCCGGCCTCGCCGCCGAGCCGGTGCGGGAGACCGTCGACTGGACCGCGGTGGACGTCTGGTGGGGCGACGAGCGCTTCGTCCCGGCCGACGACGCCGAGCGCAACGAGCGGCAGGCCCGGGAGGCGCTGCTGGACGCCGTGGGCGTGCCGGCGGAGCGGGTGCACGCGATGCCGCCCTCGGACGGCGCCTTCGCCGAACCCGAGGAGGCGGCGGCCTGGTACGCCGAGCAGCTCGCCGCAGCGGCTCCGGACGGGCACGACCTGCCCCGGCTGGACCTGCTGCTGCTCGGCATGGGCCCGGAAGGACACACCGCCTCGATCTTCCCGGACTCCCCCGCCGTACGCGACGAGCGACCCGTGCTCGCGGTCCGCGACTGCCCCAAGCCGCCCCCGACCCGCATCAGCCTCGGGTTCCGCGCGATCAACAGCGCCGAGGAGATCTGGCTGCTGGTCTCGGGCGAGGGCAAGGCCCCCGCCGTCGCTCAGGCGCTGGCCGGCGCCGCACCGGAGCAGCTGCCGGTCGCCGGCGTGCGGGGCACCCGGGCGACGCGATGGCTGCTCGACGCCGGCGCGGCCGCCGAGCTGCCCCGCTCCGGGAGCTGACGCCTCAGCCGCCGCGGCGGACGCGGAGCCGGTCGAGCGCCTCCTGGAGGAGCGCGTCGCCGTCGGCGTCGGTGCGCCGCTCGCGCACGTACGCCAGGTGCGTCTTGTAGGGCTCGATGCGCGGCGCCGGGGGCGGAGCGGTCTCGTCCTGCCCGGCCGGCAGCCCGCACCTGGGGCAGTCCCAGAACTCCGGGACCTCGGCCTCGCTGGCGAGGACCACGCGGGTCTCGTGCCCGTTGGCGCACCAGAACGGGATGCGCCGCCGGGGTGCGGTCTCGCCGCGCTCGGCCTCGCCTATCGGCCCCGCACCGACCCGGCTTCCCCGGATCGCGTTCCCACCAGCCACGTGTGCCCCCTGATCATCGGTCCAGGTCACGGCAGCGCTGACCGCCGCGCGGGCAGTCTAGGGCGAAAAGGGGCGCGCTCCGGTCACGATTGAGCGCCGGATGCGCGGGCAGGCCGAGCCGGGCTCAGGCCTGGACCTTGATCAGGATGCCCAGGGCCACGATGCACACCGTCCAGATCATCGCGGTGAAGACGGTCAGGCGGTTGAGGTTCTTCTCGACCACCGACGATCCGGACAGCGACGAGGACGCCGCGCCGCCGAACATCGACGACAGACCGCCACCCTTGCCGCGGTGCAGCAGGATGAGCACGATGAGGAGCAGGCTGCTGAGGACCAGCAGCACGTTGAGCACCAGCTCCATTGACCTCTCCGGAAGGCTCGACGACCGGCGACGGACGCCAGCTCTCGTTCCGAGCCTAGCCGACGCCCCCGGCGATACCCCTCAGCGGACCCTGTGACCTGTCCGCTTCCGCGCCCCGGTCCGCTCCTCGCTCGTTCCTCGCTGCAATGCTCCCGGAGCCGTCAGCGAACCCCGTGACCCGTCCGCTTCCGCGCCCCGGTCCGCTCCTCGCTCGTTCCTCGCTGCAATGCTCCCGGAGCTGTCAGCGGACCCCGGCGGTGGCGACGTCGTACCCGTCGTAGGGACGCATCACCACGCCGTTGCGCAGCCGCTGCCCCGAGATGAGCTGGATGCGGGTCTCCGCCAGCGGGATGTAGGCCCCGCTCTCCCGGGCCGCCTCGGCGACCTGCGCCCAGTCGGCGCCGCCGGCCCGGGCCTGGTCGACCAGGGCGTTGATCTCCGGGTCGCTCAACCGCGCGTAGTTCGGGTTGCCCACGCGGGCGATGCTGCGGCCGTCCACCAGCGGCTCCAGGAACGACCCGGCCGTCGGGAAGTCGGCGGTGCGGGTGGCGAGCACGAGCCCGTAGCCGTTGGCGGCGACGCTGTCCGGATTGCCCACGTCGGTGGCGTAGAAGGTGGCGGGATCGAGCGGACGCACCTCGACGTCGATGCCGACCGCCGCGAGCTGGCCGGCGATCTCCTCGGCGACGTCGACGCTGCTGCGCACGTCGGGCACCGCCAGGACGGTCGCGAAGCCCTCCGGTCGGCCGCACTCCCCGAGTGCGGCCCGGGCCGCATCGGGATCCGGGTCCGTCTCGACCTCCTCAGGAGCGCCGGCGAGCGAGCGGGGCCACAGCTGCGTGCTCCGGACCGCGTCGACCGCGCCGCCCAGGGCCGACTGCACCGCCCGCCGGTCGATGGCGGCGGCCACGGCCGCCCGGCAGGCGGGGTCGTCCATCGGTGCCACGTCGGTCGGCAGCGCGAGCAGGCGCACCGCACCTGTCGTCACGTCGTCCACCCGGTCCAGCAGCGGGCCGCCGTCGTCCCCGGCCAGCCGGGCCGTCGTCGCCGGCTGCACGCCCGTGCCCGAGATGTCCAGGTCGGCGGAGCCGGCCAGCAGCGCCTGGTCGCGGGCCAGGCCGGAGAGACCGGTGCGGACCTCCACCCGGTCGGGCAGCGCGGTCCGGACGTCATCGGTCGCCGGGTCCCACTGCGGGTTCCGCTCGAGCAGGATGCCGGTCTCCGGGTCGACCGAGGTGATCGCGTAGGGGCCGGAGGACACCGGGTCCGCGCCGTACTCGCCGCGGGTGTCGGCCTCCGCCGGCACCGGGCTGCTGGACGGCAGCGCGAGGACGTAGGGCAGGTCCGACTGCGGGGTGCGCAGCCGGAACACGATCGTCCGGTCGTCCGGCGTCTCGATCGAGTTGAGGACGGGGTCGTCCTCCTCGGTCGAGTACGGCCCCGGGTAGGGGTTGGCCGGGTCGTCCAGGATGTTCACCAGGTACGTCGGGCCGCCGACGATGACGTCCGAGGCGAACGACCGCTGGATGCCGTACTTCACGTCGCCGCTGGTGATCGGCCGGCCGTTCTCGAAGCGGACGCCCTCGCGCAGGGTGTAGGTCCAGCTGAGGCCGTCCTCCGACACGGTGCCCAGGTCGGTCGCGAGGTCCGGCACGAGCTCACCGGTGGAGCCGGGCTCCGCGGCGAACGTGACGAGCGTGCGGGTGTAGAGGCGCAGCAGGTTCCAGACCCCGGGCAGGTAGGAACGCTGCGGGTCCAGGCTGTCGATGGCCGGGGCGACGACGCGCAGCGTGCCACCACGCTCGTCCGACGGGGAACGGACACCGTCGATGCCGGCGTCGGGGCCGTCCGCGAGCACCGGGACGTCGGCGCGCCCGCCACCGCTGCCCAGGCAGCTGACCGCGACGACGAGCACCAGCACGACGGCGGCCGCGGAGGCGAGGATGCGCTTCTTCGGCCAGTCCCGCGCCCACGGCGGCAGCCGGTCCGCCGGCCGCTCCCGCGTCTGCTGCTCCACCCGCTGCCCGCCCTCCCCGTGTCCGGCCGGGCGGGCAGCAGGCTTCAGCTACCGCCGGCGGCGATCCGACAGATCTGCGCGAACTCGTCGGCGTCCAGGCTGGCACCGCCGACGAGCGCACCGTCGATGTCCGCCCCGGCCAGGATCCCGGCCGTGTTCGCGGCCTTCACCGACCCGCCGTAGAGGATACGGACGCGGGCGGCCGTCTCGTCGCCGAAGCGCTCGGCGAGCCGCGCCCGCAGCGCACCACAGACCTCCTGCGCATCCTCGGGGGTGGCCACCTCACCGGTGCCGATGGCCCACACCGGCTCGTACGCGAGGACCAGGCCGGCGACCTGCTCGGCGGTCAGGTCCCCGAGAGCCGCGTCCAGCTGGGCGGTGCAGTGCGCGACGTGGCTGCCGGCCCTGCGGACGTCGAGCCCCTCCCCCACGCACAGGATCGGCACGATGCCGTGCCGCAGCGCGGCCTGCACCTTGGCGGCGACGACGCCGTCGTCCTCGCCGTGCAGGGCCCGCCGCTCGGAGTGGCCCACCGCGACGTACTCGCACGCGAGCGCGCTGAGCATCCCGCCGCTGACCTCACCGGTGTAGGCACCGGAGTCCTGCACCGAGAGGTCCTGCGCGCCGTAGCCGATGGCGAGCTTGTCGCCGGCGACGAGCGTCTGCACGCTGCGCAGCGCCGTGAACGGCGGGAGGACGACGACCTCGGCGGTCTCGAGCTCGTCCTTCTTGAGGGAGAACACCACCTTCTGGACCAGCCCGATGGCCTCCAGGTGGGTCATGTGCATCTTCCAGTTGCCGGCGATCAGCGGCCGGCGGCCCTCGCGGGCGGGGACGGGACGGGTGCGTGCCATGTCGACTCCCTCGCTCAGTCGGCCAGGACCGCGAGGCCCGGCAGGTCCCGGCCCTCGAGGTACTCGAGCGACGCACCGCCACCGGTGCTGATGTGGCCGTAGGCGTCCTCGTCGAGCCCCAGGACCCGGACCGCCGCCGCCGAGTCGCCGCCGCCGACGACCGACAGGCCGTCGACCGCGCCGACCGCCTGCGCGACACCGCGGGTGCCGGCCTGGAAGGGAGCCAGCTCGAAGACGCCCATGGGACCGTTCCAGAACACGGTGCGGGCCTCGCCGAGGATCGACCCGAAGACCTCGACGGTGCGCGGGCCGACGTCGAGCCCCATCTGCCCGTCGGGGATCCCGTCCGCGTCGACGACCGTGGTCTCCACGTCCGCGCTGAACTCGGGCGCGCAGACGACGTCGACCGGCAGCACGATCCGGTCGCCGGCCTCGGCCAGCAGCCGCCGGCAGGTGTCCACCTGGTCGGCCTCGAGCAGCGAGTTGCCCACCCCGTGGCCCTGGGCGGCCAGGAAGGTGAAGCACATGCCGCCGCCGACGAGCAGCCGGTCCACCTTCGGCAGCAGCGCCTCGATGACCGCGAGCTTGTCGCTCACCTTCGAGCCGCCGAGCACGACCACGTAGGGCCGCGCGGGCTCGGTGGTCAGCCGGGTGAGCACCTCCAGCTCCCGGGCGACCAGCCGCCCGGCAACGTGCGGGAGCCGCTCGGCGACGTCGAACACCGAGGCGTGGGCGCGGTGCACCGCGCCGAAGGCGTCGTCGACGTAGACGTCGGCGAGGGCGGCCAGCCGCTCGGCCAGCCCGGCCCGCTCGGCGTCGTCCTTCGACGTCTCCGCGGCCTCGAAGCGGACGTTCTCCAGCAGGAGGACGTCGCCGTCACCGAGGGCGGCGGCCTTCGCGCGCGCGTCGTCGCCGGCGACGTCGGCCGCCAGCGGGACGGTGGTGCCGAGCAGCTCGCCCAGGCGCGCGGCGACCGGCGCGAGGGAGAACTGCGGGTCGGGCGTGCCCTTGGGCCGGCCCAGGTGGGCGGCCACGACCACGCGGGCGCCGGCGTCGCGCAGGGCCTGCAGCGTGGGCAGGCTGGCGCGGATCCGGCCGTCGTCGGTGATGGTGCCGGTCGTCTTGTCCAGCGGGACGTTCAGGTCGGCGCGCAGCAGCACGCGCCGACCCGAGACGCCCTCGGCGAGGAGGTCGTCGAGAGAGCGCATCGTCAGAGGGACTTGCCCACCAGCGTGGTCAGGTCCACGAGGCGGTTCGAGTAGCCCCACTCGTTGTCGTACCAGCCCAGCACCTTGACCATGGGGCCGAAGACCTTGGTCAGCTTGGCGTCGTAGATGCACGACGACGGGTCGGTGACGATGTCGGAGGAGACGATCGGCGCGTCGGTGTAGGTCAGGTACTTGCCCAGCGGGCCGGCGGCGGCCTCCCGGTAGGCGGCGTCGATCTCGTCGGCCGAGGCCTCCTTGCCCACCTGCACGGTCAGGTCGGTGGCCGAGCCGGTGGGGACGGGCACGCGGATGGCGTAGCCGTCGAGCTTGCCCTTGAGCTCGGGCAGCACCAGCCCGATCGCCTTCGCGGCGCCGGTCGAGGTGGGCACCATGTTGAGCGCGGCGGCCCGGGCGCGGCGGAGGTCCTTGTGCGGACCGTCCTGCAGGTTCTGGTCGGCCGTGTAGGCGTGGATGGTCGTCATCAGGCCGCGCTCGATGCCGAACGCGTCGTTGAGGACCTTGGCCAGGGGGGCCAGGCAGTTGGTGGTGCACGAGGCGTTGCTGATGATCGTCTGCGAGCCGTCGTACAGGTTGTCGTTGACGCCCATGACGATGGTGATGTCGTCGTCGGTGGCCGGCGCCGAGATGATGACCTTCTTCGCCCCGCCGGCGTCGACGTGCTTGCGCGCGTCGGCGGCCTTGGTGAAGAAGCCGGTGGACTCGACGACGACGTCGACGCCCAGGTCGCCCCACGGCAGGTTGGCCGGGTCGCGCTCGGAGAGGACCTTCATGGTCTTCCCGCCGATGGTGATGCCGTCGCCGTCCGCCGAGACGTCCTCCTTGAGGACCCCCAGGATGCTGTCGTACTTGAGCAGGTGGGCCAGCGCCTCGTTGCTGGTCAGGTCGTTGACCGCGACGATCTCGATGTCCTGGCCGCTGGCCGCGGCGGCCCGCCAGAAGTTGCGGCCGATCCGGCCGAATCCGTTGATGCCTACCCGGACCGTCACTGCAGACCTCCCATGGGAACCGTCACGTTGGCTGCCGCGCGGACCGCGCGACCTCGCTCCGTGCAGACCCTATCGGTCGCGGTGGGGCGCGGCTCCCGATCGCCCCGTTCGTGCGACCGCCCGGCGCGGGCCGCCCCGTGGGCGGATCAGCCGCCGGGGACCAGCTCGTCCACGGGCACGCGCCCGGGAACCGGCGGTCGGTCGTCCACGCCGGACGCGGCCACCACCCGGTTCCGGCCCGTCGCCTTGGCCCGGTAGAGCGCCTGGTCGGCGGCGGCGAGGAGCGCGTCCGCCGCCTCGCCGCCCACCGGGCCCGCGGCGACGCCGGCACTGACGGTCACCTGGACGATCTCGCCGCCCAGTTCGTGGCGGAGGGCACCGCACTCCTGCCGGACGCGCTCGGCGCGTGCCACGGCCTGGGCCCCCGTCATGCCGGGGAGCACCAGGACGAACTCCTCCCCGCCCATGCGCGCCACCGTGTCGCCGTCCCGGGTGGCGAGCCGCAGGACGTCGGCGACGGCGGTGAGGACGACGTCCCCGGCCGCGTGCCCGAAGCGGTCGTTCACGGACTTGAAGTGGTCGATGTCCACCACGACCACCGCAGTCCCCGCGTCGCCGCCGCGCCGGCGGCCGTCCGCGGCGAGGGCGCGGTCCAGCTGGCGCCGGTTGTGCAGCCCGGTCAGCGGATCACGGACCGCCTCCTCCGCCAGCTCGGCGCGGAGCCGCTCGTTCTCGTCCACCTGCTCGGCGAGCCGACGGTTGAGCGACTCCATCGCCGCCTGCCTGCGTTCCTGATCGCTGACGTCCCGGGCGACCACGATCCGGCCCAGTGCGCGACCGCGGGGGTCGCTCACCGGGGTGTCCCGGACGTCGAGCCACAGGCCCGGCGCCACCTCGGCCACCCGATGCCCGTCCAGCCGCTCCGTCCGGTCCAGGACGGCGAGGGCGCGCTCGCCGGCGATCGCCGCCAGCTGCCGTCCGACCAGGTCGAGGCCCTCGAGATCGGGCCGCAACCGGTGGAGCATCCGGCGGGCGGCCGGGTTCAGGTCGATGAGGATGCCGGCCGGGTCCACGACCAGGACGGCGTCGGGCAGCGTGTCGACGACCTGCTCGCGGGCGACGGGTATCAGCCGCAGCAGACCCAGCCGGAGCAGGGCCCAGCAGTCGACCAGCCCGGTGACGAGGAAGAACAGCGGCGTGACGTCGACGCCGTGACCGGATTCCTGCAGCCCGAGGGCGAGGACGTTCCCGACGGTGGGCGCGGCGGCGGCAGCCAGGAGGACGGTGATCTGGCGGCGGAAGACGCCGGCGGCGACCCGCCATCGCCGCAGGAGACGCCAGTAGGCCACTCCCACGAGCCCGTAGGAGTACAGCGTGTGGGCGAGGAACAGCGGGCCGAGGGTGACCTGCTCGAGGGTCTCCGAACCCGCCGCCTCGTGACCCACCATGACCAGGTGACGCGTCGCCGGGAGGGACGCGGCGAGCACCATGAGCACCGGCTCGACGGCCAGCAGGGCGAACCCGCGCGGACCCAGCCGCCACGAGGGATCCGCGACGGCGCAGGACAGGGCGTGGATGCCCGCCACGGCGACGCCCACGGAGGCCAGCAGCACCGGCGGGTACACCGCGCGCACGACCTGCGAGCCCACCCCGTGGAGCACGGCGTCGGCGGCCGACCACGCCGACACGCCGACCATGGTGACGGCGAGCGCCGTGGCCGCCGCGTTGCCGGCGCGACGCCGCCAGGCCAGCCCGGCGGTGACCAACGAGATGACGGCCGCACAGGCGAACAGCAGCGCCCACCCCTGTGGGGTCATCCAGGCTCCTCCGTCGCCGATCGGTCCGTCCCGATCGCTGGCACGGACATCGGCCGGCGGGCCGTGCCGCTGGAGGAAGAGCGCCCGGGCACTCCCCCGTCAGGAGGAGGCCCGGGCCACGCCGCTACTGCGCCAGCATGTCGTCGGTGACGACGGACTCCGTGTCCGGGATCCCCAGGTCCTTGGCGCGCTTGTCGGCCATGGCGAGCAGACGCCTTATCCGACCGGCGACGGCGTCCTTGGTCATCGGGGGGTCGGCGCGCTGGCCGAGCTCCTCGAGCGAGGCCTGGCCGAACTCCAGCCGCAGCCGGCCGGCCACCAGCAGGTGCTCCGGCGCGTCCTCGCCGAGGATCTCCAGCGCCCGCTCGACCCGCGCGCTGGCCGCCACGGCGGCCCGGGCGGAGCGGCGCAGGTTGGCGTCGTCGAAGTTGGCGAGCCGGTTGGCGGTGGCCCGCACCTCGCGGCGCATCCGCCGCTCCTCCCACGCCATCACCGCGTCGTGGGCGCCCATCCGGGTCAGCAGGGCGCTGATCGCGTCGCCGTCCCGGACGACGACCCGGTCGGCGCCCCGGACTTCGCGCGCCTTCGCGGCGATACCGAGGCGGCGGGCGGCGCCGACGAGCGCCATGGCCGCCTCCGGGCCGGGGCAGGTGACCTCGAGCGACGAGGACCGGCCGGGCTCGGTGAGCGAGCCGTGGGCGAGGAAGGCACCCCGCCAGGCGGCCTCGGCGTCGTTGATGCTGCCGGACACCACGGCCGGCGGCAGACCACGCACCGGGCGCCCGCGCTGGTCGACCAGACCGGTCTGCCGCGCCAGGCCCTCGCCGTGCTTGGCGATCCGGACCAGGTAGCGCACGCCGCGGCGGATGTTGCCTCCGGCGAGCACGCTCACCCCGCTGGTGTAGCCGTAGACCTCGCTGATGTCCCGGCGCAGCCGCCGGGCCACCGAGCCGGTGTCGAGCTCGGCCTCGATGACCACGCGTCCACCGACGATGTGCAGGCCACCGGAGAAGCGCAGCAGCGCGGTCACCTCCGCCTTGCGCTCGGAGGTCTTCGTGCACTCCACCCGGGAGAGCTCGTCCTTCACCATGGCGGTCATCGCCATGCCGTCCACCCCCACGTTCCCCCGCGGTAACCCGCCACCGCAGTTCGGGTCAGCGTCATGTACGCCGTCCCCTTTCCCCCTCGTGCCGGCCAGCCGGCCGTACGCCCGGTACCCGCTCGCACACCTCTACTCGTTCACCGCATCCCGACCACGGAGGCCAACGCCGCGGACAGCCGCACGGGGTCGTGCCGCGGCGCGCCGTCCGGCTCGGCGACCGGCGCCAGCAGGAGCTCGGCGCCGCACCCGCGGACTGCGTCAAGGAGACCACGGCGGTCAACCACCGATTCCACGTCCGCGATCACGGTGTGCAACGCCACTCCGTCCAGATGCGCCTGCAGCACGGCCAGGTGCTCCTCCGGGGAGAACCCGTCCGTCTCGCCGGGCTGCGGTTCCAGGTTGAGCACCACCACGACCCGCGCGCGCGCCGAGGCCAGGGCGGCCCGCAGCCGGGGCACGAGCAGGTGCGGCAGCACCGAGGTGTACCAGGAACCCGGACCGAGCGAGACCACGTCGGCCGCCGCGATCGCCTCGAGCACGGCCGGGTGCACCACCGGGTCGGCCGGCGCGAGCCGGATGGCCCGGACCCGCCCCGGCGTCGCGGCGATGGCCACCTGCCCCCGGATGGTGCGCACCCGGGCGGGGTCGTCGGGGTCGGCGGTCTCCACGCGCGCCACGAGGTCCAGCGGCTCGTCGGCCATGGGCAGCACCCGCCCCCTGGCCCCGAGCAGCGCGCCGAGCTCGTCGA
This sequence comes from Blastococcus sp. SYSU DS0619, assembly GCF_054051035.1. NCBI lineage: Bacteria > Bacillati > Actinomycetota > Actinomycetes > Geodermatophilales > Geodermatophilaceae > Blastococcus > Blastococcus sp. SYSU DS0619. The sequence continues at coordinate 56,945 of NZ_JBJHAM010000012.1, read as the reverse complement.
GGGCGCGCACCGTGTCCCCGCCGTGCATCTCGGCCAGCCCGGTGAGCAGCAGGTTGCCGACCGGGTGTCCGGCCAGGACGCCGCTGCCGCCGAGGCGGTGCTGGAACAGCTCGGCCAGGGTCTGCTCCCGGTCAGCATCGCCGGCGAGCGCCGCGAGGGCCATCCGCAGGTCGCCCGGCGGCAGGACCGGCATCTCGCGCCGGATCCGCCCCGACGAGCCGCCGTCGTCGGCGACCGTCACCACGGCGGTCAGCTCGGGGGTGATCCGGCGCCAGGCGGCCAGCGCCGCGGCGAGGCCGTGGCCGCCACCGAAGGCGACCACCCGGGGCGCCCGCCCCGGGAACGTCGTGCCGCCCACTACTCGCGGCCCAGATCGCGGTGCCGCGCGACGGCGGCGATGCCCTCGGCGTCCAGCCGCCGGGCGAACTCCTCGGCGATCGCGACGCTGCGGTGCTTGCCGCCCGTGCAGCCGACCGCCAGCGTCAGGTAGCGCTTGCCCTCCCGCCGGTACCCGGGCAGCAGCAGCCGCAGCACCTCGGAGTAGCGGTCGAGGAAGTCGGCGGCGTCGTCCTGCCCCAGCACGTAGTCGCGGACGTCGGCGTCCCGGCCGGTGTGCTCCCGCAGCTCCGGGACCCAGTGCGGATTGGGCAGGAAGCGCGCGTCGACGACCAGGTCGGCGTCCAGCGGCAGGCCGTACTTGAAGCCGAAGCTCATGACCGTCGCGGTGAGCGGCGGGGTGCGCCCTTCGCGCGCGAAGGCGTTCTCCAGCGTGGCCCGCAGCTGGTGGACGTTCAGATCGCTGGTGTCGACCCACAGGTCCGCCTCACCGGCGATGCCGGTGAGCAGCGCGCGCTCCTCGGTGATCCCGTCGGTGAGGGTTCCGCTGCCCTGGAGGGGGTGCTCCCGGCGGTTCGACTCGTACCGGCGGACCAGGACCTCGTCCCGGGCGTGCACGTAGACCACGCGGGGGCGGTGCCCGGCCGCGGACAGGACGCGGATGGCCTCCTCCAGGTCGCTGGAGAAGGCGCGGCTGCGGACGTCGACGACCGCGGCGAACCGGCGCAGGTCGCCCCGGGCCCCCAGCTCCACCATCGGCAGCAGCAGCGCCGGCGGCAGGTTGTCGACGACGAACCAGCCGAGGTCCTCGAGCACCCGGCCGGCGCTGTTCTTGCCGGCCCCGGAGAGCCCGGTGACGACGACGACCTCCAGCGGCTGGGTCTCCGTGCTCGCGGGGTCGAGGGCCGGGGAGACCCCGTTCTGCGGCCCGGCGACGGCGGTCGGCTCGGCTCCCGGCGTGGGTTCGGCGCCCTGGACGTGGCCGGTGGTACCGGCGTCGGCGTCCAGGTCGGCGCCGGCCGTCACGAGGCCACCCGGCCGACCTCGGCGGTGTCGCCGGACCCGGGCCGCGGGCTGCCCTGCTCGGCCGGCCCCTGCGGCGCCAGGGAGGTGTCCTCCGCCGTCGACGGCACGTCCTGCGGTGCGCGAGCCGGTTCGGCGACCGCCATCTGCACCGCCTCTGCCGTCCGCCGCCCGATCCCTGGCACCGCCATGAGCTCCTCCACTGTCGCTGCGCGCAGTCGCTTGAGCGACCCGAACTGCTTCATCAGCGCCTTCCGCCGTGCCTCCCCGAGCCCGGGGACGTCGTCCAGCAACGAGACCAGCATGCCGGTGGAGCGCTTCTGCCGGTGGTAGGTGATGGCGAAGCGGTGGGCCTCGTCGCGCACGCGCTGCAGCAGGTACAGCGCCTCCGAGGTGCGCGGCAGGATCACCGGGTCGCTCTCCCCCGGCAGCCACACCTCCTCCATGCGCTTGGCCAGCCCGCAGACGGCGACGTCGACGATGCCGAGCTCGTCCAGCGCCCGGGCGGCCGCGGCCACCTGCGGGGCGCCACCGTCGACGACGAGCAGGTTCGGCGGGTAGGCGAACCTGCGCGGCCGCCCCTCCTCCGCGGCGATGCCCTGCTCGTCCCTGCGATCGGCCTCGTCCTTCAGGTGGCGGGCGAACCGGCGCCGCACCACCTCCGCCATGGCGGCGGTGTCGTCGGTGCCCTCCGTGACGGAGAACCGGCGGTAGTCGGACTTCTTCGGCAGGCCGTCCTCGAAGACGACCATCGACGCCACCACGTTGGTGCCCTGGACGTGACTGACGTCCATGCACTCGATCCGCAGCGGCGCGTCCGGCAGCTCGAGCGCCTCCTGGAGCTCCGCGAGCGCCAGGGAGCGGGCGGTGAGGTCGCTGGACCGCTTCACCCGGTGCCGGGCGAACGCCTCCTTCGCGTTCCGCTCCACGGTCTCCATCAGGCTGCGCTTGTCACCGCGCTGCGGCACCCGCAGCGACACCCGGCCGCCGCGCAGCTCCTCCAGCAGCTCGACGTAGACGTCGGCGTCGTCGGGCAGCTCGGGGACGAGCACCTCACGGGGCACCGCCTCACCGGCCTCCCCCGTGCCGGTCTGCTCGTCCACACCGCCGTACACCTGCAGGAGGAACTGCTCCACCAGCTCGCCGGTGGTGACCTCCTCGACCTTGTCGATGATCCAGCCGCGCTGACCGCGCACCCGCCCGCCGCGGACGTGGAAGACCTGGACGGCCGCCTCCAGGTCGTCCTGCGCGAAGGCGACGACGTCGGCGTCGGTGCCGTCGCCCAGGACGACGGCCTGCTTCTCCATCGCCCGCTTGAGGGCACCGATGTCGTCGCGCAGCCGCGCGGCTTTCTCGTACTCCATCGCCTGGGCGGCCTCGGCCATCTCCCGCTCGAGGCGCCGGATCATCGAGTCGGTCCGGCCGGCCATGAAGTCGCAGAAGTCGTCGACGATGCCGCGGTGCTCCTCGGCGCTGACCCGGCCCACGCACGGGGCGGCGCACTTGCCGATGTAACCGAGCAGGCAGGGCCGACCGATCTGACCGGCGCGCTTGAAGACGCCGGTGGAGCAGGTGCGGGCCGGGAAGACGCGGGTCAGCGTGTCGAGGGTCTCCCGGATCGCCCACGCGTGGGCGTAGGGGCCGAAGTAGCGCACGCCCTTCTTCTTGGGACCGCGCATGACCTGCAGCCGGGGGTACTCCTCGTTCAGCGTCACGGCCAGCGACGGGTAGCTCTTGTCGTCGCGGTAGCGGACGTTGAAGCGCGGATCGAACTCCTTGATCCAGTTGTACTCGAGCTGGAGGGCCTCGACCTCGGTGCCGACGACGGTCCACTCGACGCTCGACGCCGTGGTCACCATCTGGCGGGTGCGCGGGTGCAGGCCCGCGACGTCGGCGAAGTAGCTGTTCAGGCGCTGGCGGAGGCTCTTGGCCTTGCCGACGTAGATGACCCGGCCGTTCGGATCGCGGAACCGGTAGACCCCGGGGCTCTCCGGGATGGAGCCGACCGCCGGGCGGTACGTGGACGGATCGGCCATGTCTCCACCCTAGGTCGGCCCACCGACACGCCGTCAGCCGCCGGGACCCGTCCGCCCCAGCCGTCCCACCCGCCCGAGCCGTCCCGGGCGTGCCACGGGGACGCCCGGCGCACCGGGCGTCCCCAGGGACGACGCAGTCGATCCGATGCGGCCGCGTCAGCCGATCGGTCGCGAGCGGTGCAGCGCCCAGGGCGCGTGCGCGCCCGCGCTGGACGCGAGCCGCTGGCCCAGCCGGAGGCACCGCCGCCCGAGCACCAGGGCGGACGCGAGGGCGACGCCACCGGACATGAACGCCACGGTGCCCGACTCGCCACCGGTGGCGAAGGACAGCGAGGCGGCCAGCAGGGCCAGCACGACGACGTTGGAGCGGATGCTGCCGGTACCGCTGCCCGTGGGCGAGCCGCAGTTGGAGAGGTCGGGGTCGCAGTCAGGCGTGAGCGCGCTCATCGCTGTCCTCCTCCGAGGGACTCCGTCACGCCGCCCGCAGGCCTGTACGTGACATCGGTCACAGAGACCATACGGCGGCGGCCACCGGAAACTCAAGTGCTCCGGCGGCCGCCCCCGGCTGCGGCGGTCTCAGCGCGCCGGACCGAGCTCCACGTCCAGCGCCACGTTCAGCTCGAGGACGTTCCCTCACGGCTCCCCGATCAGGTCGCCGCCTCGACGAGGGCGCGGACGTCCTCGCCGGGGACGACATCCCGCACCGCGGCGACGCGCTCGACCTGCAGCTGGGGTACTCGGCCCGCGACACCCCGGTGGGCCGCATGGTTCGACGATCCGGGTACCGGGCAGGCGTTCGGGCACCCTCCGGAACGACGATCGGAAGAGGTGACCGATGATTCCCACCCTCGCCGTGCCCGACAGCTCCCTGGCGCTGCTGCGCGACGGCTACGCGTTCATCTCCCAGCGCTGCGACCGGCTCGGCACGGACGCCTTCCGCACCCGTCTGCTGCTGGAGCCGGCGGTCTGCCTGCGCGGAGCCGAGGCGGCGCGGATCTTCTACAGCGGCGAGCGCTTCACCCGGACGGCGGCGTTCCCGTCATCGGTGCTGCACCTGCTCCAGGACGAGGGCAGCGTGCAGGCGCTGGACGGCGAGCCGCACCGGCACCGCAAGGACATGTTCCTCACCGTGCTGCAGGGCACCGGCAGCGAGGCCGTCACCGAGCGGCTGGCCGAGGAGTGGGGGCGCGCGCTGCCACGCTGGCAGCGAGCCGGTCGCGTCGCGCTGTACGACGCGGTGAACGAGGTGCTGACCCGAGCCGCCACGGCCTGGGCGGGCGTGCCGATGAGCGAGCGCGACGTGCGGCTGCGGACCCGCGAGCTGTCGGCGATGGTGGACCGAGCCGGCGAGGTGGGGCCACGGAACTGGGCGGCCAGGGTGCTGCGCAACCGCTCGGAGCGGTGGGCGCGCGAGCTCGTCGAGCGCACCCGCACCGGCGTCCTGCAGCCACCGCCCGGCAGCGCGCTGGCCGTGATCGCCGGCCACCGCGACACCGCTGGGGAGCCGCTCACCCTGCCGGCTGCCGGGGTGGAGCTGCTCAACGTGCTGCGGCCGATCGTCGCCGTCAGCCGGTACGTCGTCTTCGCGGCACTGGCGCTGCTGCGGCACCCGTCCTGGCACGAGACGTTCGCCGCGGGCGACGACGCCGACCTGATGGCGTTCGTCGACGAGGTCCGCCGGTACTACCCCTTCTTCCCGCTGATCGGCGGGCGGGTGCGCCGGCCGTTCAGCTGGCAGGGGTACGACTTCCCCGTCGGCGAGCGGGTGCTCCTCGACCTGTACGGCACCAACCACGATCCGCGGCTGTGGCGGGAACCCGAGGCATTCCGCCCCGAGCGGTTCCACGACTGGGACGGCGATTTCTACACGCTGGTCCCGCAGGGCGCCGGCGAGTACCGGGACGACCACCGGTGCCCCGGTGAACCGATGACGCGGCTGCTGATCGCGGAGGCGATCCGGCAGCTGACCCGGTCGATGCGTTACCGGGTCGGGGTGCAGGACCTCAGCATCAGCCTGCGCCGGCTGCCCACCCTGCCGGCCTCCCGGTTCGTGATCTCCGACGTCCGGCCGCTGACGGGGGCGGCGCCGGCAGCCGGCTGAGCCGTCCCCTCGACGGCGACGGCCCGCGTCCCCCGGTGGGGCGCGGGCCGTCGGGTCGGGCGGTCGGTCAGCTGGCCTTCTTGCGGGTCCGCTTCTTCACCGGGCCGGCCGCGGCGGCGGCGATCGCGTCGGCGTCGAGCAGCGGCACCAGGTAGCGACCGGTGTGGCTCTCCGGCACCGACGCGACGAACTCAGGCGAGCCCTCCGCGACGACCATGCCGCCGCGGAAGCCGCCCTCGGGCCCCATGTCGACGAGCCAGTCGGCGCTCTTGATGACGTCGAGGTTGTGCTCGATGACCAGCACCGAGTTGCCCTTGTCGACCAGCCCCTGCAGCACCAGCAGCAGCTTGCGGATGTCCTCGAAGTGCAGACCGGTGGTCGGCTCGTCGAGGACGTAGATGCTGCGCCCGTTGGACCGCTTCTGCAGCTCGCTGGCCAGCTTGACCCGCTGGGCCTCACCGCCGGAGAGCGTCGTCGCCGGCTGGCCGAGGCGGACGTAGCCGAGCCCGACGTCGGTGAGCGTGCGCAGGTACCGGGCGATGGCCGGGATGGCGGCGAAGAAGTCCGCCGCCTCCTCGATCGGCATGTCGAGGACCTCGGACACCGTCTTGCCCTTGTAGTGCACCTCGAGGGTCTCCCGGTTGAACCGGGCGCCCTTGCACACCTCGCAGGGGACGTAGACGTCGGGCAGGAAGTTCATCTCGATCTTCAGCGTGCCGTCGCCGGAGCAGGCCTCGCAGCGCCCGCCCTTCACGTTGAAGGAGAACCGGCCGGGCAGGTAGCCGCGGACCTTGGCCTCCGACGTCTGGGCGAACAGCTTGCGGACGTGGTCCCAGACCCCGGTGTACGTCGCCGGGTTCGACCGTGGCGTGCGGCCGATCGGCGACTGGTCGACGTGCACGACCTTGTCCAGGTGCTCCAGCCCGGTGACGGTGCGGTGCCGGCCGGCGACCTGCCGCGCCCGGTTCAGCTGGTTGGCCAGGGTCGTGTACAGGATGTCGTTGACCAGGGTGGACTTGCCCGAGCCCGAGACACCGGTGACCGCGACCAGGCAGCCGAGCGGGAAGGTGACGTCGATCCCGCGCAGGTTGTTCTCGCGGGCGCCCTTCACGACCAGCTCGCGACCCGGCTCCGGCCGGCGGCGCACCGCCGGGACGGTGATCTCCATCCGGCCCGAGAGGTAGGCGCCGGTGATCGACCGCTCGCTGGCCAGCAGGTCCTCCACCGTGCCGCTGACGACGACCTCGCCGCCGTGCTCGCCGGCGCCGGGCCCGATGTCGACCACCCAGTCGGCGGTCTTGATGGTGTCCTCGTCGTGCTCGACGACGATGAGCGTGTTCCCCATGTCGCGCAGCCGCACGAGCGTCTCGATCAGCTTGGTGTTGTCGCGCTGGTGCAGCCCGATCGACGGCTCGTCGAGCACGTACAGCACCCCGACGAGGCCGGAGCCGATCTGGGTGGCCAGCCGGATGCGCTGCGCCTCGCCCCCGGCCAGGGTGGCAGCCGGGCGGTCCAGCGACAGGTAGTCGAGGCCGACGTCGACGAGGAAGGAGAGCCGGGCCTGGATCTCGCGGAGCACGCGGTCGGCGATCGCCTTCGCCCGCTCCCCCAGCTCCAGGGCGCCCAGCCACTGCGAGGCCTCGCCGATCGACAGGTTGGTGACCTCGGCGATCGACCGGCCGCTGAGCTTGACGGCGAGGATCTCCGGCTTGAGCCGGGTGCCGTGGCAGACGGGGCAGGGCACGTCGCGCATGTAGCCCTCGTACTTGTCCCGCATGTACTCGCTGTCGGTGTCGTCGTGGCGCCGCTCCAGGAACGGCAGCACGCCCTCGAACGCCGCGTAGTAGCTGCGCTCGCGGCCGTAGCGGTTCTTGTAGCGGACGTGCACCTGGTCGGGCGAGCCGTGCAGGATCGCCTTCTGCACCTTGGCCGGCAGCCGCTCCCACGGGTCGTCCATCGAGAAGCCGATCTGCTGGGACAGACCGGTGAGCAGCCGGGTGAAGTACTCGTTGCTCATCGAGCTGGCCCACGGCGCGATGGCGCCCTGGGAGAGGCTCTTCCCGGGGTCGGGGACCACCAGCTCCGGGTCGACCTCCTTGCGGGTGCCGATGCCGGTGCACTCGCCGCACGCGCCGAAGGGCGAGTTGAAGGAGAACGAGCGCGGCTCCAGCGCCTCGAACGACAGCCCGTCGTCGACGCAGGCGAGGTGCTCGGAGAAGGTGCGCTCCCGCTCCGGGTCGTCCTCGGGGAGGTCGACGAAGTCGAGGACCACCAGGCCGCCGGCAAGGCCGAGCGCGGTCTCCACCGAGTCGGTGAGCCGCCGCTTGGCGCTCTCCTTGACCGTCAGGCGGTCGACGATGACCTCGATGCTGTGCTTCTCCTGCTTCTTGAGCGTCGGCGGCTCGGTCAGCGGGTGCACGGTGCCGTCGACGCGGACACGGGAGAAGCCCTGGGTCTGCAGCGAGCTGAAGAGGTCGACGTACTCGCCCTTGCGCGCGCGGACGACGGGGGCGAGCACCTGGAAGCGGGTGCCCTCCGCCATGGCGAGCACCTGGTCGACGATCTGCTGCGGGGTCTGCCGCGAGATCGGCTTGCCGCAGTTGGGGCAGTGCGGCTGGCCGGCGCGGGCGTAGAGCAGGCGCAGGTAGTCGTAGACCTCGGTGATGGTGCCGACGGTCGACCGCGGGTTGCGGTTGGTCGACTTCTGGTCGATCGACACCGCGGGCGAGAGGCCCTCGATGAAGTCGACGTCGGGCTTGTCCATCTGGCCCAGGAACTGGCGGGCGTAGGCCGACAGCGACTCGACGTAGCGGCGCTGCCCCTCGGCGAAGATCGTGTCGAAGGCGAGGCTGGACTTGCCCGACCCCGACAACCCCGTGAAGACGATGAGCGCGTCACGGGGTAGGTCGATGTGGACGTCCTTGAGGTTGTGCTCACGGGCGCCGCGGACGACGAGCCGGTCCATGTGATCCCTGTCGGTCGCTGGTGGATGTCACCGGGTGGATGTGCGGGTGGTGCGTTGTCGGCGGCCGTCCTGCCCCGGTCGCGGTCACCCCGTGCAACGCCCCCGCGACCCCGGGTCGTCCGCCGGGCGGTGTGAGCTGCGCCCGGTCAGGGCGGGTGGCGTGGCCGCCATCGGGACCGATCAGGCGGTGGTCGTGGCCGCCGGCTCGGTCGGGTCGAAGACGGGCGCGTAGCGCCGCCACGGCTGCCGGGCCTCCAGCTCCCCGGCGATCCAGAGTAGTAGCCCCTCGGCGCCGGGCGGGCCGACGAACTGGACCGGCACCGGCAGCCCGCCCGGCCGGGTGCCGGCCGGGAGCACCGCGGCCGGGAGCCCGGCCAGGTTCCAGGCGGCCGTCCAGGGCGCCCACCGGGCGTTGGCCGTGATGTTGGCCAGGAAGGACCGCTCGTGCCAGGGCCGGGCCGGCAGCGGCGGGCCGGTGGTGACCGGCGTGAGGAGCAGGTCGACGTCGTCGGCGAAGAAGCGGACCATGCGCTCGCGGAAGCGCTCCTGGGTGCGCGGCCGCACGAGCCCGAGGCGGCGCACCACCCGGCCGACCCGCGCGTGGGTGCGGCTGCGCGGCTGCAGCTCGGCCCGCGGGATGCCGAGGAACTCGGCGTCGTCCTCGGCGCCCGCCATCCAGCGCACCACCGCGCCGAAGGCGTCCGCCGGGGTGATCGGCGGCGTCCGGCGGACGACCGTGTGCCCGGCGGCGCGCAGCTGCGCCACCACGGCGTCGACCGCGGCGCGGACCGGGGCGTCGCCGCCCAGGCCGGGGACGGGCGAGCGGGTGCTCACCGCGATGCGCAGCGGGCGGCCGGGGTCGGCCGGCGGGGCGGGCTGCTCACCGGCGAGGACGGCGTGGGCGACGGCCAGGTCGGCCACCGTGGTGGCCAGCGCGCCGTTGACCGCCATGCCCGACCAGTCGTTCGCGCCGATGCCACCAGGGGTGACGCCGAGGCCGGGCTTGAGGGTGACCAGCCCGCAGGCCGCGGCGGGGAGCCGGAGCGAGCCCATCCCGTCGTTGCCGTGGGCCACCGGCACCGACCCGGAGGCGACGGCCGCGGCGCTGCCGCCGGAGCTGCCCGCGGGCGAGAGCGCGGTGTCCCAGGGGTTGCGGGTGACCGTGCCGGGCCCGTCGGTGGCGGCGTAGAGGCAGAGCTCGGGCGCGCGGGTGATCCCGACGACGACCGCCCCGGCCTTGCGCAGCCGGGTGACCACCGCGTGGTCCTTCCGCTCCGGCTCCGACCGCCGGGCGGGCGAGCCGTCGGTGCAGACCTCCCCCGCCACCGGGATGTTGTCCTTCACCGCCACCGGGACGCCGGCCAGCGGCAACGCGAACCGGGTCAGGCTGGCGTCCACCGCCGCGGCCTCGGCCAGCGCGGCCTCGCGCCGGACGACTCGGAAGGCCCCGACGCGGGCGTCGACCGCGTCGATGTGGTCGAGGTGGGCCCGCACCACCTCGACCGCCGTCAGCTCCCCCGCCCGGACCCGGGTGGCGATCTCCGTGGCCGTCAGGCCGACGATCGGCCCCCCGGCCCGCGCACCGTCCCCGGCGCCGCCCTGAGCAGTGCCGACACCTCCGCTAGCGTCCATACCTGGACCGTAACGGCGGCCGCCGACACTTTCCGAACGGAGTCCGGATGAGCACCCCGACCTACACCGGTGACGTCGTGGTGGGTGGCCCCGCCGACGTGCGCGAGCTGCCCGGGCTGACGATCAGCAAGGTGGCGGTGAGCGAGATGGCGAACAACGCCTACCTGCTGCGCTGCACCGCCACCGGCGAGGCGCTGCTGGTCGACGCCGCGGCGGAGCCCGACACCCTGCGGGCGCTGATCGGGGACGCCGACCTGCGCACCGTCGTCACCACCCACGGCCACTGGGACCACCACCGGGCCCTGCCCGACGTCGTCCGGGACACCGGCGCGGTCACCGTCGCCCATCCGGCGGACGCCCCCGACCTGCCGGTGCCGGTGCAGCGGCCCGTCGGGCACGGCGACACCGTCGGCGTCGGCGAGCAGGCGCTCGAGGTGGTGCACCTGCGCGGGCACACGCCGGGCAGCATCGCGCTGGTGTGGCGCGGCCCCGGCGACGCCGGCGTCCACGTCTTCACCGGGGACAGCCTCTTCCCGGGCGGGGTGGGCAACACCCAGCAGGACGCCGCCCGCTTCACCAGCCTGGTCGACGACGTCGAGCAGCGGCTGTTCGCCGTCCTGCCCGACGACGCGTGGGTCTACCCCGGGCACGGCAGCGACACGACGATCGGCGCCGAGCGCCCGCAGCTCCCGGAGTGGCGCGAGCGCGGCTGGTGACCTGCCGGCGTCAGTCCTCGGTGAAGAGGGCGACCAGCTCGTCGGCGGTGCCGGGCACGTGCAGCGGCAGCACCGAGACTGTCCACTCCGGCTGCCGCTCGTCGACGCCCAGCGCCAGGTCCCAGGCGGCCCGGGGTGTCATGGGGCCGAAGCACGCGTCGTCGCCGTCCTCGCCGAGATCCACCTCGACCAGCCAGTTGTCCGACAGGTCCGACGCGAGCTCGGAAAACTCCGGGGGTGCGTCGTCGTCGGGTTCCGGGGAGTCGATGCGGACCGGGTAGATGAGCGCCATCCTGCGCACGCTAGGCCCACCCGGCCGGTCTGACACCTCGTCCGGGAGCGGGACGGCGTTCCCGTGGGCACGTGGGCCGCGCGCGGCTGCGTAGGTTCGCCGCATGACGACCGCACCGGAGGACGACGGCCGCTCGATGCGGGAGCGGATGCTGGCCGGCGAGCCGTACCTCGCCGACGATCCTGAGCTCGGCGAGCTCAGCTCCCGGGCGCTGGACCTCGCCGACGCCTACAACGCGACGTCGGTGCGCCAGGGCCCGCTGCGCCGCCGGCTGCTGGAGCAGCTGCTGGCCTCGATCGGCGAGGGCACCGAGCTCCGGCCGCCCCTGCGGGTCGACTACGGCCGCCACCTCTCGATCGGCGCCCGCTGCTTCGCGAACTTCGGCCTGGTGGCCCTCGACGTCGCGCCCATCACCATCGGCGACGACGTGCAGATCGGGCCCAACGTCCAGCTGCTGACACCCACCCATCCGGTCGAGGCGGAGCCGCGGCGGCAGAAGTGGGAGGCCGCGCTGCCCATCGTCATCGGCGACAACGTCTGGCTGGGCGGCGGCGCCATCGTGCTGGCCGGCGTGACCATCGGCGCGAACACCGTCGTGGGGGCGGGCGCCGTCGTCACCCGCGACCTGCCGGCCGACGTGGTCGCGGTGGGCAACCCCGCCCGTGTCGTCCGCCGCCTGGACGAGGCCCGGTAGCCGACGAGCCGCCGCCGACGTCCCCGCGGGACGCCGGCGGCGGCTCGGTGGACCGACGGTGGCGCGGCCGGTGCGGCCGCGCCACCGTCAGCGGTCAGCCCGTGGTGTCGTGGCCGTGACCGTGGTCGTGCTCGAGGCCACCGCCGCCGGCGGCCTCGACGAACGTGCCCTCCGCGCCTGCCGGAGCGGGCAGCTCGAACGCCGGCCCGGGGACCGGCCGGCCCCGGACGCCGTTCACCGACTCCGTGGAGAAGGCGTAGGTGAGCATGGCGAAGGCCATGAGGTCGCTGTTGACGTCCAGCGCGTCCAGGGCGAGGTTGTCGATGTCGTCGCAGGCCTGGTGGTAGCACGGGTCGAACGACTCACCCGCGGTGCCACCCCAGATCGCCTCCTGCTCCGGGGTCTTCACGACCTCCGCGCCGGTGAAGAGACCACCGGACGGGATCCCGGCGTTGATGAACGCCTGGTAGTCGCTGCGCCCGGAGTACTCGGCGTCGTCGTACGGCACACCGATCTTGGTGTAGTACGACTCGAAGAGGTCCTCGATGGCCGTGGAGCCCTCGGGGATCGGCACCGGCGCCTCCCACGTCGACTGGTCGGCGTCGTAGACCATCTGGACGTAGTTCGGCGAGCCGATCATGTCGTAGTTCAGGTAGAGGGCGATCCGGTCACGCTCGGCCTGCGACAGCTTCTCCACGTAACTGGTCGAGCCGACCAGCCCCTGCTCCTCGGCCGCCCACCAGGCGAACCGCAGCGTGTTGTGCGGCTTCATGCTGGCCATCGACAGCGCTGTCTCGAGCAGCGCCGCCGAGCCCGAACCGTTGTCGTTGATGCCCGACCCCACCTCGACGCTGTCCAGGTGGGCGCCGGCCATGACGACGTTGTTCTTGTCCCGGCCCCGCACCTCCGCGATCACGTTGTAGTCGGTGCGCGTCTCCGCCGGGAGCACGTTCACGTAGGCGGTCGCACCCTCGACGGCGAGGGCCTCGCCCTGCGGGAAGCTGGCGCCGACCACGGGGATGCCGTGGGTCACCGTGCTGCCGTCGCCCAGGGTGGCCGCGTTGGCGACGATCAGCTCCATCCGGTCCTCGCCGTTGCCCTGGTTGAAGATGACCACGGCCTCCGCTCCGGCGTTCTCGGCGTTGCGGGCCTTGTCCCCGAAGTTGCAGAAGCCTCGCTGGACCAGCGCGATGTCACTCGGACCGGAGAAGTTCAGACCGGTGAAGTCCTCCGCCTCGCAGCCGCTCGTCGAGGCGGCCGGATCCGTCAGCGCGATGTCGACGGGGACCACGGCCCCTTCCACCTCGCCCGAGCCGCTCCCGGTGAAGACCCCGGTCTCGTACTCGGCCGCCACCGGGGTGAGCTGCCGCAGCTCGGCGGGGAAGTTGACCGTGACCTCGACGGGGTCCAGCGTGACGTCCATGCGGGCGTCCCGCAGCATGCCGGCGACGTACTCCACGCTGTCGGCGTAGCCGTCCGTGCCCGCCGCGCGGCTGCCCGGGTAGTCCGGGTCGTCGCTGTTGTCGGCGATCGCCTGGAAGGCGCGCTCGTGCTCGAGCACGTCCTCGAGGTCCACGCACTCCAGCAGCTTCTCGTAGGTGATGTTGTGCCGGCGGTCGCACGAGTCGCGCGGTGCGGCGATGGCGGTGGTGGGCAGCGCCAGGGTGAACAGCAGTGCGCTGCTGCCCAGGGCGGTGGTGCGAGCCGCCGTCCGTCGTGCGGACGCGGTCCGTCGTTGGCTCACGCTCGATCCCTTCGATCGGTGCTCGCCGGCGGGGTGGCCGCCGGCAGTCGACACCGTTGTCGACACCGGGACCTTCGCCTCCGCGACCCCTGTTGCATAGGGGGCGCTCACGCCGACGGAGCGGCCGGGGCCGTCCCCGGGAGCCGGCCGTCGTCCGCCGAGCCAGCGGATCACCGTTGCTGACCTGCGCATTCTCTGTGTGCCAGGTCACGACACGCTGGGCGACGCCCTGTCACGGACGGTTGCCGGAGCTGACCGACCGTCAGCGCGACCGGACCGCCGACGCACCGGTGGCGACGGCCTCCGCGGGGTCGGCCGCCCGGCTCCCTCCCCCCGTTCCGGGGAGCCACCGCGCCCACCACCGCAGGAGGTGTTCCAGGCGCGCCAGCCGGTGCTTCGGCCGACCGGTGCGCGGCAGGTCGTGACCCTCGCCCGGGAACAGCAGCAGCTCCGTCGGGACACCCCGCCGCGCCAGCTCCACGTACAGCCGCTGGCCCTGCTCCAGGGGCGTCCGCCAGTCGTCCTCCGCGTGGACGACCAGGGTCGGTGTGCTGATCGATCCCGCGGAGGCGAGCGCGCTGTGCGCGGCGACCCGGCCGGGATCGGTGCCGAGGTACTGGTCGACCAGGTACCAGCCGACGTCGGAGGAGCCGGTGAAGCCGGCCGGATCGGTGACCGCCCGCTCCACCACCGCGGCGGCGAACCGGTCGGTGCGGCCGATCAGCAGGGCGGTCAGGTACCCGCCGTAGGAGCCCCCCGCGATCCCCACCCGGTCCGCGTCGAGCGCCGGATCGGTCAGCGCCTGGTCGAGGAACGCCAGGACGTCGTCGGCGTCCGGACCGCCCCACGCGCCGCGGAGGACGCGGCCGTGCTCCGCGCCGTAGCCGGACGACCCGCGGGGGTTGCACTGCACCACCGCATACCCCGCCGTTACGTACACCTGCGTCTCGTCGAGCAGCGCCCGGTCGTACTGGCGGAACGGCCCGCCGTGGATGGTCAGGAGCACCGGGTGCGGGCCGGGCCCCGGGGGCGTGGTGACCCAGCCGTGCACCGGGTAGCCGTCCCGCGCGGTGGCGGTGTGCTCCTGCGCCCGGTGCAGCCGGCCGGTGGCACCCAGCTCGCGGCCGAACCCGGTGAGCAGCCGGCGCCCACCACCGGTCAGGGCCAGGAGCTCCCCCGCGGACCGGTCGTGCGCGACGGTGGCCACGACGACCCCCGCGGCCGCCGCGATGCCCCGGACCACGAACGGCCCCTCGACCAGGGTCTCGGGCGCCCCGCCGTCCAGGGGCACGCGGAGCAGCTCGACCGAGCCCCGTCGCTCCACGCCCACCAGCACGGCGTCGTCGGTCAGCACGGTCGCCGCGGTGGCGTCCCCCCGCTGGTGCAGCGCCGGGTCGAGCAACGGCACGAGCGGACCGCCCCCGGCGGGCAGCCGGCAGGGCACCGCCTGCCGGGCGACGACGTCGAGGCCGTCGGGGCCGAGGTCGGGGACGGCGGTGACGACGAGCGACGCACCGTCGGCGGTGTAGGCGGGGTGCGCGCAGTCGGCGCGGGACTCCGTGAGCCGGCGCAAGCCCGTGCCGTCGGGCCGGACGGCGTGCACGTCGCGGACCAGGTCGCGGCCGGCCCGCTCGTGGCGCGCCGACACGAACGCCAGCTCCGCGCCGTCGGGCCGCCAGGTGACGTCGGTGCAGTCGGCGTCACCCGTGGTCACCTGGACCGGCCGCGGCCGCGGAGTGGTGTCGTCGGCGAAGTCGGCCGGCAGCGCGACGACGAAGACCTGGCTGGGCCGGTCGCGGAGGTATCCCACGCCGTCCACGCGGTACGCCAGCGTCGTGATCAGGCGGGGTGGCTCGGCGGCCGCGTCGACCCCGGGCACGGTGCCGTAGCGGCCGTGCTCGGGGACCCGTGCGACGTAGGCCAGCCGGCGCGAGTCCGGGGACCACACCGGCGCACCGGCGCCGAGGGGATGGTCGGTCAGCCGGCGCGGCGCACCGCCGGCGGCGGGCAGCACCCGCAGCTGCGGGGGGCCGCCGGCCTCCGCACCCCGGTAGGCCAGCCACCGCCCGTCCGGGGAGAACACCGGGTCGGTGTCGCGGTGACCGGAGGTCAGGGGCCGGGCCGGGGCCGAGCCGTCGGTCGGGACCGCCCACAGCTGGCTGCGGTACTCGTCGGCGTCCAGGTCGGGCCGGCCGACGGCCACCACCGCCATCCGACCGTCCGGGGACACCGCCGGCGTCCCGGGGACGCGCAGGAGCGCGAGGTCGGTCGGCCGCATGCCGGCGACGCTAGCCGAGCTGCCCGGCGGGGCCGCCGCCCCCGTGCGGGGGCGGCGGTCCTCAGCGCCGGCCGGAGCCCTCGCCGGGGTCGTCCTGCTCGGCGAGCCGCGCCTCGGCCGCCGCCGCGGCCTCGGGACCGCCGGTCGGCACGGACTTCGCCACCTCGGGGTCGACGTCCGGCGGCCCGGCGGTGGCGAACTGACCACGGGTCTTCACCAGGCTGGCCACCGTGGCGATGACGAGCACGCCCAGGATGATCGAGAGCGAGAGCCAGATCGGGATCTCGGGGATGTTCTCGAGGGGCTCGCGCTCGCCGGCGAACGGCAGCTGGTTCTCGTGCAGGGCCTCCAGGATCAGCTTGACGCCGATGAAGGCCAGGATGACGGCGAGCCCCAGCGAGAGGTACACCAGCCGCTTCAGCAGGCCACCGAGCAGGAAGTAGAGCTGCCGCAGCCCCATGAGGGCGAAGACGTTGGCCGTGAAGACGATGAACGGCTCGCGGGTGAGCCCGAAGATCGCCGGGATGCTGTCGAGGGCGAAGATCAGGTCCGTCGTGCCGAGCGCCAGGATCACCACGATCATCGGCGTCCACATCTTCTTGCCGTTCTCGGTCACCCGGATCTTCGCGCCGTGGTAGTCCTTCGTGATCGGCAGGATCTTGCGCATCCGCCGGATGAAGGCGTTCTCCTCGTAGTCCTCGTCCTCACCGCGGTGCTTGACGAGGTTGATCGCCGTGTAGATCAGGAAGACACCGAAGATGTAGAAGACCCACACGAACCGCTCGATGACCACGGCACCGATCAGGATGAAGATCCCGCGCAGGACGAGGGCGATGATGATGCCGATCATCAGCGCTTCCTGCTGGAACTTCCGCGGCACCTGGAAGCGGGCCATGATGATCACGAAGACGAAGAGGTTGTCGACCGAGAGCGAGTACTCGGTCAGCCAGCCCGCGTAGAACTCCGTGGCGTACGTGCCGTTGGTGAACGCCAGCATGAGGACGCCGAAGATCAGCGCCAGGCTGACGTAGAAGCTCACCCAGAGACTCGCCTCCTTGATGGAGGGCTCGTGCGGGCGGCGGGCGACGATCGCGAGGTCGGCGAGCAGCAGGACGGTGAGCCCCACGAACGTCGCGACCTCGAACCAGACGGGGAGTTCCATGCGGGCGAGTTCCTCCGGAGACAGGCGTCGGCACCGGAGGTCTCTCCCATCGCCGGCCCAGGGCCGACGACCGGCAGCACCGGAGATCGTGGGATCTCGTGATGACGACACTGCCGCGGGGGGATACTCCCCTCCATCGTGCGACCCCGTCGCCGTGCAGGCGCCTTCGACTGCGAGCACCGGGGTACGTGGCGCACACCGTACCCCGGCGCTCCGCTGTCTACCGCCGGAGCGATCCGTCCGCCCGGCGCGCCGTCCTGCCGTCCGCGTCCGGACCGTCCGACGGGTGGCCGTCCCCCACGCCGCGGCCGAGCGGGTCGGGGGTGGCGTCCGTCCGGACCGCCGGGTCGGCACCCGCGGGCCGCTCCTCGGCGGCCAGCCCGGCCGGCGCCTCCGGGATGGCGGTCTCCGCCCGCAGGCGGGCGTGCTCCTCCCGGTCCCGGCGGCTCCGGGCCAGGCTGGCCACCGTCGTCACCGTCAGGGTGACCAGGATGACCGCGAGGGAGAGCCAGGTCGGCACCTCGGGGATGAACGTGACGTGCTCACCGGAGTTGATGAAGGACAGCTCGTTGGTGTGCAGGGCGTGGACGACGAGCTTGTACCCGATGAAGCCGAGGATCACGGCCAGCCCGTAGGCCAGGTACACCAGCCGGTCGAGCAGCCCGTCGATGAGGAAGAACAGCTGCCGCAGCCCCAGCAGCGAGAAGGCGTTGGCCGTGAAGACGAGGTACGTCTCCTGGGTCAGCCCGAAGATCGCCGGGATCGAGTCGACGGCGAAGATCACGTCGGCGGTGCCGATGGCGATGAGGGCGATGGCCAGCGGCGTGATGAAGCGCTTGCCGTCGAGCCGGACCGACAGTCGGTCGGAGTGGTACTCCTCCGTGGTCGGGAGCACCCGGCGGGTCAGCCGGAGGACGGCGTTCTCCTCGTAGTCCTCCTCCTTGTTGTGCCCGCCGCTGCGCGCCTGGACCCAGGCGGTGTAGATGAGGATCGCGCCGAAGAGGTAGAAGACCCAGCTGAAGTTCTCGATCGCGGCGGCGCCGACCAGGATGAAGACGGTGCGCAGCGCCAGTGCGAAGGCGATGCCGAACAGCAGCACCTTCTGCTGCAGCTGCCGCGGGACGCCGAAGCTGGCCATGATCAGCACGAAGACGAACAGGTTGTCGACCGAGAGGCTCTTCTCGGTGATGTAGCCGGCGAAGTACTCACCGCCGTACCGGGCGCCGTAGAACCAGAAGATGAGGCCGCCGAAGACGACGGCGATGCCGACGTACACCCCCGACCAGATGGCTGATTCGCGCAGGGTGGGCGCGTGCGGCGTGCGCACGTGGCCCACGAAGTCGAAGGCGAGCATGGCCACGATCACGCCGATCGTCACGGCCCACACCCAGAAGGGGACGTCCAAGGATTCCTCCGGTCACTGGCAGTCGTCAGTACCGGAGGTCTCTCCCACCGCCCGGGATGCCGGTCGGCCGGTGGCGCCGGGGCCGGGAGGCCCGTGATGACGACGCCACCGCAGCGGGATACTCCCCTCCGCGGTCCCCGCCACCACGGCGGCAGGAACCCCGGGCAGCCGTGTACCGGCCCCCCGGGTCTTCGCGCTCAACGAGGAGCGCGCCGTCCTTGTTCCCGGCGCCTCCCGGGCCCGGCGGAGCGCCGGACCTGGACGGCGTCTCAGGAGGTCGCGGCCAGGTATGCCGCGCGGGCGCCGGCCAGCATCCGCTCGCGCTCGGCGGCGGCGAGGTAGCCGGCCCGGATCTGCTGGTCGACGGCGGCGGCGTAGCGGGTCAGGTAGCCCTCGACCGTCCCGTACCGGGCCTGCAGCTCCTCGGCGGTGAACGGCTGCCATCCGCCCCAGTTGCCGCACACGTCGGTGATCGACGACGTGCCGACCGGCGACAGCGCGACGGGCACCGGCCGACCCAGGGGGACGACGGCGTCGGGGAACCGGACGCCGCCGCGCGGCTGGGCGGTGTCCCGGTCGACCACGGGGACGGCGAGCTGCACGCCGGGCAGGCCGTTGAACACGGCCGGGTCGTCGGCCGGGGCGGGCCGGAGCTGGAACACCGCAGGCTCGGGCAGCAGGCCGCGGTTCGCGCCGCCGGGGGTAACGATCGCCGCGAGGTCGGCCACCAGGGTGCGCAGGTACGGGTCGTAGGTCAGCGGGTTGCGCCCCACGACGGCCCCGCCGTTGCACCCGAGGGCGCCGAACACCAGCGCGTCGGCGTAGTTGAGGCCCGCGTGCGGCGCCGGCCAGTCGTAGCGGACACCGCCACGGGCATGTCCCCGCTCGGCCGTCAGGCTGGCGCGCAGGCGGTAGTAGTCGGTGTAGGTGGCGACGTCGACGAAGAGCGGATCGCTGGTCCGGCGCGTGAGGATCTCGTCGCGGCGGAGCGGGACGCCGTCCTCCAGGGCGTAGGGCCGCTGGGGCGCGTCGCCGGCGAGCTGGTTGATCGCCAGCCAGTTGCCGGCCCCGGACACCGCGAGGGCGGCGTCGTAGACACCCCGGCCGGTGCGGTCGTCGACGTTGAAGCCCTCGGCCACGAACGTGTCGACGAACCACGCGCTCTGGCTGATGCCGGCCAGGACCGAGGACCGGTAGGACGGCAGGGCTGCGGCGCCGGTGGGCCGGGGCGCCGACTGCTCGAGCAGGCGGCCGAAGTCGCGCACGATGACCTCGCCGACGCCCTGGGCGGTGGCGGGCACGCCGGCGGCGATGCCGGTCTCCCACTGCACGCGGGCGTAGGACACGTCCTGCTCGGCCAGGAACCCGATCCCGAGGCCCTCGGGGTAGACGGCGGCGGTCGGGTTGCTCGCCGTCGACGCGAGGGCGAACTGCTCCAGGGTGAGCAGGACGGCGGGCCGGCCGCGGTTCTCCGCCTCGACGAGGACGACGTCCTGGACGCCGCCGCCGGGGGGCGCGATGACCTCGAACTCCGCGCTGTAGCGGTAGCCCTCGTCGTCCATGACGAGGGCGTCGAGACCGGCGACCTGCTCGCCCGGGTCGACCACGCCGTGCACCACGCCGGTGGTGCGCTCCCACGTCTCGTCACCGACGCGCAGCGGGCTGGTCGTCGCCTCGACGGCGGTGATGGCCGAGGACAGCGATGAGCCGTCGGGACCGGGCGCCTCGGTGGGCAGCGAGGGGCCGCCGGGACCGGCCAGCGCCGGTGCGGCGGTCAGGGACAGGGCAGCGGTGAGCGCGATCGTGGCGGCCGTCGGGCCACCGCTCGGACGCCGGACACGCAACGGGGGCACGCGGGAGCCTCTCGCCGGGGTGGGGTGTGCCGCGAACGTACGTCAGCTGTGACGTACGTCGCTCTCCGGGATCAGGCGTGCGCCGCGTCGAACTGGCGCAGCTCCTTCTTCAGCTCGTTCAGCTCGTCCCGCAGACGGGCGGCCACCTCGAACTGCAGCTCGCGGGCGGCGGCGAGCATCTGCTCGTTCATCTGCGTGATCAGGTCGGCCAGCTCCGCGCGGGGCAGCCCCTGGACGTCGATCGACCCGGCCTTCGCCTTGCCCTTCGACGACAGCCCGGGCACCGGCGACTTGCCCCGCGACTGCTGCCGCCCGGAGCCGCCGAGCAGCTCGGTGGCGCCCTCGGCCTCCTCGGCGTCGCGGTAGATGCCGTCGAGGATGTCGACGATCTTCTTCCGCAGCGGCTGGGGGTCGATGCCGCGCTCGGTGTTGTAGGCGATCTGCTTCTCGCGCCGGCGGCTCGTCTCGTCGATGGCCAGCGCCATGGACGGGGTGATCTTGTCGGCGTACATGTGCACCTGGCCGGAGACGTTGCGTGCCGCGCGGCCGATCGTCTGGATCAGCGAGGTGCCTGACCGGAGGAAGCCCTCCTTGTCGGCGTCGAGGATGGCGACCAGCGAGACCTCGGGCAGGTCGAGGCCCTCGCGGAGCAGGTTGATGCCGACCAGCACGTCGTACTCGCCCTGCCGCAGCTCCCGGAGCAGCTCCACCCGCCGGAGGGTGTCGACCTCCGAGTGCAGGTACCGCACCTTGATGCCCAGCTCGAGCAGGTAGTCGGTGAGGTCCTCGGCCATCTTCTTGGTCAGGGTGGTGACGAGGATGCGCTCGTCCTTCTCCGTGCGCAGCCGGATCTCGTGGACCAGGTCGTCGATCTGGCCCTTGGTCGGCTTGACGACGACCTCCGGGTCGATCAGGCCGGTCGGCCGGATCACCTGCTCGACGAACTCGCCCTGGGTGCGGCCGAGCTCGTAGTTCCCCGGCGTCGCCGAGAGGTAGACCGTCTGGCCGATCCGGTCGGTGAACTCCTCCCACTTCAGCGGGCGGTTGTCCATGGCCGACGGCAGCCGGAAGCCGTGCTCGACCAGCGTGCGCTTGCGGCTCATGTCGCCCTCGTACATGCCGCCGATCTGCGGCACGGTCACGTGCGACTCGTCGATCACCAGGAGGAAGTCGTCCGGGAAGTAGTCGATGAGGCAGGCGCCGGCCGAGCCGGGGCTGCGCCCGTCGATGTGCCGGGAGTAGTTCTCGATGCCGGAGCAGAAGCCGACCTGGCGCATCATCTCGATGTCGTAGGTGGTGCGCATGCGCAGCCGCTGGGCCTCCAGGAGCTTGCCCTGCTTGTCCAGCTCCGCCAGCCGCACCTCCAGCTCCGCCTCGATGGAGCTGATCGCCCGCTCCATGCGGTCGGGACCGGCGACGTAGTGGCTGGCCGGGAAGACGAACAGCTCCTCGACCTCGCGGACGACCTCGCCGGTGAGCGGGTGCAGGTAGTAGAGCCGCTCCACCTCGTCGCCGAACATCTCGATCCGGACGGCCAGCTCCTCGTAGACCGGGAAGATCTCGATCGTGTCGCCGCGCACGCGGAACGTGCCGCGGGTGAAGGAGAGGTCGTTGCGGGTGTACTGCTCGGTGACCAGCGTGCGCAGCAGCTCGTCGCGGTCGCGCTCCTCCCCCACCCCGATCTTGAGCGCCCGCTCGACGTACTCCTGGGGCGTGCCCAGGCCGTAGATGCACGAGACGGTGGAGACCACGATGACGTCGCGGCGGGTGAGCAGGCTGTTGGTGGCCGAGTGCCGCAGCCGCTCGACCTCCTCGTTGATCGAGGAGTCCTTCTCGATGTAGGTGTCGGTCTGCGGGACGTACGCCTCGGGCTGGTAGTAGTCGTAGTACGACACGAAGTACTCGACCGCCGCATCGGGCATGAGTTCCTTGAACTCGTTGGCCAGCTGCGCGGCGAGGGTCTTGTTCGGCGCCATCACCAGCGTCGGGCGTTGCACCTGCTCGATCAGCCAGGCCGTCGTCGCCGACTTCCCGGTACCGGTGGCGCCCAGCAGGACGACGTCCTTCTCCCCCGCGTCCACCCGTTCGGCGAGCGCCTTGATCGCCGCCGGCTGGTCGCCCGAGGGCTCGAACTCGCTGACGACGCGGAAGCGCCCCTGGGTGGGCCGGAGATCGGTGGTCGTGCGCACGCCTCCGAAGGTACGTCGCGGGTGTGACAGGACGCGTCGCGAGCGCCGCCCGGCGACCGCTGGGGCACCGGGGGCGGGAGCGGCGGGGCGGGGTACTTGTCTCCGGCCCGTGACCGCCCTAGCGTCCCGGGTCGCAGGAGCGGTCCGCGCCGAGGACCAGCGCCACCCGGGGAGGCCCGGGCGAGGTCGGACCCGGCGCGCCGGTCCCGGCCCCTGGAGGGGTGCGACGCCCGCAGGCCTCCGGCCGGGCGACCGGTGGCACCGAGGCCGGACCTGCGCACGACGCCCCCCGCGGCCCGCCGCGGGGGGCGTCGTCGGCCCCTGGGGCGGTGCTCCGACGGGTGCGGCCGGTGCGCGGCGGGTTCCCGGCACGTCTCACACGCCGCCGAGGTGTGGCGGGCCCCCCGCGCGGGCAACGGGGTCCCGACGCCCGTCCCGATCCGGTTGCGCGAGCATGTACCGGGTCACCCGCCCCCAGCCACGGGGCGCCCTGCGCAGGAGGAACTCCCCAACATGACCCAGGTGTGGCCCGGAATTGCCTACCCGCTCGGCGCCACGTACGACGGCACCGGCACCAACTTCGCCATCTTCAGCGAGGTCGCCGAGAAGGTGGAGCTCTGCCTGTTCGACGAGCAGGGGAACGAGGAGCGCATCCGGCTGCCGGAGATGGACGGCTACGTGTGGCACGCCTTCCTCCCCGGCATCCACCCGGGCCAGAAGTACGGCTTCCGCGTGCACGGTCCCTACGACCCGGCCCAGGGCCTGCGCTGCAACCCGAACAAGCTGCTGCTCGACCCGTACGCCAAGGCGATCGACGGGCAGATCGACTGGGATCCGTCGGTGTTCGGCTACGACTTCGAGACCAAGGAGCGCAACGACGAGGACTCGGCGGCGCACATGCCGAAGTCCGTCGTCGTCAACCCGTTCTTCGACTGGGGCGTGGACCGGCCGCCGAAGACCCCCTACAACAAGACGGTCATCTACGAGGCCCACGTCAAGGGCCTCACGATGACCAACCCGCGGATCCCCGAGGAGCTGCGCGGCACGTACGCCGGCGTGGCGCACCCCGCGACCATCGAGCACCTGCAGGACCTGGGCATCACCGCGATCGAGCTGCTGCCGGTGCACCAGTTCGTCCAGGACGACACCCTGCAGCAGAAGGGCCTGCGCAACTACTGGGGCTACAACACGATCGGCTTCTTCGCCCCGCACAACGAGTACGCCAGCGACACCACCGCCGGGCAGCACGTGCAGGAGTTCAAGGGCATGGTCCGGGCGCTGCACGAGGCGGGTATCGAGGTGATCCTCGACGTCGTCTACAACCACACCGCCGAGGGCAACCACAACGGCCCGACGCTGTCGTTCCGGGGGATCGACAACCGGACGTACTACAAGCTCGTCGAGGGCGACGAGCGCTACTACATGGACTTCACCGGCACCGGGAACACGCTCAACGTCCGGACGCCGCAGTCGCTCCAGTTGATCATGGACTCGCTCCGGTACTGGGTCACCGAGATGCACGTCGACGGCTTCCGCTTCGACCTCGCCTCCGCCCTGGCCCGTGAGCTGCACGCCGTCGACCGGCTGGCCACCTTCTTCGACCTCGTGCACCAGGACCCGGTGGTCAGCCAGGTGAAACTGATCGCCGAGCCCTGGGATGTCGGCGAGGGCGGCTACCAGGTCGGCAACTTCCCGGCGCTGTGGACCGAGTGGAACGGCAAGTACCGCGACACCGTCCGCGACTTCTGGCGCGGCGAGGGCGGGACCGTCGGCGAGTTCGCCGACCGGATCTCCGGCTCGTCCGACCTCTACCAGCACTCGGGACGACGTCCGTTCGCCAGCATCAACTTCGTCACCGCGCACGACGGCTTCACGCTCAACGACCTCGTCTCGTACAACGAGAAGCACAACGAGGCCAACGGCGAGGGCAACAACGACGGCGAGAGCCACAACCGCAGCTGGAACCACGGCGTGGAGGGGCCCACCGACGACCCGGAGATCCTCCAGCTGCGGGCGCAGCAGCGGCGCAACTTCATCGCCACGATGATGCTGAGCCAGGGCGTGCCGATGCTGCTGCACGGCGACGAGCTGGGCCGCAGCCAGGGCGGCAACAACAACGGCTACTGCCAGGACTCCGAGCTGACCTGGATCGACTGGGAGAACGTCGACGAGGGGCTGCTGGAGTTCACCAAGAAGGTGACCAAGCTCCGCAGCGACCACCCGACGTTCCGCCGTCGCCGCTTCTTCCACGGCCGGCCGGTGCGCCGCGGGCTGGGCGACCCGGTGCCCGACCTCGCCTGGCTGGCCCCGTCCGGTGAGCAGATGGCCGACGAGGACTGGGACGTCGGCTACGCCAAGTCCGTGGCGGTCTACCTCAACGGCGTCGGGATCCGGGAGACCGACGAGCGGGGCGAGTACCTCTCCGACGACCACTTCTACCTGGCGTTCAACGCCTCGGCCGAGCCCATCGACTTCACGCTGCCCAGCGACGACTACTCGCGCAGCTGGACGACGGTGCTCGACACCGCCGAGATGAACGAGGTGGAGCCGGTCGAGGTCAAGCCCGGCGAGACCGTCACCGTCCAGGGCCGCTCGCTCATCGTCCTGACGGGTCCCGCCCAGTGACGCAGCCGATCCAGGTGCCCGGGAGCGAACGCCGTCGCGAGCCCCCCGCGGCGACGTACCGGCTGCAGGTGCACGCCGGCTTCCCGCTGCAGGACGCCGCGGACGTCGCCGGGTACCTCGCCGACCTCGGCGTGACCCACGCCTACTCCTCTCCCCTGCTCCGGTCGGCGGAGGGCAGCACGCACGGCTACGACACCGTCGACCACGCGCACGTCGACGAGGCCCGCGGCGGGCAGGCCGGCTTCGACCGGTTCGTCGCCGCGCTGCACGAGCACGGCCTCGGCCTGGTGCTGGACCTGGTGCCCAACCACATGGGCGTCGACGACCCGTCGGCGGCGCCGTGGTGGTGGGACGTGCTCAAGCACGGGCGGGACAGCGTGCACGCCGCGGCCTTCGACATCGACTGGGAGTTCGGCGGCGGCAAGGTCCGCATCCCCGTGCTGGGTTCCGCCGACGACGTCGAGAAGCTGGAGGTGGTCGGCCGGGAGGGTGGGGACGGCGCAGACGGGGAGCTGCGGTACTACGACAACCGCTTCCCGATCGCGCCCGGGACCGGGAGCGGCAGCCCGCAGGAGGTGCACGCCCGGCAGCACTACGAGCTGGTCGACTGGCGGCGTGCCGACTCCGACCTGAACTACCGCCGGTTCTTCGCGATCAACACGCTCGCCGGGCTGCGGGTGGAGGACCCCGCGGTCTTCGACGCGACCCACGAGCTGGTGCTGCGGTTCGTGCGCGACGGCGCCGTCGACGGGCTGCGGATCGACCACCCGGACGGCCTGGCCGATCCGAAGGGCTACCTCGACCGCCTCGCCGAGGCATCGGAGAACCGCTGGACCGTCGTCGAGAAGATCCTGGAGCCGGGCGAGGACCTCCCCGACGGCTGGGCGACGGCGGGGACCACCGGGTACGACGCGCTCGCCGAGGTCGACGAGGTGCTCGTCGACCCCGCCGGCGAGGCCGCGCTCACCGCACTGGACACCGAGCTCGCCGGCCACGCCGTGGACTACGCGCAGCTGGTGCACGACTGCAAGCGCGAGGTCACCGACGGGATGCTCGGCTCCGAGGTGGCCCGGCTGGTCCGCGTCATCGGCGAGCTGCCCGGCATCGACCGCGCGCAGCAGACCGAGGCGCTGGCCGAGCTGCTCGCCACCTTCGGGGTCTACCGCAGCTACCTGCCCGACGGCCGGGAGCACCTCGACGCCACGGTGTCGGCCGTGCGCGAACGCCGGCCGGACCTCGTCCCCGCCCTCGACGCGCTGCACCCGGTGCTGTCGCAGGCTGGCAGCGAGGCGGCCACCCGGTTCGAGCAGACCAGCGGCCCGGTCATGGCCAAGGGGGTGGAGGACAGCGCCTACTACCGGTGGGCGCGGTTCGTCGCGCTCAACGAGGTGGGCGGCGACCCGGCGCGCTTCGGCAGCACGGTCGGCGAGTTCCACGAGGCGCAGGTCCGCCGGCTGGCGCGGTACCCGCAGGGCATGACGACGCTCTCCACCCACGACACCAAGCGCAGCGAGGACGTGCGCGCCCGCCTCGCGGTGCTGGCCGAGATCCCGACCGAGTGGGCGCAGCTGGTGCGGGGCTGGCAGGCCCGGCACCCGCTGGCCGACCGCCCGCTGGCCCACCTGGTGTGGCAGAACCTCGTCGGGGCGTGGCCGCTGTCGCGGGAGCGGGCGCACGCCTACGCGGAGAAGGCGGCCCGCGAGGCGGGCACCTCGACCACCTGGACGAACCCGGTCCAGGAGTTCGAGGAGCAGCTGCACGCGCTGGTCGACGCCGCGTTCGACGACCCGGCGACGACGGCGGAGCTCGACGCCTTCGTCACCCGGATCGCGCCGCTGGGCTGGTCGAACTCGCTCACCCAGAAGCTGCTGCAGCTGACGATGCCGGGCGTCCCCGACGTCTACCAGGGCACCGAGCTGTGGGACTTCTCCCTGGTCGACCCGGACAACCGCCGGCCGGTCGACTACGCGCTGCGCCGCAAGCTGCTGGCCGCCCTGGACGACGGCGAGGTGCCGGCCGTCGACGAGACCGGTGCGGCCAAGCTGCTCGTGACCTCACGCACGCTGCGGGCCCGGCGGGACCACGCCGAGTGGTTCACCGGCTACGAGCCCGTCGGGGTGACCGGGTCGGCCGCGGAGCAGGTGATCGCCTACGACCGCGGGAGCGTCGTCGTCGTGGCGACCCGGCTGCCGGCCCGCCTGGCCGCCGACGGCTGGGGTGACACGGCGCTCCAGCTGCCCAACGGCGCCTGGCGCGACCTGCTCACCGGCGAGCGCGTGGTCTCCGACGTCGCCGGGATCGCCCTCGACGCCCTGCTCACCCGGCTGCCGGTGGCGCTGCTCGTCCGCGACTGAGGAGCCGCGCCGCCGCACGTCGAGTGCGCGCTCAGCGTGGTCCCGGTGCCTCCGGAACCACGCTGGGCGCGTACTGGTCGCTCGGCGTCGGGCCGACCGACGTCGGCAGGGACCACTGTTCCCCGAGCCACACGTCGAACGCCCGCGGCTCGTACCGCATGACGCCCCCGCTGGGATACGGCGTCAGCTCGCCGAACCAGACCGTGTCACCCGTGCTGTACAGGTCGACCCGCATGAAGTCGAAGGGGCGGGCGAGCACCTCCGCCGCGTGCAGCATGGCGGTCAGGTTCGCCGGCGCCGCGATCGGCGGTCCGCTCGGCACGACGAGCTGGACCGGGACCGGCTCCCAGTCGGGGGTGTAGTAGCGCCGGGTCTGGTCGGCCGTGAACCTGCCCCGGTCCACCTGGATCGCGGCGACCCTGCCGTCGAAGACCAGGAACTTGTAGTCGTCCAGCGGGCCGCCGCCGCAGGCGATGTCCTCCTCGACGAGGAACAGGTTCCGGGCCTTGCAGTAGGCCCACTCCCCCAGCAGCGCGCTCTGGTCGTTCCGCAGCCACTCCCGCGTCTCCGCCACGATCGACGCGTCGATGACGTCCGAGGCCGCCCCGAACCGCACGAGGCCGCTCCGGTGGTTGGGCTTGAGCACCCAGGCCCGGTCGAACGCCCGGCCGGCCACCGCGCCCAGGTCGTCCCCCGACCACAGCGTCTCGGGCACGGCCAGGCCGGCCTCCTGCTGGCAGCGGTAGGCGTGGTCCTTCATCGCCAGCTTGTCGCAGGTCCACGCCAGCTCCGGCCGGCGGTCCCGCAGGATGCGCCAGTTGACCTTCTCGGTGAACGTCCGCGGGTCCCGCAGCCGGGGCAGGCGCCGCTGTCCGGCCAGGTACAGGTACCGCCGCCGGGCGGTCGGCGGCAGCAGACCGGCGACCCGGCGGTGCGCGGGCTGCAGGTGGGAACGCACGACGGCGTTCAGCCGGCTACGGGGCATCGGGAAGTCCTCCTGCGGGGAACGCGAACATGTCCGGCAACCGTCTGGCCGGGGAACGGACGCAGACGTGCCGCGGCCGCGGCGAGACTACGTGGCACGACGCGTTCCGTAACCCCTCCGCGGAGGGACACCCACCACCGATCAGGTGATCCGGACGGCTCGGCAACGGCTCACGCGGCTGGTGGCGCTGCTGGTCCGCGACGCGCGGCGCCGTGCACGTGAGCTCCGGGTGGACCCACCGGCACCGCTCAGGAGGTCAGGACGGGGAGGGGCCCGGTCGCTGCTCCGCCAGACCGGCCGGTCGTCCGGCGGACCCGACGGTCCGGCGGGACATCGAGATCATGGCTGCCAGGAAGACGATCGCGCCGGCCATCTCCAGCGACTCCTCGACCGAGGAGGCCAGGACGAACGCCAGGCTGCCCTTCTCGCCCCCGTTGAGGTCGTAGGCGAGGCCGCCGATGGCTTCCACGCCCATCGCCCCGCCGACGTAGAGCACGGCCGCGATCACGACGAGCCGACCGATGGACGGGGGCAGCGCCCGCAGGAAGCCGAGGTAGGTCACCGCGAACGCGACGACGACCGGCGCCGCGACCAGGATCCAGCCGAACGAGAAGATCCCGCCTGCGTCGATCACGGAGTCGACCACCACCTCGGCCGACTCGTGCAGCCGGGCCGCCTCGTCCGCGGAGAGGTAGGCGAAGGTGACGGCGAGGAACCCCCAGTGCCGCCACCACCTGTCCCCCGCGGCCCGCCGGTCCGCCGCGATGCCCCAGACGACGAGGGCGGAGAGCAGCAGGAGCGTCGCGGACAACCAGGACGCCAGGTTGGCCTCCTGGTCGACGCTGAAGATCCGCAGGAGCCCCTGGTACCCGAAGAACACCGGCTGCCGCGCACCGCTCTCGAGCTCGGCCGCGTTCGCCGGGTCGGTGGCGATCAGCCGCAGCACGAGGCTCACGAGATTGATGACGATCGCAGCTGCGCTGAGCGCGATGATCAATCGCCGGGTGTTGCCGATCGGCACCATCGGAACCGTCTCCTACCCCTCGCGAGTCCTTTTGGGTAGGCCTCAATAGACCAACCGTAGCTGAACTCCAGGGGTCCGGGACTGCTCAGCTGCGGGTTCCCGACCCGGACGGCCCTGGTCGCACCGTCGCCGTCGACCGGTCCGGACCGGCTCACCTGGGTAGCATCGCGCCGCATGACCGGACGACCTGACACCGAACGGGTGCAGCTCCTGTGGACGGGCGGCTGGGACTCGTCGTTCCGGTTGATGCAGCTCGTGCTCGTCGAGCGGCGCTCGGTGCAGCCGATCTACGTGATCGACACCGGCCGGCCCAGCACGCTGTTCGAGCTGCGCGCCATGGAGGCCATGCGCGCGGGACTGCTCGCCCGGCTGCCGGACCCGTCCCTGCTGGCCCCGACCTGGCTGGTGCTGGCGAGCGATCACCCGCCGGGACCGCAGGACGCGGCGATCGGGGAACGCCTGCGCCGGGAGACGACGATGGGCACCCAGTACGTGTGGCTCAGCGGCCCGGCCCGGTCGCTCGGGTGGTCGGGCGTCGAGCTCTGCATCGAGCGCTACGAGTCCGGCCTCAGCGACTGGCAGCGCCGGATCTTCGCCGAGCCGGGCCGGCTCGACGGCTCACCGGAGTCGGAGCTCTTCCGGTTCTGGTCGTTCCCCGTCATCCACCTGACCAAGGACGAGATGCGGGAGATCGCCCGGTCCGCCGGTTTCCTGGACCTGCTGCTGCTGCGCTGGTTCTGCTTCCGTCCCCTGAACGGCCGGCCGTGCGGCCGCTGCCGGCCCTGCCGGCTGACGCACCGCGAGGGGGTCCGGTTCGCCAACCCCGTCCTGGTCGCGGTCCGCGATCTCGTGCGCAAGACCGGGAAGGCGCTGCGGGAGCCGGCCGCGGCGCTGGCCGTGCTGCGGCGGCGCTGACGTCGAGCGGTGGGGCCACGGCGGCGCCTCCGCACCACAGCTCAGCGGGACAGCGTCGGCAGGGACCACCGCTCCCCGAGCCACGAGTCGAACTCGGGGGGCTCGAACCGCGTGACGCCCCCGCCCGGGTAGGGCGTGAGCTCGCCGAACCAGACCGCGTCGCCGGTGCTGTACAGGTCGACCCGCATGAAGTCGAAGGAGCGTCCGAGGACCTCCGCCGCGTGCAGCATGGCGGCCAGGTTCCCCGGTGCCGCGGTCGGCGAGCCGCTCCGCACCGTCTTCTGGACGGAGATGGGCTCCCACTCGGGTGTGTAGTAGTTGCGTGCGTGCTGCTTGGTGAACCGGCCTCGATCGACCTGGATGGCGGCCACCTCGCCGTGGAAGACGAAGAACTTGTAGTCGTCCAGCGGCCCGGTCCCGGCGATGTCCTCCTCGACGAGGAACAGCTGCCGGGCCCGGCTGTACGCCCACTCCCCCAGCAGGACGCTCTCGTCGTCCCGCAGCCACTCCTGCGTCGCCTGGACCGTCGAGGTGTCGATCGAGCGCGCGGCGCCCCCCAACCGCACCAGGCCGCTCCGGTGGTTGGGCTTGAGCACCCAGGCCCGGTCGAACGCCCGGCCGGCCACCGCGCCCAGGTCGTCCCCCGACCACAGCGTCTCGGGCACGGCCAGGCCGGCCTCCTGCTGGCAGCGGTAGGCGTGGTCCTTCATCGCCAGCTTGTCGCAGGTCCACGCCAGCTCCGGCCGGCGGTCCCGCAGGATGCGCCAGTTGACCTTCTCGGTGAACGTCCGCGGGTCCCGCAGCCGGGGCAGGCGACGGTGCCCGGCCAGGTACAGGTACCGCCGCCGGGCGGTCGGTGGCAGCAGACCGGCGACCCGGCGGTGCGCGGGTTGCAGGTGGGAACGCACGACGGCGTTCAGCCGGCTACGGGGCATCGGGAAGTCCTCCTGCGGGGAACGCCTGCATGTCCGGCAACCGTCTGGCCGGGGAACGGACGGGGTCTCCCTCTGCCCGGCGACTGTAGCCGGGGCAGCCTGCTCCCACCCGGGCCCGGGCGAGCGACGCGGCTCGCCGTGGCAGGGTGGGTACGTCTGATGCGGCGACCGCCCGGGCGCACGCCGGCGGCTGCAGGTCCGTGCGGGGGGTGTGTCCTGGTCGGCGGTTGGCCGACCGCCGTACGGGCATGAGCAGCGTGTCCCGTCTGCACCGTCCCTGGAGGCCCCCGCATGCCCGCTCCCGTCGAGTTCGCCGTCTGGGCCCCGCTGCCCGAGCGCGTGCGCGTGCAGGTCGACGGCGCCGTCCACGACATGCGCCGGGACGGCGGAGGCTGGTGGCGCACCGAGGTCGACGCCCGGCCCGACGCCGACTACGGCTTCCTGCTGGACGACGGCGACACGCCGCGCCCCGACCCACGCTCGCGCCGGCAGCCCGAGGGCGTGCACGGCCTGTCCCGCCTCTTCGACCCGTCCGCGTACGAGTGGGGCGACCGGGCCTGGACCGGGCGGCAGCTGGCCGGCGGCGTGGTCTACGAGATGCACATCGGCACGTTCACGCCCGAGGGCACCCTCGACGCCGCGATCGGCCGGCTGGGGCACCTCGTGCGCCTCGGCGTCGACTTCGTCGAGCTGCTGCCGGTGAACGGCTTCAACGGCACGCACAACTGGGGCTACGACGGCGTCCTCTGGTACACGGTGCAGGAGCAGTACGGCGGCCCCGAGGCCTACCAGCGGTTCGTCGACGCCTGCCACCAGCAGGGCATCGGCGTCATCCAGGACGTCGTCTACAACCACCTCGGGCCCTCGGGGAACTACCTGCCCGAGTTCTTCCCCGTCTTCGCCGAGGGCGGGTCCAACACCTGGGGCGAGTCGATCAACCTCTCGGGGCCCGACTCCGACGAGGTGCGCCGCTACATCCTCGACAACGTGCAGATGTGGCTGCGCGACATGCACGTCGACGGCCTGCGCCTGGACGCGGTGCACGCCCTCGTCGACGAGCGCGCCGTGCCGATCCTCGAGCAGATGGCGGTCGAGGTGGACAGCCTGTCGGTCGCCGTCGGCCGGCCGCTCACCCTCATCGCCGAGAGCGACCTCAACGACCCGCGCATGGTCACCCCGCGCGCGGCCGGGGGCACCGGGCTGGCCGCCCAGTGGAGCGACGACTTCCACCACGCGCTGCACACCACGCTGACCGGGGAGGGCCAGGGCTACTACGCCGACTTCGCCGACGCCGGGCTGCCCGGGCTGGCGAAGACGCTGACCGGCGCCTTCTTCCACGACGGCAGCTGGTCGAGCTTCCGGCGGCGCTCGCACGGCCGGCCGGTGGACACCAGCCGGTTGCCCGGCTGGAAGTTCCTCGCCTACCTGCAGGACCACGACCAGATCGGCAACCGCGCCGTCGGCGACCGCATCTCGGCCACCCTCTCCCCCGGCCTGCTCGCCGTGGGCGCCACCCTGGTGCTCACCGGCCCGTTCACGCCGATGCTCTTCATGGGCGAGGAGTGGGGCGCGACCACGCCGTGGCAGTTCTTCACCAGCCACCCGGAGCCGGAGCTGGGCAGGGCCACGGCCGAGGGCCGGATCGGTGAGTTCGCCGAGCACGGCTGGGACCCCGCCGTCGTCCCCGACCCGCAGGACCCGGAGACCTTCACCCGATCCAAGCTGGACTGGTCGGAGCTGTCCCAGGAGCCGCACGAGCGGCTGCTGGCCGTGCACCGGTCGCTGCTGGCGCTGCGCCGCGCGCACCCCGACCTGGTCGATCCCGACCTCTCCGCCGTGCAGGTCTCCTGGGACGACGCCGACCGCTGGCTGGTGGTGCACCGGGGCTCGCTGCGGGTGGTGGCGAACCTCGCCGGGGAGCCGCGGGAGATCGACCTCGACCGCCAGGTGGCCGACGTCCTCTTCTGCACCGACGAGCTGCCGACGGTCGACGGGGACACGATCACGCTGCCGGCCGAGAGCGCAGCCGTCGTCAGCACCCGCTGATGCGGCGCCTCCTGCCCGACCCGGCCGAGCTGGACGACGCCGGGTTGGTGGAGGCCTACCGGCTGCCCCCGGGCCGCTCGCTGCGGATCAACTTCGTCGTCGCGCTCGACGGCGCGGTCACCGTGGACGGGCGCAGCGGGGGCCTCGGCTCCCCCGGGGACCGGCGCATCTTCCGGCTGCTGCGGGCGCTCGCCGACGCGGTCCTCGTCGGGCACGGCACCACGGCCGCCGAGGGGTACGGGCCGGTCACCGCCGACTCCGCCGTCGGCCGGCTGCGCAGCGCGCTCGGGCGGCCCGCGACCGCGCCGGTCGTCGTGGTCTCCCGCCGGGCGTCGCTGGACCCGGGGGCCTCCCTGGTGACCGGCGCGGTGTCCCCCACCGTGCTGGTCACCTGCGAGGCGGCCGATCCGGGGCGCCGCGCGGCACTGACCGCGGCGGGTGTCACGGTGCTCACCTGCGGGGAGGACGACGTCGACCTGCCGCTGGCCCTCGACCGGCTGGCAGAGCAGGGCCTCGAGCAGGTGCTGTGCGAGGGCGGGCCGCAGCTGTTCCGTGCCGCGCTGCGGGCCGGGGTCGTCGACGACCTGGCCCTCTCCCTCGCGCCGGCGCTGGTGGGGGCGGCCGGCAGCCGGCTGCTCGGCGAGGAGCTGGCCGACGTCCTCCCCCTGCACCTGCGCCAGGTGCTGGAGGAGGACGGCGTGCTGTTCACCCGGTACGGCGTCGGGGCAGCGCGCTAGCTACCGGACGACGGCGACGACGCCCCGCGCGGTGCTCCCGTCGGGCCGCGTCCAGTCCACCTCGACCGCCCCCGGACCGGTGCCGGGCGTCCCGGGCCCGGGCACCCGGACCAGCTCGACGGCGGTCGGCTCCCCGGTCCCGGCCCAGGAGCGGCCGACGGTGGGGTCGAGGGTGTCGCTCTCGCTCTGGTGCTGCGCCTCGACCGCGCCGGCCACGAACGCGAGCAGCTGGGCCACCGCGACCGGGTCGTGCGCCGCGTCGTAGATCCACCGGGTGCCGAGGACGCCGTGCTCCGAGGTGCCCAGCAGCCCCTCGGCCGCCTCGTCCAGGGCCGCGGCCCGGTAGGTCAGCGGCACGAAGTAGGTGGTCGCCTCCGCCCCGGTGCCGTCGGTGACCAGCATCAGCTCGATGCCGACCTCGCCGGCCGGGTCGTCCAGGCGGAAACCGCCCGCGCGGGACAGCTCCGGCGTCCCCGTGCCGCGGTACCAGGGCTGCCGGGGCAGCCAGCCGGCGAGGAGCTCGAGCTTGGTGGGTGCCATGGTGGTGGCGAAGACGGTGGACATGCCCGCACCCTGCCACGCAGTGCGGTCGGCCGGCGTCCGCACGACGTCCCCTGCTGCTTGACTGACCGGCATGGACCTGCCCGTGATGCCGCCGGTGAAGCCCATGCTGGCCAAGCCCGCGACCAAGCTGCCGGTCGGCGACGGCATGTTCTACGAGCCCAAGTGGGACGGCTTCCGCTGCGTCGTCTTCCGCGACGGCGACGAGGTCGAGCTGGGCAGCCGCAACGAGCGGCCGCTGACCCGCTACTTCCCCGAGGTGGTCGAGGCGGTCAGGGCAGCGCTGCCGGAGCGGTGCGTCGTGGACGGGGAGATCGTCGTCCCGGCCGGCGACCGGCTGCACTTCGAGGCGCTCCTGCAGCGCATCCACCCCGCCGACTCCCGGGTGCGGCTGCTGGCCGAGCAGACCCCGGCCTCGTTCGTCGCCTTCGACCTGCTCGCCCTCGGGGACGAGTCGCTGCTCGAGGTCCCCTTCGCGGAGCGGCGGGCCCGGCTCGAGGCCGCGCTGGACGGCGTCCGGCCGCCGGTGCACCTGACGAGCGTCACCCGTGACCCGGCCACCGCGCAGCGCTGGTTCGAGACCTTCGAGGGCGCGGGGCTCGACGGCGTCGTCGCCAAGGCGGCCGACCTGCCCTACGGGCCCGACCAGCGGTTGATGACCAAGGTCAAGCACGTCCGGACGGCGGACTGCGTGGTCGCCGGCTTCCGCTGGCACAAGAGCGGGCCGATCGTCGGCTCGCTGCTCCTGGGGCTCTACGACGAGGGGCAGCTGCAGCACATCGGCGTGGCCGCGTCCTTCCCCATGAAGCGCCGGGCCGAGCTCGTCGAGGAGCTGGCGCCCTACCGGGCGGAGGCGCTCGACGGCCACCCGTGGCAGGACTGGGCGAACGCGCAGGTGCAGCAGGACGGGGAGAACCGGATGCCCGGTGCGGTCAGCCGGTGGAACGCGAAGAAGGACCTGTCCTGGGTGCCCCTGCGGCCGGAGCTGGTGGTGGAGATCAAGTACGACCAGCTCGAGGGCCGTCGACTGCGTCACACCGGCCAGTTCCTGCGCTGGCGCCCCGACCGGGACCCGCTCAGCTGCACGTACGACCAGCTCGACGTGCCGGTGCGCTACGACCTGGGCGAGGTGCTGGACCGGTGACCGGGACCGCCTCCGCCGCCGACCCGTTCGCCCGATCGGGAGCGCACCGCTGCACCGGTGGCGCGAGCCTCCTACGCTCGTGATCATGCGTCTGCACCGTGGCCTCCCGGCCGTCGCGTCCGGCCTGCTGCTGGCCCTGCCGCTGGCACTGACCGGCTGCACCTCCTTCGCCGAGACCGCCGAGGAACCGACCGCCGCGACGACGACGCCACCGGCCGAGCCCGAGGTAGCGCCCGTCGAGTGGACCGACTGCGACGCGCAGATCCAGCCGCTGATCGAGGGGCAGCCGGGCAGCGAGCGCGACATCGCGTTCGAGTGCGGCCGCACCGACGTGCCCATCGACTACGACGAGCCCGGCGGCGCGACCCTGCCGCTGTTCCTGGTCCGCGCCGTGCTGGCCGGCCAGACCGAGCGCATCGGCTCGCTGATGGTCAACCCCGGTGGGCCGGGCGGCTCCGGCGCGGACGCCGCGATCGGGCTGGCGCTCACCCTCCCCGAGGACGTGCTGCGCCGCTTCGACATCGTCGGCTTCGACCCGCGCGGCGTGGGGCTGTCCACCCCCGTCGAGTGCATCCCCAAGGAGCTCAAGGACCGCGCGATCGCCGCGGAGCCACGCCCCACCACCGCAGAGCAGCTCGACGACGTCTTCGCACTCACCGACGAGGTGGCCGAGGGCTGCGCCGAGGAGTACGGCCAGGCGCTGGGCACCTTCAACACCGTGGACACCGCGCGGGACATGGAGCAGATCCGCCAGTCCCTCGGCGAGGAGCAGCTGAACTACCTCGGCTACTCCTACGGCACCACGCTCGGCTCCACCTACGCCGAGCTCTTCCCCGACCGGGTCCGCGCGATGGTCCTCGACGCCGCCGTCGACCCCGACGCCGACCCGATCGCCGACGCCGAGGCCAGCGCCGCCGGCTTCGAGGCCGGCTTCGACGCCTTCGCCGAGAACTGCCGCGGCCTGATCGCCGGCTGCCCGCTGGGCGACGACCCCCGACTCTTCCTCGAGGAGCTGCTCGCGCAGGCGCAGGCCACGCCCATCCCGAGCAGCGAGCCCGGCGAGACCCGGCAGGCCACGCCCGGCGTCGTGCTCACCGCGGTGCAGGCCGCGCTGTACGACACCGCGTCCTGGCCGCAGCTGGCACAGGGCCTGGCGGCCGCCCGCAACGGGGACGCCCGGGCGCTGTTCTCGCTGGCCGACGACTACAGCGGCCGGCTCGAGGACGGCACCTACTCCAACCTGTTCGACGCGAACCTGGCGATCAACTGCGCCGACACCGAGGAGACGGTGGAGGAGACGCGCGTGCGGGAGCTGGTCGCCGAGTGGAGCGCCACGTACCCGCTGTTCGGTGCCGGCTCGGCCGCCGGTCTGTACACGTGCTCGGCGTGGGAGGCCGAGCGCACGCCCATCCCCGAGCGCGACGCCGAGGGCAGCGACCCGATCCTGGTCATCGGCAACGTCGGTGACCCGGTGACCCCGCTGGCGGGCGCCGTCGACCTCGCCGAGGACCTCGACAGCGGCGTCCTGCTCACCTGGGAGGGGCAGGGGCACACCGCCTACCCGAAGACCGAGTGCGTGACGGCCGCGGTCAACTCCTACCTCATCGACCTGGCGGTACCCGTGGACGCGCTGACCTGTCCCGCGTGACACTCGGCGCCCCCGGAGCGAGCGGAGCAGCTCAATGGCCAGCAGCAAGGACGCCGTCGTCCTGGACGTCGACGGGCACGAGGTGCGGGTCTCCAACCCGGAGAAGCCGTACTTCCCCGACCGGGGCATCCGCAAGATCGACGTCGTCGAGTACTTCGTGGCCGTCGGCGAGGGGATCCTCTTCGCCCTGAGGGACCGGCCGACGACGCTGGAGCGCTGGCCGGGCGGGGTGTTCGAGGGCGCCCGCATCTCCACGCGGACGGACAACACCGGCGACGCGTTCTACCAGAAGCGGGTGCCGAAGAACGCCCCCGGGTGGATCCCCACCGCGCACATCACGTTCCCCAGCGGACGGACGGCGGACGAGATCGCCCCCGACTCGGTGGCCGTGGTCGCCTGGGCGGCCAACCTGGGCACGCTCACCTTCCACCCGTGGCCGGTCACCCGGGCCGACGTCGAGCAGCCCGACCAGATCCGCATCGACCTCGACCCGCAGCCGGGCACCGACTTCTCCGACGCCGTGTGGGTGGCTCCGCACGTGCGCGAGCTGCTGCACGAGTTCGGCATGGAGGGCTGGCCGAAGACCTCCGGCGGCCGCGGCGTGCACATCTACGTGCCGATCCAGCCGCGCTGGACCTTCCCCGAGGTGCGCCGGGCGGTGATCGCGTTCGGCCGCGAGCTGGAACGCCGGCTGCCCGACCGCGTGACCATGTCGTGGTGGAAGGAGGAGCGCGGTGAGAAGATCTTCGTCGACTACAACCAGATGGCCCGGGACCGCACGATCGCCTCGGCGTACTCGATCCGGCCGAAGCCGCACGCCCCGGTCTCCGCGCCGGTGGACTGGGACGAGCTGCCCGACGTCCACCCGACCGACTTCGACGTCCTGACCATGCCGGCCCGGTTCGCGAAGGTCGGCGACAGGCACGCCGGCCTCGCCGAGCACGCCTTCGGCATCGAGCCGCTGCTCGAGCTCGCCGAGCGGCAGGCGGCCGACGACGGCCTCGGGGACCTGCCCTATCCGCCCGACTACCCCAAGATGCCGGGCGAGCCGATGCGGGTGCAGCCCAGCCGCGCCAGGCGGTCCACCGGCGGAGACCAGTGATCGGGTCGTCAGCGTGGCAGCAGCACAGCGCCGATTCCCTGGATGACCCGCGCATGTGCCGAGCCGCCGCCACGACCTGAGGTCGTCCTCCCGAGGCCGTCTGCGGGCGGGCGAGGATGCGGCCGCCGTGCCGCCGGCGGGCCTGCCTGGGAGGCGCCCCAGGCAGGCCCGGGTCGGTCAGGCGGCGGCCTGCTGCTCCTGGGAGTCGTGGGCGAGCAGGAACGCCTGGAGGCCGGCCAGGTCGTCGGTGTTGATGTGGTCGACGTCCGCGGCGATCAGCTCGCGCCACACGGCGTCACGCGCAGTGCCGGCCGTGTCCGGGGTCGCCCAGAACCGGACCCGGTATCCCTGGGAGTGCGCGGTGGCCACGATGGAGTGCAGCTTCTGCCGTTCCGCCTCCGGCATCGGGCCGACGCCGGCCCAGGTGAAGTGATTCGTCCAGTTGTCGCTGACCAGCGGCATGAGCTCCGCCGGGAGGCCGGAGTGCAGGTCGGCCAGCCGGCCGTCGTAGCCGGCAAACCTGATCCGTTGCGCAGCCATGTCCGCCAAGGGGCGGTTACCGCTGATCACCGCGGTCACCGCCCCCTCCTTCATCCGCCCGTTGCTCCAGCGGGTCATCAGTGGCGCATATGCGCGCAGCGCCCGGTCGATGGCGGCGTACGTGGCCGGGCCGTCGCTCTTGATGTCGATGAGCAGCTGCAGCGACCCGTCCCAGCGGTGGTGGATCGAGCCACGGTTCGCCCGGTAGCGGTCGCGCAACGGGTCCAGGTACAGCGACTGCAGGGTCACCCCGGGCTGGGTGTCCTCGAGGTCGTGTGCGACCCGCAGCTCGCCGTCCACCAGCCACACATCGGCCTCCACGCTGGTGAAGCCGTGCTCGAGCGCATCCGCCAGTGGACGGTCGTGCTCGTAGTCGTTGTGGGCGTGAGCCCGCTCGAGGGGCTCGACGGCGGATGTGGGAGGCCCGGCAGCGGCCGGGCTGATGGTAGGAGCCGTGAGGGCGGCTGCGGTGGCGACGATCAGGGTCAGTGTTCGGCGAGTGAATCCCATGGCCGAGCACGGTTGCGCGACCGGGCGACGCGCTCGCAGACCTCTGTCGGCCTCTGGTGGAACTTCTCCTGTCCGGCTCGGGACACCCGGGCCGCGTCCTCCCGAGGAGACGCACCCGCCATCCGGTCCGGTCCTGCCGGGCGCCCGGATGCAGTCATGGCGTGCGCCTCGATCCGTGGCGGTCGGAAGCACGACGCCGGCGAGCAGTGAGCCCGCCCTAGTCGGCCAGCGCGCGCTCCTCGCGCAGCGCCCGGAAGACCCGGCGACGGAGCAGGTCCGCCTCCCGCTCGGGCAGCTCGTGGAACTGCATCGACAGCAGCCAGCGCGGACCGGCCACCTGCTGCCGGACGATGTGGCCGGGGACGTGGACCGTGTCGTCGTCGAGCGTGATGCTCACCTGCGCGGGCGTCCCCGCCTCCGGCGCCAGCCCCCAGCCGTCTACGAGCGCCCGCATGCCGGCCTCGCTGAGGTCGACGGTGGTGCCCACGAGCAGCCCGTCGAGCCAGGGCATGACCACCGGGAGCTCGACGCGCGCCCGCACCGTCCGGCGGCGCTGGCTGCGCTCGGCCGGTCCGGTGGCGACGAGGTGCCAGAGCGGCTCCTCGGCGACCTCGACGCTGGTGATCCTCGCGGGGAGGGTGCGCTCTTCGTACCCGTCCACCCAGTAGATCGCGACCGGGTTCCCGGGCTCGACCGCCTGCTTCCACCCGGCGCCCTCGCCGAGCGGGCTGACCACGATCGCGTTCTCGTTCGAGATCTCCACCCGCGCCGCCACGGTCAGCCCGCGCGCCACGAGCGTGACATCGGCCTGGGTGCTCTCCTCGGGCCGGTCGCCCTTCGGGTCGGTCATGACGGTCCTCCACTGCGGGAACGAGACGTGTGGGCATCGCTGCGTCCCGGCGGAGTCACCGCGCCGACCTGCGGAGACCGCACGGCACGATGGGGAGTCCCGCCGATCGGCCGCCCACCCGGGCCGTCGATGACGCGGGGAGCTGATCGGCACCCGCGCGGGTTCTCCGCACCCCGGCGGGCCCACCGGCCACCCGGAGGGGTGAGTGGGACCGCCTCGCAGGCGTGCTCGGCGGCTCAGCCGGCCAGCCGCTGGGCGGATGCGCCCAGCGCGTGCGCCCGCAGCGCGGCCGGCAGCCGGACCTGACGGGCCAGCTCCGCCGCCACCACCGCGGCGCGGAGGGCGTCGGCCGACTCGGCCAGCCGGTCGGCGAGCACCTGGTCCAGGTCGGCGTCGTGCAGGTCCTCGATGTCGCGCAGGAAGACGGCGGGGGTGGACGAGGCGGCGAGCGGCTGCATGAGGTTCTCCTGGCTGGGTGGGACGCCGGATCCGTCCGGCTCGATCCCACCGTCGGTGGCGCACCGCAGGGTGCTGCGGAGACAAGCGCAGGAAATCCGCAAGACCGCCCGCGACGCCGACCGCAGCGTGACGACGCCGGCACCTCGCTCCCCCGGACGGTCGCACCGCTGCCCCGGACGGGTGAGGCCGAGGGCCCGCACACCGGCCGGTGCTCCAGCCGCGGGTAGCGGTGGTCGATGCAGCTGTCGACCACGGTGGAGGAGAACGGGTGAGGATCTGGTTGCTGGCGTACGGCGTGCTGTACGTCGTCATCGAGCTGGTCGGCCACTCGCTCGAGACCATCGGCTGGCCGCAGATCACCGCCCTCGACGTGGCGACGGCGGTCACCGACGCGTTCCTCACCGTCTCGGTCGGCCTGGCCCTCCTCCTCGCCGGCCAGCTGAGCCTGCGGCGCTGGGGGCCGGCCGGATCCGTCCGGCCACGCTCCCCGGCGCCGCCGCAGTTCTCCGTCGAGCCACCCCTCGGGGTGCGCTCGTGGCGGGCGGCGCCGCTCGCCCTGCCGCCCGCGGCGCCGGCGCGCAGCCCCTACGCGGTGGGGGCCTACGGGCCCGGCTGGGGCCGGCGAGGACGCCGCGTCGCACCGTCGTTCCCGGAGGAGCCCGGTCGTCTGCTGTGAGCGCCCGAGCGCTCTGCCGGAGAGTCCCAGGTCACAGTTCTGCTGCTCCTGTGTTCCCTTCTGGCGATCTTTGGCTAGGGTTGTGCCGTCGGGAAGGCCCTGCGCTATGGCAGGACCCCGATGCAGCACCTCAGCTAGGAGCGAGCAATGCCCGAAGGAACTGTCAAGTGGTTCAACGCGGAGAAGGGGTTCGGCTTCGCCACCCCCGACGGCGGCGGACCGGACGTCTTCGTCCACTACTCGGCCATCCAGTCCAGCGGGTACCGCTCGCTCGATGAAGGCCAGCGGATCGCGTTCGACATCGAGCAGGGCCAGAAGGGCCCGCAGGCTGCGAACGTCACCCCGCTCTGATCGCCTGATCAGCACAGCGCCCCCGCCCGGTTCTCCGGGCGGGGGCGCTGTCGTTCAGGCGCTGTCGTTCAGGCGCTGTCGTTGACGACGCCTGCGGTGCGGCCGGTCAGCGGGCGCGGGGCACGTACCCGCCGATCAGCGCCGACATGAGCAGCGCCCCGTCGTGCTCGCCGACCGAGGCCGCTGCGTCGGCAAAGGCCCGCCAGCGCTGCCGCTCGACGTCGGTGGGCGCTCTCTCGGCTCGCGCCGCCAGCTGTTCCAGCAGCCGTTCCCACTCCCCCTGCGGGGTCGGCCAGAGGCCGGTCAGGCGCCGGGCCTCCGCCGAGATCGCCGTGATGCGCACGATGTCCCCCGCGTGGTTGGTCAGCGGCTCGATGTACCCGGCGGACGCCAGCGCCTTCGCCGCGGCGATGACCTCCGCCTTGGGCAGCCCGCTCCCGGGCACCACGGAGCCGAGCAGGTAGGGGGCGCCGCCGTGCTTCGGCTCGTCGACCAGCCGCGCGATCGCCCGCAGCACGGGCAGGTCGCGGGCGAACCAGGTGTCGGGCAGGAGGCCGTCGGGCGGCTGGTGGGCGGAGGTCACGCCCCCAGTCTCCCCGTACCCGCGTGCACGGCGGCGCCCCGGCTCCGCCGAGCGACGCTGCGGCGGGAATCGCCGCCGGCTCCGGCTCGTTGGCCGTGGCATGACGACCTCTCCCCAGAAGCCCCAGGTCAGCAAGACCGACGAGGAGTGGCGGGCGCAGCTGTCCCCGGAGGAGTACGCGGTGCTCCGCCAGGCCGGGACCGAGCGGGCGTGGACCGGCGAGTACGTCGACACGAAGACCGTCGGCGTCTACGAGTGCCGTGCCTGCGGCGCCGAGCTGTTCCGCTCGGAGACCAAGTTCGACTCGCACTGCGGCTGGCCGTCGTTCTACGAGGCCGCCGCCGAGGACAACGTGATCCTCCGCGAGGACCGCAGCTTCGGCATGATCCGCACCGAGGTGCTGTGCGGCACCTGCCACAGCCACCTGGGCCACCTCTTCGACGACGCCCCGCAGACGCCAACCGGCGACCGCTACTGCATCAACAGCGTCAGCATCCGGCTCAGCCCGGCCGAGTAGCCCGCTGCTCTGGGGGTGTTCCTCGTGCTCCGGGTGTCCTGCGGGACCCCGGCAGCGCGAGGAACACCCCAGAGGCGTCCCTACGGCAGGTCGTGGACCAGCTCCGCGACCGGCTTGCGGGTACCGGTGTAGAACGGCACCTCCTCGCGCACGTGCCGCCGGGCCCGGCTGGCCCGCAGGTCGCGCATCAGGTCGACGATGCGGTGCAGCTCGTCCGCCTCGAAGGCGAGCATCCACTCGTAGTCGCCCAGCCCGAACGAGGCGACCGTGTTGGCCCGCACGTCGGGGTAGGGCCGGGCCTGCATGCCGTGCTCCTTGAGCATGTCCCGCCGCTCGTCGTCGGGCAGCAGGTACCACTCGTAGGACCGCACGAACGGGTAGACGCAGACGAACCGGCGCGGCTCCTCGTCGGCCAGGAACGCGGGGATGTGGCTGCGGTTGAACTCCGCGGGCCGGTGCAGCGCCATCTGCGACCACACCGGCTCCAGCCGCCGGCCCAGCGCGGTGCGGCGGAGGCGGGTGTAGGCCTCCTGCAGCGCCTCGGCCGACGGGGAGTGCCACCAGACCATGAGATCGGCGTCGGCCCGCAGGCCGCTCACGTCGTAGGTCCCCCGGACGACGACGTCCTTGCCGGCCAGCTCCTCGACCAGCGCGGCGGCCTCGTCGGCCGCGGCGGTGCGCTGCTCGTCGCCGAAGGGCCGGGCCAGCTTGAACACCGACCACATCGTGTAGCGGATGCTGGAGTTCAGCTCGTTCGCGCGCTTGCCGATGCTGCGTTCCTCGACCTGCTGCTCGCTCATGCCGCCATTGTCCTCCCGGGACCCGCCGCGGGAGCGGCGGGTTCCGGCCGGGTGCGCGGGATCACGATCGCGCCCTCGGCGTGGTCGGGGACGGCCACGGACGTGCCCTTTCTGTCAGCTTGCCGTCGCCTCGCGATCGCGCCGCCGGCCGCCGTGCGCGGCGCGGCAGTCGCCGCAGGCGGCCATCCACACGTGGTGGCGCAGGCAGCGGGACGGCGGGGGGTGGACGGGGAGGTTCCGTGTCGAGTGGTGCACCGATGTCACACCGTCTGCAACGGCGGTACCCGGCCGGCCATGCCCCGGTCCGACCGTGTCGCCCGTCTCGGGGCGGCGGAGGACGGGGAGCCCGGGCCGGTCAGCGGTGCGGCGGCCCGGCCGGCGCACCCGCCCGGTCGCGACCCGGCAGGCAGGCGAGGGCGGCCAGCGCGAGCGCGACGGCGTCCTCGATCAGCGCGGCCCGGATGTCGGGCATGCGCCCGGCAGCCCAGCGCCGCCAGCCCAGCCCCCCGTAGGAGCCGGCCAGCGCCCCGGCGAACCCCGCGACCACGGGGAGCGCGCCGTTGCTGCGCTCCCGCACGGCCAGCCGCCCGCCGCCTTCGGCTGCCGCCAGCAGCCGTGGCACCAGGACGGCGCCCTCCGTCCGCGGCGGCGTCCCCGGCTGCTTGTCGGCGACCAGCTCGACGACGACGCCCAGGGCGCTGAACACCTGGTGC
The DNA here is from genome assembly GCF_054051035.1 of Blastococcus sp. SYSU DS0619. NCBI lineage: Bacteria > Bacillati > Actinomycetota > Actinomycetes > Geodermatophilales > Geodermatophilaceae > Blastococcus > Blastococcus sp. SYSU DS0619. The sequence continues at coordinate 12,444 of NZ_JBJHAM010000012.1, read as the reverse complement.
TTCCGGGACACCCGCCCCGGCGCCCCGGCCGTCGTCGGCGCGGTGAGGACCGGCCCGGCGAAGCCCAGGGAGCTGCGCCCGCCGGCAGCCACCCCCAGGACGGCCGACCGGACGACGAGCCCGGCGCGGGCCGGGCCCCGGGGGGTGGTCCGCTCGGCGGGCGTCGGCACCGCCTCCAGCACGCCCTGCACGGCCGCGCCGTAGGCGAGGTGGGGCACGGCGTCGGTCGCCCAGTCCGCAGCCGACCAGGTCCGCGGATCCCCGATGCCCAGCGCCGCCACCGCGCCGTCGGTCGCCGCCGCCGAGGCCGCGCCCGCCAGCACCGCGCCCACCGGCGCCGGGAAGCGGACACCCAGCGAGCGGACCGTGCTGGCCAGCACGCCGACGCCCAGGCCGTTCGCGATGCCGGCCAGCGCACCGAGCGCGCTCCGTCGCGCGTCGCGTTCGGCCCGCGTGCCGGGGACGTCCCGGCCCACCTGCGCAGCCATGGCGTCGACCAGCCGCTCGGGCACCCGGCTGGCCGGACGGCCGCGCAGGACCATGTCGAGGTAGCTGACGGTGTTGAGCGCGACGGTGCCGGCCGCGCCGGCGGCCAGCCCACGTGCGAAGGACCCGGTCATGTCCCGACCCTGCGCATCCCGGCCGCTCCCGGCAACCCGAGCCGGCGCCGGATCAGGCGAGGGCGTCGACCGCGCGGTACGCGTCGCGGATGCAGGCGGGGACGCCGACCCCCTCGTAGGCGGCGCCGGCCACGGCCAGGCCGGGCACCTCGCCCACCGCCGCGCGGACCGCCGCCACCCGGCCGGGGTGGCCCACCAGGTACTGCGGCAGGCCACCGCCCCAGCGCACCACGCGGGTGTCCAGCGGTTCCGGGCGCGACAGCCCCAGCAGCTCGGCGACGTCGGCGACCACGTCGGCGGCCAGCTCGTCATCGGGCCGCTGCAGCTGCGACTCGTCGCGGAAGCGCCCCACCGACGAACGCACGAGCAGCGCCTCCCCGCCGGCCAGGTGCGGCCACTTCGCCGAGGAGACGGTGACGCCCTTGACCAGCCGGCCGGTCACCGGCGGCACCAGCAGGCCGGAGCCCGCCGGGACGTCCTGCGCCGGGAACGCCATCGCGACGACCGCCATGGACGCGTACGGGATGCCCGACAGCGGTGCGACGGCGCCGGGGACGGCCTCGCCGAGCAGCCGCGCGGCCTTGGGCGCCGGGGCGGTGACGATCACCGCGTCGGCGGTCAGCACCTCCGGGGCGGCCACCGCCCCCACCGAGATCTCGAAGCCCCCGGCGGTCCGGCGCAGGCCGTGCGCGGGCGTGCGGAGCCGCACCCGGGCGCCCGCCGCCTCGACCAGCGCGGCCGGCAGCGCGCCGATCCCCACGTCGACGGTCACGAACACCGGCCCGTCGGCGTCGAAGCGGCTGCGGGACCCGGCGTCGCGCGCGGCCGCGGCCGCCTCGAGCACCGACCGGGCACCCCGGACCCGGGCGGCCAGCGCCGGCATGGTGGCGGCGAGCGAGAGCTCGTCGGCCCGGCCCGCGTACACGCCGCCGAGGAGCGGTTCGACCAGCCGGTCGACGACCTCGTCGCCGAGCCGCTCGCGGAGCAGACCGCCGACCGCGACGTCGCCGTCGGGCAGCGCGAGCGGCGGCAGCTCGGCCTCCGCCCGGACCCGGGCGACACCGGCCGGGGTCAGGACGCCGTCCAGACCGTCGGCCGAGGTGGGGACGCCGAGAACCGTGCCGGCCGGCAGCGGGTACCGCCCGTCGGGCAGCACGACGGAGGCCTGCGTGGTCGCCGGCGCGACGAGCCGGTCCCCCCACCCGAGCGCCTCCACCAGGGCCACCGCTTCGGGAACCCGGGCGAGCAGCGCCTCGGGGCCGGTGTCGTACCAGGTGCCGGCGAGCTGGACGCGGTCCAGCTTCCCGCCGATCCGGTCACCGGCCTCCAGGACGACGATCTCGTCGTCGGGCCGGCGGCGGCGCCACTCGAAGGCGGCGGCCAGGCCGGTGATACCGGCCCCGACGACCACCAGCCGGCGGGACTGGCTCACTTCGCGGTGAGCTCGTGCACCAGCGCGGCGACGCGGGTGAGCACGTCGGGGTCGGTGTCGGGCAGCACGCCGTGGCCGAGGTTGAAGATGTGCCCGCGCGCGGCCTCCGCCTGGCGGACGACCCGGCGGACCTCCCGCTCGACGGTGTCGCGGTCGGCGAGCAGGACCGCCGGATCGAGGTTGCCCTGCAGCGAGCGCCCGGGGCCCACCCGGCGGGCGGCCTCGTCCAGGGGCAGCCGCCAGTCCACGCCCACGACGTCGGCGCCGGCGTCGCCGATGAGCGGCAGCAGCTCGCCGGTCCCCACGCCGAAGTGGATGCGCGGCACGTCCCGCTCCCCCAGCCCGTCGAAGACCGCCCGCGAGTGCGGCAGCACCCGCTCGGCGTAGTCGGCGGCCGACAGCACGCCGGCCCACGAGTCGAACAGCTGCACCGCGGAGGCGCCGGCGTCGACCTGGGCGCGCAGGAACGTCGCCGCCGACAGGGACAGCCGCTGCAGCAGCCGCGACCACGCCTCCGGCTCGGCGTACATGAAGGCCTTGGTGCGGGCGTGCTCCTTGGAGGGGCCGCCCTCGATCAGGTAGGTGGCCAGGGTGAACGGCGCGCCGGCGAACCCGATGAGCGGTGTCGGGCCCAGTTCGGCGACCAGCGAGCGCACCGCCGTCTCCAGGAAGCCGAGCTGCTCGGGCGCCAGGTCGGGCAGGGCGTCCACGTCGGCGACCGTGCGGACCGGGTTCGCGACGACCGGGCCGATGCCGGGCTTGATCTCGATGTCCACGCCGGCCACCACCAGCGGCAGCACGATGTCGGAGAACAGGATGGCCGCGTCGACCTGGTGCCGGCGGACCGGCTGCAGGGTGATCTCGGTGACCAGGTCGGGGTCCTGGCAGGCCGCCAGCATCGCCGTACCGGCGCGCAGGGCCCGGTATTCCGGGAGCGAACGCCCGGCCTGGCGCATGAACCAGACCGGGGTGCGACCGACCGGGAGGCCTCGTGCGGCGCGGACGAGATCGGAATCGGCCGGGGACGCCGACACGGGAGCGGGACTCACGAGCGTCGATCCTCCCAGACGCCCGGCGACGACCGGCCCGGCGCGTCCCGCCGGTGTGCGGCGCGTCGGCACGCCAGCCCCGGTCACCGGCCTACGCTGCGGGCGTGGAGCCACGCAACCTGGCCGGCGCCGGGAACGAGAGCAGGGACGCCGACGCCGTCCCTGCCGTGTTCCGCGCCGCCCTCGAGTCCCTGGCCGGCGTGCGCGCCCGCCCGGAGATCGAGCTCGGCTCCATCCCCGCCCCGCAGCGGCTGGCCCCGTTCGCGCACGCGATCGGCGCGCGGGTACCGGACCCGGACGACGAGAACGACGTCGAGATCGCCAGCGCCCGGTTCATCGTGCTGTTCGACCCCGAGGGGCACGAGGCCTGGCACGGCACCCTGCGGTGCGTCGGCTACCTCTCGGCGGAGACCGACGAGGAACTGGTCGACGACGCCATGTTCTCCGAGGTGGCGTGGAGCTGGCTCACCGACGCGCTCGGCGACTGCGGGGCGGCGCACCACACGGTCGGCGGCACGGTCACCCGCACCGCCTCCACGCGGTTCGGCGAGCTGGCCGGGCCCGAGCACTCGGTGGACGTCGAGATGCGCGCCTCCTGGACCGCCGAGGGCACCGACCTCGGCCGCCACCTGCTGGCCTGGCTCGAGGTGCTGGGCAACGCGGCCGGTCTGCCGCCGCCGGGCGTGCGCCTCCTGGGTCCCTCCGACCGGGTCGGTAGCGAGACTCTCTAACATCGGTGCGGCACAGCGGGCCCGGAGCTCGTTGCGCCGGTGCTCCTCCTCCTGGATCCCGCGGCCGGCCGCAGCGGACCCCGGCCGGGCGCCGGTGGACCGCCAGACGAGGACCGGCAAGAAGGTGGACGGCAACTGAGCACCGAGCCCACTCCCGAGGCGCCGGGGGACGTGGCAGCGGCCGCGGCTCCCGAGCCCACCCCGCTCCTCGCCCCTCGCGACGGGCTCCCGCCGGTCATCGAGACCTCGACCCAGCTGGTCGAGTACGCCGAGGCGCTGCGCGGCGGCACCGGGCCGGTCGCCGTCGACGCCGAGCGTGCGTCCGGCTACCGCTACGGGCAGCGCGCGTACCTGGTGCAGCTGCGCCGCAACGGCTCCGGCACCGGTCTGCTCGACCCGATCCCGCTGCCGGACCTGTCGGTGGTCCAGGAGGCCATCGCCGACGCCGAGTGGGTGCTGCACGCCGCCAACCAGGACCTGCCCTGCCTCGCCGAGATCGGCCTCGCGCCGGCCCGCGTGTTCGACACCGAGCTGGCCGCCCGGCTGGCCGGGCTGCCGCGCGTGGGCCTGGGCGCCGTCGTCGAGTCGCTGCTGGGCTTCTCGCTGCAGAAGGGCCACTCGGCCGCCGACTGGAGCACCCGCCCGCTGCCCGAGGAGTGGCTGGTCTACGCGGCGCTCGACGTCGAGGTGCTCGTCGACCTGCGCGACGCCCTGGCCGCGATCCTCGAGGAGCAGGGCAAGACCGAATGGGCCCGCCAGGAGTTCGAGGCGATCCTCGCCGCCGGCCCGCCGGCCCCGAAGCAGGACCCGTGGCGGCGGACGTCGGGCGTGCACGGGCTGCGCAGCCGCCGCCAGCTGGGCATGCTGCAGGCCATCTGGGAGGCCCGTGACGAGCTGGCCCGGCGCCGTGACGTCGCCCCCGGCCGGGTGCTGCCCGACTCCGCCATGGTCGCCGCCGTGCAGGCCGACCCGAAGAACGAGGGCGCGCTGCTGGAGCTTCCGGTCTTCCGGGGCCGGGCCAACCGGCGCCTGGTCGCGCACTGGTTCACCGCGCTGGCCCGGGGCAAGGCGCTGCCCGAGAACGAGCTGCCGCTGCACAGCAAGCCAGGTGACGGACCGCCGCCGGTGAACCGCTGGGCCGACCGTGACCCCGCCGCCGCCACCCGTCTGCAGGCCGCCCGGGCCGGGCTCGCCGAGCTCTCGGAGAAGCACGCGGTGCCGGTGGAGAACATCCTCTCCCCCGACCTGGTGCGGCGGCTCGTGTGGAGCCCGCCGGAGCCCCGTGAGCCCGCGTCGGTCGCCGAGGCGTTGCGCTCGGGGGGCGCGCGGGCGTGGCAGGTCGAGCTGACCCTCGACGTGCTGACCGACGCGATCTCCCGCGCCTGACCCTCAGGCGCCCACACGGCGCTCCGGGGGGTGTTCCTCCTGCTCCGAGGGGCCTGCCGGACTCCCCTGGCGCGAGTTGCACCCCCGGAGCCGGCGTCGGTGACGAGACGCACGGGCCCGTGCCGGCCTCGCGGGTGCCCACGGACGACGAACGCCGGCGCCCTCCGCACGGAGCGGAGGACGCCGGCGTCGGCGTGGTCACCTGCCGCCCGCCGGCGCTGAGCACGGCGGGCGGCAGGGGTCATCGTCGGGCCGTGGCCGCCCGGCGCCGGGCCAGCGCGTCCACGCTGGCCGCCAGCAGCAGCACGCCACCGGTGATCACGAAGTTCAGGTAGGCCGCCACGCCCAGCAGGCCCAGCCCGTTGGCGATGATCGCGATCACCAGACCACCCAGGACGGCGTCCCGGGCCTTGCCCCGGCCGCCGAAGAGGCTGGTGCCACCGATGACCGCGGCGCCGACCGCGTAGAGCAGCGTGTTGCCCGCACCGGCGTCCGGCGTGACCGAGCTCAGCCGCGAGGTGGCCAGGATGCCGCTGACCGCCGCCAGGCTGGACGAGATCACGAACGCCAGCACCCGGATCCGGGTGACGTTGATGCCCGCCCGACGCGCGGCCTCGGCGTTGCCGCCGACGGCGTAGATGTGCCGCCCGAACGTGGTGCGCGAGAGCACGAAGGTGAGCACCAGCAGCAGGATGACGACCAGCGGCACCGCGTACGGGATGCCGGCGAGGTCGATCGCGGCGGCCAGCGCCCGGTCGACGCTGAGGATGGCGGTCACGCCGAACACCACCACGGCGATGAGCGCGATGCGGGCGAGCACCAGCACGAGGGGCTGGTGCGCCAGGCCGCGGGCCTTCTGCGAGCGCCAGCGCCACAGCTCGAACGCCGCGTAGGCCACCGCGACGACCGCGGCGAGGATCCAGCCCAGCGTGACCGGCACGTTCTCGTTGGTCAGGGCGCGGATGACCGGCTCGCGCACCGGCACGGTGCCGCCCTGCCCGATGATCCACAGCGTGACGCCCTGGAAACCGAGGAACAGGGCCAGCGTGACGACGAACGACGGGATGCCGACCATCCCGACGAGGCTGCCGGTGAACACGCCGATCACGGCACCGGTGGCGATCGCGGCCAGCACGGCGATCGGCCAGGCGACGCCGGCCTGCACCAGCAGCTGGGCGAGCACCGCCGAGCAGACGCCGCTCACCACACCCGCGGACAGGTCGATCTCGCCCAGCAGCAGGACGAAGACCAGGCCCATCGCGAGCACGATGATCGGCGTCGACTGCACCAGCAGGTTGGAGAGGTTCAGCGGCGTCAGGAACGTCCCCGGCCGGAGCACCGTGAAGAGGATGCCCAGGACGACGATGCCCAGGACGGCGGGCAGCGCGCCCAGGTCACCGGCCCGCAGCTTGTTCAGGTAGCCGCGGACGGCGCCGCCGACGGTGTTGTCCTGGCGGTCGCCCTCGAAGCCGGCGGCCGGCTTGTGCGGCCCGCTCGCCTCGGCGGCGGTCAGGGTGTTGCTCGACATGGCAGTCCTCTCAGTCCTCGAGCGCGTCCGGCGAGAGCCCGAGCTCACCGGAACGGCCGGAGGTGATCAGCTCGATGACCTGGGTGCGGTCGACCTCGGAGATGGGGACGTCGGCGGCGATCCGGCCCAGGTACAGGGCGGCCACGCGGTCGGCCACCTCGAAGACGTCGACCATGTTGTGGGTGATGAAGACGACGGCGTGACCGGTGTCGGCCAGCCGGCGGACCAGGTCGAGCACCTGGCGGGTCTGGGCGACGCCCAGGGCCGCGGTCGGCTCGTCCAGGATGACCAGCTTGGACTCCCAGAGAACCGCCTTGGCGATCGCGACGGTCTGCCGCTGGCCACCGGACAGGCTGGACACCAGCTGGCGGACCGACTTCAGCGTGCGCACCGACAGCTTGGCCAGCGTGTCGCGCGCGGCCTCCTCCATCGAGGCCTCGTCCAGGACGATGCCGCGCTTGCGCTCACGGCCCAGGAACATGTTCTGGACGACGTCGAGGTTGTCGGCGAGCGCGAGGTCCTGGTAGACGACCTCGATGCCCAGCCGGGCGGCGTCGCGGGGCCCGGTCAGCTGCACCGGCTCGCCCTCGAACTCCACGGTGCCGGAGTCGATCGGGTGGATTCCGGCGATGGCCTTGATCAGCGTGCTCTTGCCGGCGCCGTTGTCACCGACCAGCGCGGTGACCTTGCCGGGGTAGACGTCCAGGTGGACGTCGTGCAGGACCTGGACGGCCCCGAAGCTCTTCTGGACCCCCCGCAGGCTCAGCGTGGGTCGCTCCAGGGTCGGGGTGGTCGTGCTCTCTACGGGTGCGGACACCGCTGCGTCCTTCCTGCATGGGATCGGCCCGGGGCGGACCGTGGTGCGACAGTGTGACGCCCTGCGGGCCCCGGTGGACCCGGGACCCGCAGGGCGGGGAGCACGCGGCCGGGGCACCCGCGAACGGGTGCCCCGGCCGGATGCCTCTAGGAGATGCCGAGCTCGGTGCAGGCTGCGGCGAACTCACCGGTGCAGACGTCGGCGGCGGACTGGTAGCCGTCCTCGATGACCTGCGAGACGTTGTCCCGGAAGATCGAGACCGGCTCCAGGAGCACCGACGGGACCTCGCGGCCACCCTCGGGGTCCTCGACCGAGCCGTCGACCTCGGGCTCCTCGCCGTTGACCAGCGCCACGGCCAGCTCGGCCAGCGCGCTGGCCTCCTCCTCGATCGGCTTGTAGACCGTCATGCACTGGTTGCCGGCGAGGATGTTCTGCAGGCCCTCGACGGTCGCGTCCTGGCCGGTGACGGGCACCTGACCCGCGGCGTTGTTGCGACCGAGGATCGACACGACCGCGTTGGCCAGGCCGTCGTTGGCGGCCACGACGCCCTGGATGTCACCGCCGGCCTGGGTGTACATCTGCTCGAAGATGGTGGCGGCCTGCTGGTTGTCCCACTCGGGGACGGCCTGCTCGGCGACGACCGTGTACTGGTCCATCGGGTCGAGGACCTCGTGGGCACCCGAGGAGAACAGCGTGGCGTTGTTGTCGTCGGGCGAGCCGTTCAGGTAGGCGATGTTCGCCGGCTCGTCGCCGAGGCACTGGGCCAGGCCCTCGCCCTGCAGGCGCCCGACCTCGGTGTTGTCGAACGAGACGTAGTAGTCGCTCTCGCCGCCCAGGGTCAGCCGGTCGTAGTCGATGGTCTGCACGCCCTGCTGCTCGGCCTGGCGCTGGATCGCCGCGCCGGACGCCGAGTCGAGGTTCGTGATCGCCAGGACGGTCACGCCACCGGTGATCATCTGCTCGGCGATGGTCGCCATCCGCTGGGCGTCGCCCTGCGCGTTGTCGATCTCGTACTCGACACCGGCCTCCTCGAAGGCCGCCTCGAGGAGCGGACGGTCGGCCGACTCCCAGCGGGCCGAGGACGCGGTGTCGGGGAGGATCACGCCGATCTTGCCCGCAGCCTCACCGCCACCGCTGCTGCTGCCGCCGTTGCTGCCGCTGTCGTCGTCGCCGCCACCACAGGCGGCCAGGCCGAAGACCAGAGCCGCCGCGATCGCCGTCGTCACCGTGCGCCGTCGCGCCATGAGGGGGACCTCTATTTCGTTGGGGTTACAGAGAAATTCCGGCGGGTCATCTTGCGCGTACGACCCTTGTGACTGCAAGCACAGGCCCATGCCGTTGCCGGACCGTGACCGACGGACCCCCCGATGGGGTGCCGTGGCGCGCTTGGCGAGGAGGTTACCGGCGGGTAACTTCATGCCTGCCGGCCCCTTCCGGGTCCGGGTCCGAACTCTGCGGAGGTCTCATGTCCCGCTCGCTGCGTGAGGTCGTCTTCGTCGACGGCGTACGCACTCCCTTCGGCAAGGCCGGCCCGAAGGGCATCTACGCCGAGACGCGCGCCGACGACCTCGTCGTGCGCTGCATCCGCGAGCTGCTGCGCCGCAACCCGGCGCTGCCCGCCGACCGGGTGGACGAGGTGGCCATCGCCGCCACCACCCAGATCGGTGACCAGGGCCTGACGCTGGGCCGCACCGCCGCGCTGCTGGCCGGGCTGCCGAAGACCGTCCCCGGGTACTCGATCGACCGGATGTGCGCCGGCGCGATGACCGCGGTGACCACCACCGCGTCCGGCATCGCCTTCGGCGCCTACGACGTCGCGATCGCCGGCGGCGTCGAGCACATGGGCCACCACCCCATGGGCGAGGGCGTCGACCCCAACCCGCGGATCGTCAGCGAGAAGCTGGTCGACCCCTCCGCGCTGGTCATGGGCTCCACCGCCGAGAACCTGCACGACCGCTTCCCGCACCTGACCAAGGAGCGCGCCGACGCCTTCGCGCTGGCCAGCCAGCAGAAGTACGCCAAGGCCGTCGCGAACGGGCAGATCGGCCCGGAGCTGGTCACCGTGGCCACCCGCTCGGCCGAGCACGGCTGGGGCGTCGCCACCGTCGACGAGCCGCCGCGCCCCCAGACCACCCTCGAGGGGCTGGGGACGCTGAAGACGCCGTTCCGCCCGCACGGCCACGTGACCGCCGGCAACGCAGCCGGGCTCAACGACGGGGCCACCGGCTGCCTCCTCGCCGCCGAGGACGTCGCCGAGGAGCTCGGGCTGGACGTCGGCATGCGGCTGGTCGGCTACGGCTTCGCCGGCGTGGAGCCGGAGGTCATGGGCATCGGCCCGGTGCCCTCCACCGAGAAGGCGCTCGCCCGCACCGGCCTGTCCATCACCGACATCGGCCTGTTCGAGCTGAACGAGGCCTTCGCGATCCAGGTCCTGGCCTTCCTCGACCACTTCGGCATCGCCGACGACGACGAGCGCGTCAACCCGTGGGGCGGCGCCATCGCCGTCGGCCACCCGCTGGCCTCCTCCGGCGTCCGCCTGATGACCCAGCTGTCGCGGCAGTTCGCCGAGCGACCCGACGTCCGGTACGGCCTCACCGCCATGTGCGTGGGCCTCGGCATGGGCGCCACCGTGATCTGGGAGAACCCGAACTGGGAAGGGGTGGCCAAGTGAGCGCGGTCTTCGAGAACGAGGTCGTGACCGACGCCAAGGTGCGGTTCCTGACCCTGCCGGGCCTCTCGGGCGAGTTCGCCCTGATCACGATCGACAACGGGCACGACCACACCCGCCCGTCGACGTTCGGCCCCGGTGGGCTCGCGTCGCTGGACGCCGCCCTGGACGAGATCGCCGCCCGCTCCCCCGCCCCCGTGGCGATCGGGGTGACCGGCAAGCCGTTCATCTTCGCGGTGGGCGCCGACCTCTCCGGCGTCCCGTCGGTGACCGACGCCGCTGCCGCGCGGGAGATCGCCGAGACCGGCCACCGGGTGTTCCGGCGGCTCAAGGACTCGACCGTCCCGACCTTCGCGTTCGTCAACGGCGTCGCGCTGGGCGGCGGCCTGGAGCTGGCGCTGCACTGCCACTACCGGACGATCAGCGCCGGCGCCGCGGTCGGCTTCCCCGAGGCCTTCCTCGGGCTGGTTCCCGGCTGGGGCGGCACGCAGCTGCTGCCGAACCTGATCGGCATCGACGCCGCGGTCACCGTCGTCGTCGAGAACGCCCTGGCGCAGAACAAGATGACGCCCGCGCCGAAGGCCGCGACGCTCGGCATCGCCGACGCGCTGTTCGAGCCGGCCGACTTCCTGGAGCGCTCGCTGGAGTGGGCGGTCGGCGTGCTCGGCGGGTCGGTGCCGGTCTCCCGTCCCGAGGTGGACCGCGCGGCGTGGGACGACGCGATCGCCCGGGCCCGCGGCGTCGTCGCCGCCCGCACCCGGAACGCCTCCCCCGGCGCCGTCCGCTCGGTGGACCTGCTCGACCTGGCGCGCAACGGTGTCGACGGCGAGGCGTTCACCGCCGGCACCGCCGCCGAGGACGACGCCCTCACCGAGCTGCTGATGAGCGACCCGCTGCGGGCCTCGCTCTACTCGTTCGACCTGGTCAACAAGCGGGCGAAGCGGCCGGCCGGCGCGCCGGACAAGTCGCTGGCCCGCACGGTCACCAAGGTCGGCGTCGTGGGCGCCGGGCTCATGGCCAGCCAGCTGGCGATGCTGTTCGTCCGCCAGCTGAAGGTGCCGGTGGTCCTCACCGACATCGACCAGGCGCGCGTGGACAAGGGCGTGGCCTACGTGCACGGCGAGCTGGACAAGCTCGCGCAGCGCGGCCGGCTGACCGCCGACAAGCTCAACCAGCTCAAGGGCCTGGTCACCGGCTCGCTGTCCAAGGACGTCTTCGCCGACGCCGACCTCGTCATCGAGGCCGTGTTCGAGGAGATGTCGGTCAAGCAGCAGGTGTTCCGTGAAGTCGAGGCGGTGGTGTCCGAGACGTGCGTGCTGGCGACCAACACCTCGGCGCTGTCGGTGACCGAGATGGCCTCGAAGCTCGAGCACCCGGAGCGGGTCGTCGGCCTGCACTTCTTCAACCCGGTCGCCGTCCTCCCCCTGCTGGAGGTCGTGCGCGCCGAGCAGACCGACGACGCCACGCTGGCCACCGCCTTCGCCGTCGGCAAGTCGCTGAAGAAGTCGTGCGTGCTGGTGGCCGACGCCCCGGCGTTCGTCGTCAACCGGCTGCTCACCCGCTTCCTGGGTGAGGTGACCGCCGCCGTCGAGCAGGGCACCCCGGTGGCCGTCGCGGAGAAGGCGCTGGACCCGCTGGGCCTGCCGATGACGCCGTTCGAGCTGCTCTCGCTCGTCGGCCCTGCGGTCGCCCTGCACGTGGCCGAGCGCATGCACGAGGCGTTCCCCGACCGGTTCGCCGTCGGCGAGGGCCTCCGGCGCATCGTCGAGCTGGGGAAGACCAGCGTGTTCGTCGAGCCGGGCGTGGTCGACCCCGAGCTCGCGGACGCCTTCACCGGCGCGGAGCCGCTGACCGAGCAGCAGGTGCACGACCGCGCGGTCGAGGCGCTGGCGCAGGAGATCCGGCTGATGCTGGACGAGGGCGTCGTGCAGGCGGTCCAGGACATCGACCTGGCCATGATCCTCGGCGCCGGCTGGCCGTTCTGGCTGGGCGGCATCTCCGCCTACCTGGACCGCACCGGGGTCTCCGAGGAGGTCACCGGCTCCCGGTTCCTGCCGCGCGGGGTGGCGTCCCTGCCCGCCCCATGATGATCAGGTGACCTGATCGTTCCGGGTCCTGGGGGGGGGGGGGGGGGGGGGGGGGGGGGGGGGGGGGGGGGGGGGTGGGGGGGGGGGGGGGGGGGGGGGGGGGGGGGGGGGGGGGGGGGGGGGGGG
>NZ_JBJHAM010000011.1:0-116363 GCF_054051035.1 Blastococcus sp. SYSU DS0619 | reverse complement strand
ACGGACGGGCCCGCCCCCCCCCCCCCCCCCCCCCCCCCCCCCCCCCCCCCCCCCCCCCCCCCCCCCCCCCCCCCCCCCCCCCCCCCCCCCCCCCCCCCCCACCGCCGTCCCCGGTCCCGGACCCGGACGCGCCCCCGTCCGGGCCGGGTACCAGACTCGGCGGTATGAGCGCACCGGCCGCGAACACGACGCGCACCGACGACGGCCGGGCGGTGGCCGAGGAGCTCCGCCGCGCCGGGATCGGCGACGTCGACGACTCCGGGCTGGCCCGGGCCCTCTACTCCTCCGACGCGTCGCTGTACCGCGTCCTCCCGCGCGCGGTGGTCCGCCCGCGCCATCCCGACGAGATCGTCGCCGCCCTGGAGGTGTGCCGGTCCCTGGGGGTGCCGCTGACCCCGCGCGGCGCCGGCACCTCGATCGCCGGCAACGCCGTCGGCACCGGCGTCGTCCTGGACACCAGCAAGTACCTCTCCCGCGTGCGTGCGGTCGACCCCGGGGCCCGGACCGCCACGGTGGACCCCGGCGTGGTCCAGGCCGCGCTGCAGACGGCCGTCCGCCCGCACGGCCTGCGCTTCGGCCCCGACCCGAGCACCCACAACCGCTGCACGGTCGGCGGGATGATCGGCAACAACGCCTGCGGCTCCCGGGCGCTGGGCTACGGCCGCACGTCGGACAACGTCGTGGCGCTCGACGTGGTCACCGGCAGCGGCGCCCGCCTGACCGTCGGCCCCGGCACCACGCCGCGGGACGGCGTGCTCGCCGAGCTGCACCGCCTCGTCGGCGCGGAGCTCGCGACCATCCGCACCGAGTTCGGCCGCTTCGGTCGCCAGGTGTCGGGCTACTCGCTGGAGCACCTGCTGCCCGAGCGCGGCTTCGACGTCGCCCGGGCGCTGGTCGGCAGCGAGGGCACCCTCGCCGTCGTCCTCGGCGCGACGGTGCGCCTGGTCACCGACGCCCCGGTCCGCGGGCTGGTGGTCCTCGGCTACCCCTCGATGGCCGACGCCGCCGACGCCACACCCGGCCTGCTGCCGCACGAGCCCACGGCGGTCGAGGGCCTGGACGAGCGGATCGTGCAGCGGCTGCGCGACGTGCCGGCCGCCACCGTCCCCGACCTCCCGCGTGGCGCGGGCTGGCTGATCGTGGAGCTGACCGGCGACACCGTGGCCGAGGTGCAGGAGAAGGCCCGCGGGGTGCTGGCCGACGCCGGCGCCGTCGACTCGATCGTGGTCACCGACCCGGCGCACGCGGCCGCGATCTGGCGGATCCGGGAGGACGGCGCCGGGCTCGCCAACCGCACCTCCGACGGGCGGCCCGCGCACGCCGGCTGGGAGGACACCGCCGTCCCGGTGGAGCGGCTCGGCGACTACCTGCGCGGGTTCGAGGCGCTGCTCGACGACCACGGGCTGCAGGGCGTGCCCTACGGGCACTTCGGCGACGGCTGCGTGCACGTCCGCATCGACTTCCCCTTCGGCGCCGACTCCCCCGGCGACGACGGGCCGGCCGACCGGGGACGGGCGCGCTACCGGGCGTTCGTGGAGGACGCCGCCCGGCTGGTCGCCGGCTACGGCGGGTCGCTGTCCGGCGAGCACGGCGACGGCCGGGCGCGCAGCGCGCTGCTGCCGCACATGTACTCCCCCGCCGCGATCGCGCTCTTCGAGCGGGTGAAGGCGGTGTTCGACCCGGACGACCTGCTCAACCCCGGCGTGGTCGTCCGCCCGGTGCCCCTCGAGGACGACGTGCGGATGGCCGCCGCCCCGCGCGTGCGGGAGAACCTGGCACTGGCCTACCGGCACGACGGCGGCGACTTCTCCGCGGCCGTGCACCGCTGCACCGGCGTCGGCAAGTGCCGGGCCGACCTGCAGTCCACCGGCGCGGTCATGTGCCCGTCCTGGCCCGCGACCCGGGAGGAGAAGGACACCACCCGCGGGCGGGCCCGGGTGCTGCAGGAGATGCTCGCCCCCGGCGGCCCGGTGAAGGACTGGCGGGCGCCGGAGGTGCACGAGGCGCTGGACCTGTGCCTGTCCTGCAAGGGCTGCTCGTCGGACTGCCCCACCGGTGTCGACATGGCCTCCTACAAGGCCGAGGTGCTGCACCAGTCCTACCGGCGGCGGCTGCGGCCCCGCGCCCACTACACGCTCGGCTGGCTGCCCCGCTGGGCCGATCTGGCCGCCCGGGCGCCGCGGCTGGTCAACGCCGTCCTCGGCTCGGCGGTCGGCGGACGGCTGGCGAAGTGGGGCGCGGGCATGGACCAGCGCCGCGAGGTGCCGGCCTTCGCCCGCCGCACCTTCCGCCAGGAGTGGGCCGCCGCCGGGTACGCCGGCGCGGACGGCGGGCCGCGGGTGGCGCTGTGGGTGGACTCGTTCACCGACCACTTCGCCCCCGACGTCGCCGTCGCGACCGCCCGCGTGCTCACCGCCGCCGGCTACCGCGTGGAGGTGCCGGGCGCGGACACCTGCTGCGGGCTCACCTGGATCACCACCGGCCAGCTCGGTGCGGCGAAGGGCATCCTCGGGGACACCGTGCGCGCCCTGGCGCCCCTGGCCGCCGCGGGGGTGCCGGTCGTCGGCATCGAGCCGTCGTGCACCGCCGTCCTGCGGAGCGAGGCGCTGGAGCTGGTCGGCGGCCCGGAGGCCGAGCAGGTCGCCGCCGCGACCCGCACCCTGGCCGAGCTGCTCCGCGACACCCCGGGCTGGACGCCGCCGTCGCTGGCCGGGGTCGAGGTCGTCGCGCAGCCGCACTGCCACCACACGTCGGTGCTGGGCTGGGCGGCCGACGCCCAGCTCCTGGAGCGGGCCGGCGCCACGGTGACCCGGCTGGGCGGCTGCTGCGGGCTGGCCGGCAACTGGGGCGTCGAGCGCGGGCACCACGACGTGTCGGTGGCGATCGCGGAGCAGCAGCTGCTGCCCGCCGTCAGCGACCTGCCCGACGACGCCGTCGTGCTGGCCGACGGGTTCTCCTGCCGCACCCAGCTCGACCAGCTGGCCGGCCGCCGCGGCAGGCACCTGGCGGAGCTGCTGGCGGAGCGGCTGGGCTGAGGAGGGGGTCTGCGACGATGGCCGACGTGGAGCTCGAGGAGACCCTGCTGCCCGGCGTCGGTGTCCGGTACCAGCTGCGGACCCGGTCCGGCCAGCTGCTCGGCATCGTGGTGCAGCGGGAGGGCGGCGCCGAGATCGCCGTCTTCGACCGGCGCGACCCCGACCAGGCGCGGGAGTCCTTCCGGCTCGACCCGGAGGAGGTCGACGCCGTCGCCGAGGTGCTGGGCGCGCCCCGGCTGACCCAGCGGTTCGCCGACCTCTCCCGGGAGGTGCCCGGGCTGGAGTCCGGCCGGATCACCGTCCGCGAGGGCTCCCCCTTCGCCGGTCGCACCCTGGGTGACACCCGCGCGCGGACGCTGACCGGCTGCTCGGTGGTCGCGATCGTCCGCGGTGCCGACGTCGTCCCCTCCCCCTCCCCCGGCGACCCGCTGTCCGCCGGCGACGTGCTGGTCGCCATCGGGTCGGCGGCCGGGCTGGAGCAGCTGGACCGGCGGCTCGCGGGCACGGGGTAGGCCGGCGGTGGACCACGTCGCCGCCCTGCTGCTCGAGCTGGGCCTGCTCTTCCTCGGGCTCTCCGCGCTCGGGCTGCTGGCCCGGCGCCTGGGGCTCTCCCCCATCCCGTTCATCCTGCTGGCCGCGCTGGCGCTCGGCGAGGGCGGCCTGGTGCCGGTGGAGAACGCCGCGCCGTTCCTGGAGGCGGCCGCGGAGATCGGCGTCGTCCTCCTGCTGCTGACCCTCGGCCTGGAGTTCTCCGCCACCGAGCTCTTCGCGTCGTTCCGCCGGCACGCGCCCTCGGGGCTGGTCGACCTGGTGCTCAACGGCCCACCCGGCTTCGTCGCCGGGCTGCTCCTCGGGCTGCCCTGGGAGGGGGCGCTGGCGCTGGGCGGGGTCACCTACATCTCGTCGTCGGGGATCATCGCGCGACTGCTGGGCGATCTCGGGCGGCTGGCCAACCGCGAGACCCCGGCGGTGCTCTCGGTCCTGGTCCTCGAGGACCTCGCGATGGCCCTCTTCCTGCCGCTGCTCGTGGTGGCGCTGGCCGGCGAGGGGCCGGTGCAGGCCGCCGGCGGCATCGCGCTGGCCGTCGGGGCCGTCCTGCTGGTGCTCCTGGCCGCGCAGCGGCACGGGCACCGGCTGGGCCGGCTGCTCACCCACGACGACGACGAGCAGGTGATGCTCCGGCTGATCGGGCTGACCCTGCTGGTCGCCGGGGCCGCGCAGGCGATGGGGGCCTCGGCGGCGGTCGGTGCGTTCCTGGTCGGGCTGGCGCTGCCGGCGTCCTTCGCCGAGCGCGCCCGGGCGATCCTCGGCCCCCTCCGGGACCTGTTCGCCGCGACCTTCTTCGTCGCGTTCGGCCTGGCCACCGATCCGGGGGCGATCCTGCCCGTGCTGCCCGCCGCGCTGGCGCTGGCCGCGGTCACCACGGTCACGAAGATCGGCACCGGCTGGTTCGCCGCGAAGCGGGACGGGGTCGCCGTCCCGGGCCGGCTGCGCGCCGGCACCGCGCTGGTGGCCCGCGGCGAGTTCTCCATCGTGATCGCCGGGCTGGCGGTCACCGCCGGGCTCCCGGCCGTGGGCCCCGTGGCGACGGGGTACGTGCTGGTGCTCGCGGTGACCGGGCCGGTGCTCACCCGCTTCGTCGAGCCGCTGTCCGCCCGGCTGGTGCGCGCCCCCGCGCCGGCCTGAGCGGTCAGGCCGCGGCGTCGTCCCGGCGGGCGCGGGCCGCGGCCAGCACGGCGGGCGCCAGCAGCTCGGCGATGCGCGCGTAGCCCGCCGAGGACGGGTGGAACCGGTCGGCGGAGAACAGCGCCGGCTCGGCCGAGAAGGCGCGCGCCACCTCGGCGGCCACCGGCACGACCGTGGCGCCGCCGGTGGCGGCCACCTGCGACTGCCGCTGCTGGAGGACCGCGCAGGCGCCCCGGACCAGCGCCCGCAGCGCCGGCGGCACGAACGGCACCATCGACATGTCCGGCGCCGGGACCACCACCACGTCGGTGCCGGCGGCCCGCAGCGCGGTCACCGCGGCCGAGAGCGCGGTCGCGGCCTGCTCGGCCGGCACGAACCGGGCGAGGTCGTTGGCGCCGATGACGACGACGGCGAGGTCGGCCGACAGCGGCAGGGCCCGGCGCACCTGCTCGGCCAGCCCGGCCGAGACGGCGCCGGGGACGGCGAGGACGTGCAGGTCGACGTCGAACCCGTCGTCGGCCAGCGCGCGGGTGAGCCGCGGTCCGAGGGCGTCGGCCGGGCGGGCGGCGCCGGTGCCAAAGGCGAGGGAGTCACCGAGGAGGAGCAGGCGGAGAGCGGGGCGGTCCACGTCGTGGAGAACGACGCGGACCGCCCCGGTATGCCTGCCCGGCACCTCAGTGCAGCGGCACGCCGGACCGCTCCTCGGCCAGCCGCTGGCTGCCCGACGTCGTCTTGAGCGCCCGCTCCTCGATGAACAGGACGGTGACCAGGGCGAGCGCCGCCAGCGGCGTGGCGATCAGGAACAGCTCCGCCGTCGCGTCGCCGTAGGCGTTCTCCACCACCGCGCGCACCGGCTCGGGCAGCACCGAGACGTCGGGGACGGCACCGGCCTCCGACCCGCTCGCGGCCCCCAGGACGCGGAGGTCGTCGCTCACCCGCCCGGCCAGCAGGGCACCGAGCGCGCTGACGCCGATCGTCCCGCCGAGGCTGCGGAAGAAGGAGACGACCGAGGTGGCCGCCCCGAGCTCCTGCGCGGGGACGTCGTTCTGGGCGGCGAGCACCAGGTTCTGCATGAGCGCACCGACCCCGGCGCCCAGGACCACCATGAAGACGCCGAGCAGCCACGGTGACGTCTGCGCGTCGATGGTCGAGAAGAGCCCGAAGCCGATCGTCATGAGGAGGGCTCCGCCGACGAGCCAGCCCTTCCACCGGCCGGTCTTCGTGATCAGGGCACCGGCCACCGTCGACGACACCAGCAGACCTCCGACGAGCGGCAGGGTGAGCATGCCGGCCGCGGTCGGCGAGTAGCCCTGCGAGATCTGCAGGTACTGCGCGAGGAACACCGTGCCGCCGAACATCGCGACGCCGACGAGGGCGCTGGCGACGACCGACAGGGTGACCGTCCGGCTGCGGAAGATGGCCAGCGGGATGATCGGCTCGGGCACCCGCGACTCGACCAGCACGGCGAGCCCGAGCAGCAGGACGGACCCCCCGACCATGAGCGCGGTCGGGCCGGACAGCCAGGCGAACCGGTCGCCGGCGAAGGTGACCCAGACCAGCAGCAGGCTCACCCCGCCGGTGAGCAGCAGGGCGCCGAGCCAGTCGATCGAGGCCTTGCGGCGCGCGACCGCGGGCAGCTTGAGGGTCCGCTGGACCAGCACCATCGCCAGCAGCGTGAAGGGCACACCGAGGAGGAAGCACCAGCGCCACCCCAGCCAGGAGGTGTCCACGATGACCCCGCCGATCAGCGGCCCGCCGACGGTCGCGACGGCGAAGATGGCGCCGAAGACGCCGGCGTAGCGGCCCAGCTCGCGCGGCGGGATCATCGCCGCCATCACGATCTGCACCAGCGCGGTGAGCCCGCCGGCGCCCATGCCCTGCAGCGCCCGGGCGACGATCAGCATCGTCGTGTCCTGGGCGAACCCGGCCAGCAGCGAGCCGGCGATGAAGAGCGCGAAGGACAGCTGGAGCAGCAGCTTCTGGCTGAACAGGTCGGCCAGCTTGCCCCAGAGCGGCACGGTGGCCGTCATCGCGAGCAGCTCGGCGGTGATCACCCAGGTGTAGACCGACTGGCTGCCACCGATCTCCGGGATGATGACCGGGAGGGCGTTGGACACGATCGTCGCGGCCAGAATGGCCACGAACATGCCCATGAACAGGCCGGACAGCGCCTGCAGGACCTCGCGCCGGGACATCGGCGCGAGCGCCGTCCCGTCCGGCCCCGCCGCGGCGGCGGGGGGCTCGGCAGTGGTGGACACGGTTCTCCTCTGGACGGACGACGGAGGGGCGGGCACGGCGGGCGCCGTGCCCGGGGCTCAGCTCGGCGAGCCGGGGTCGGGCAGCCCGGCCGCGAGGGCGTCCAGGGCGTCGTCGAGCAGTCGCGGGAGCGGCTCGCGCCCCGCCAGGCGGTGCCAGCGCGCGAGGGTGACGCGGACGGCGCAGCCGAGGACGGCCCCCACCAGCGCCGGGTAGAGGTCCCGCTCGGCGTCCAGCCCGGTGCGCGCGGCGACGGCCGCGGTCATCTCGCGCTCGCCGGTGGCCCCGAGCTCGACCAGCCGCGGGAGCAGGGCCTCGTCGTCGGCGATCACGGTGAGCCGCAGGTGCCAGGCGGCGCGGTCGGACTCCAGGACGGCGAGCTCCTCGTGCAGCGCCGCCCGGGCGGCGGCGAGCACCGGGAGGGCCGGGTCCTGGGCGAGCAGCCGCGGACCGAACGTGCCCGCCTCGGCGCCGCCGGGGCGCAGCAGCGCCTCCTCCTTGCCGGAGAAGTAGTTGAAGAACGTCCGGTAGGACACCCCGGCGCGCGCCGCGATCTGCTCGACGGTGACCGCGGCCAGCCCGTGCTCGGCAGCGAGCTCGAGGGTGGCCGCGGCCAGCGCGGCACGCGTGTCCTGCTTCTTGCGCTGGCGCAGGCCCGGTTCGGTCACCGGCCCACTACAGCAGTTTCTTGCACACCGTGCAATGTTGCTCGGTGTGCAACCTGTCACCCGGTCAGCGGCCGCGCCACACCGGTGGACGGCGTTCGGCGAAGGCGGTCGAGCCCTCGCGGGCGTCCTCGGAGCCGAACACCGGGCGGACGACCTGCTCCTGGCGCTCCCACGCCTCGTCCGCCGGCCACGAGGGCGCGTCGAGGACGACCTGCTTGGTGGCGGCCACCGCCAGCGGGCCGTTGGCGGCGATCACCTCGGCCAGGGCGACGGCCGCCTCCACGGCGTCCCCCTCGTCGACCACCCGGTTCACCAGCCCGACCGCCGCGGCGCGCTCGGCGTCGATCGGCTCACCGGTCAGGAGCAGCTCCAGCGCGACGGCGCGCGGCACCCGCTGCGGCAGCAGCAGCGCGGCCCCACCGGCCGCGACGAGCGAGCGCTTCACCTCCGGCACCCCGAACCGGGCGCCGCGGCCGGCCACCACCAGGTCGCAGGCGAGGACGAGCTCGAACCCGCCGGCCAGGGCCCAGCCCTCGACGGCGGCGACCAGGGGCTTGCGCGGCGGCGTGCGGGTGATGCCGCACAGGCCGCGCCCCTCGATCGCCGGGCTCTCGCCGCGGAGGAAGGCCTTGAGGTCCATCCCGGACGAGAAGGTGCCGCCCGCGCCGGTGAGCACCCCCGCCCGCAGGTCGCCGTCGGCGTCCAGCTCGTCGACCGCGGCCGCGACCGCCCGGGCGACGTCGCCGTCGAGGGCGTTGCGCGCGGACGGCCGGTTGATCGTGATCACCTGGACGGCGCCGCGGCGCTCCACCAGGACCTTGTCGTCGTCGTCGACCATGACGCCTCCTCGGGGATGGGGTGGAACGGCGCGGGGCCGGGCAGCCGGTGCGGCTGCCCGGCCCCGCGGGAACGGCCCGTCCGGCGAGGGACGGGGTCCGAGCTCAGGCCTTCGGGCCGCCGGCGGCGTAGACCACCTGGCCGGAGACGAAGCCGGCGCCCTCGCTGACGAAGAACGACACGAGGTGCGCGATGTCCTCCGGCTTGCCCGTGCGGGCCACCGGGATCATCGCGGCGGCGCCCTTGATGAAGTCGTCGAACGGGACGCCCATGCGGTCGGCGGTCGCCTTGGTCATCTCGGTCTCGATGAATCCCGGGGCGATGGCGTTGGCGGTGACGCCGAACTTGCCCAGCTCGATGGCGAGGGTCTTGGTGAAGCCCTGCAGGCCGGCCTTCGCCGTCGAGTAGTTGGCCTGACCGCGGTTGCCCAGCGCCGAGGTGCTGGACAGGTTGACGATCCGGCCCCACTTCTGGTCGATCATGTGCTTCTGGGTGGCCCGGGTCATCAGGAAGGCGCCCTTGAGGTGCACGTTCATCACGATGTCCCAGTCGGAGTCCGACATCTTGAACAGCATGTTGTCCCGGAGCACACCGGCGTTGTTGACCAGGACGGTCGGCGCGCCCAGCTCGGTGGCGATCCGCTCGACGGCGGCCTCCACCTGCGCGGCGTCGCTGACGTCGGCGCCGATGGCCAGCGCGCGGCCGCCGGCGGCCTCGATCGCCTCGACGGTGCCCTTGGCCTGCCCCTCGTCCAGGTCCAGGACGGCGACGGCGAAGCCGTCGGCCGCCAGCCGCTGGGCGGTCGCCGCGCCGATGCCGCGGGCCGCGCCGGTCACGATGGCCACGCGGGACGCGCCCGTGGTGCCTGCCTCGCTCATGAGAGTTCCCTTCGTCATGGATGCCGGCGGTCACCGGGGCGGGGGCCCCGGCGCGCGGCGAGCTGCGCCCGACACGTTACGGCCGCCGGTCGAGGCGCCGGTCACAAGGTCCGGCCGGCATCGCACCCGTGCCGGTCAGGGCCCGCCGCGGACGACGTCGACCCGGTCGAACCCCTCGCCGGTGGACGGGGGCACGAAACGGGCGCGGGTGCCGAGCAGTCCGGCCAGCGGTACCTGCGCCCGCCCCTCGCGCGCGGCGTTGCGGTCCAGGCAGACCTCCAGCGGGGTGTCGATCCACACCGCGCGCACGGGCACCCCCGCCTCGCGGGCGAGCGCGACCAGCGGTGCGCGCTCCGCCGGCGAGGGGTTGGTGTTGTCGACGACGACGCTGCGGCCCTCGGCCAGGAGGCCGGCGACCACCCGCTGCTGGCGGGCCTCGCGGCGCCGGGCGTTCGGCCAGTGGTCCTTGCTGACCACGGCGTGGGTCCCGACCAGGGACCGGGCGGTCCAGGTGCTCTTCCCGCTGCCCTGGAGCCCGACCAGGACGACCAGTTCGGCGCCGCTCAGGCCAGGCCCGCCGGGCTGCTGGTCGTCTCCTGCGCCGCCGGGTCCCTGCGGTCGGCCCCTTCGGGCTCGGCGGGGCCCGGGCGGCGGTGCGGGTGGTGGGGCAGCCGCCGCATCGAGGCCAGGGTGGCCCGGCGGGCGTCCATCCGCCGGCGCGCCCGCATGGTGCGGGGCGCCCGGGGCTCCTCGCGCAGCAGCGCGTCCAGCCAGTGGCCCCGCGGGTCGACGTCGACGAGCAGCGCCTTGACCAGCAGGGTGAGCGGGATGGCCAGCAGGGCGCCGAGCGCGCCGAGCACCCAGCCCCAGAACAGCAGCGCCACGAAGGTGACGGTCATGGACAGGCCCACCGAGTCGCCGACGAAGCGCGGCTGGATGAGCGTCTGCACGACGAAGTTCAGCAGCGAGTAGACGACGATGATCGCGACCAGCTCGCCCCAGCCGCCGGCGAGCAGGCCCAGCACGGCCGGGGGCGCGACGCCCAGCAGGAAGCCGATGTTGGGCACGTAGTTGGTGATGAAGGCCAGCAGCCCCCACAGCGGCGCGGCCGGGACCTCGAGCCACGCGAGGGCGATGGTGTCGCCGACCGCGACGATCGCGCCGAAGACGGTGCTGACCAGCAGGTAGCTGCGGGTCCCGCGGGTGAAGAGCGTCATCGCCACGGGCAGGTGCGGGCGCTCGGCGCCGACCAGCGCCATCCGGCGGCCGAAGCCGCTGCTCTCGATGGACATGAAGACCAGCGCCGACAACAGGAGCAGCAGCGTCGTCGCCGCGTCGGTGAGCCGGCTGAGCAGGTCGGTGGCGAGGCCGACCAGCGAGCCGTAGTCGATCTGCTCGACGAGGTCGGAGAGCTGACCGGAGACGATGCCGCGGCTGTTCAGCTCGGCGACGACGTCGTTGATCAGAAACTGGGCGCGATCGGCGTAGTCGGGCAGCAGGGCGGCGAACTGGGCGACGGAGGCGACCAGCAGCGCGACGAAGGCGAGCAGCACCGCCCACACCAGCAGCAGCAGGACCGTGGTGGCCAGCCAGCCGGGTACCCCGATCCGCCGCAGCCACCGCTGCACGGGGGTCAGCGCGATGACGACGACGAGCGCCAGGAACACCGGCGCCACGAGCCAGGCGACCGCCTGCAGGCCGGCGATGGCGATGGTGGCGGCGGCCACGCCCCCGACCAGCAGCAGCCAGCGCGGCAGCCCCGACGACGGCGCCTGCGCCAACGGCTCCCCGGCGTCGGCCCCGGCGGGCAGGTCGGCTGCGGGCAGGTCGGCTGCGGGCAGGTCGGCTGCGGGCAGGTCGCCGTCGGGCAGGTCGGCTGCGGGCAGGCCGGCCGAGCGCTCGGGATTGCCCGGCTGCTCCGCACCGTCCGGCGGCAGCGGCCCGGCCGCCGGCAGGTTCCCTCGTGCCGCCATGCCCTCCCCCTCGGTCCCGCGTGGTCCCGCCCCGCCGCCGCGGCGGGGCGGGCTGGTCAGCTCCGGGCGTCCAGCATCGCGGTCATGGCCGGCAGGTCGAAGAACGTCGCGGTCTCCCGGGCGCTGGGGCCACCGCCGTCGGGGTCGGCACCGGCATCCAGCAGGAGCTGCACGGTCTCCGCCGACTGCTTGAAGACGGCCGCGGCCAGCGCCGTCTGGCCGCGGTCGTTGGCGCGGCTGTGGTCGGCGCCGCGCTCCAGCAGCGCGGCGACCGTGCCGGCGTGGCCGTAGTAGGCGGCGAGCACGAGCAGGGTGTCGCCCTTGTCGTTGGTGAGGTCCACCGGAACGCCGGCGTCGACGTACGCCGCCAGCTCGTCGGTGTGACCGTTGCGGGCCAGGTCGAAGACCCGCCCGGCGAGTTCGATGACTCCGGGATCGATCGGCTGGCTGCTCACGGCACCAGCCTAGGAGACCGCCGCCAGCCGGGCCGCGACCACGGCACCGGGCCGCCACCCGCGGCGGCCCCTCAGAGCTCCAGCTTGTAGCCGACGTGCGACCCGACGAAGCCGAGCTGCTCGTAGAACCGGTGCGCATCGGCGCGCGACCGGTCGGTGGTGAGCTGCACGAGGCCGCACCCGCGCCGCCGGGACTCCGCGATCGCCCACCGGAACAGGGCGCGCCCCACGCCGGTGGACCGCCGGTCCGCCCGCACGCGCACCGCCTCGACCTGGGCCCGGAGCACGCCCCGGCGGGAGAGGCCCGGCACGAAGGAGAGCTGCAGGGTCCCGATGACGTCATGCCCCTCGGCGGCCACGACGAGCAGGTGGGCAGGGTCGGCGTCGATCCGCTCGAACGCCGCGCGGTACGGCTCCGGGTCGGCGGTCTGCTCGCGCTGCCGGCCGAGCGGGTCGTCGGCCAGCAGGGCGGCCAGCACCGGCAGATCGGCCGCCGTGGCCGGGCGCACGAACGCAGCCACGTCGGGCAACGGCCCCCAGGCCGGGCCGGGTGGCTCAGCCACCGCGGCGCTGCTCGCCGACGCGGTCGGTGAGCGCGAGCACGTGCTCCCAGGCGTCGCGGCAGGCGTCGGCCCAGTCCGCTGAGGCCCGGTCGAAGAAGGAGTGCGGCGCCCCGTCGTAGACGACGGCGTCCACGTCGGCCCCGGCTGCGCGCATCCGGTCGGCCAGGGCCAGCTGGTCGGCCAGCGGCGTCACCGCGTCGGCCCCGGCGATCAGCAGGACCGTCGGCAGGACGGTCCGGTCGGCGGCGTCACCCACCAGGGCCGGCCGGCCGTAGAAGCCGGCGCAGCCGGCGAGGTCGGGCCCGCCGGCGGCCAGCCGCCAGGCGTGGCTGCCGCCGAAGCAGAAGCCGACCGCCACCACCGGCAGGTCGGCGCCCGCCTGCTCGCGGAGGTGGGCGATCGCCGCGGCGACGTCGGCATCGATCCCCTCCGGCGTCGTGCGCGGGATGTGCGCCTGCCAGTCGAAGTCCTCGGGCCGGGCGCCGTCCGCGCAGACGCCGGCGGTGCGCCCGAACCAGTCGATGGAGACCGCGGCCACGCCGGCCTCCGCGAACCGCTCGGCCAGGGCGACGTAGTACGGGTGCAGGCCCCGGATGTCGGGGAGGATCACCACACCCGTCCGCGGGGTGCCCTCGGGCAGGGCGGTGGCAGCCGAGAAGGCGGTGCCGTCGGCGGAGGTGAGCGTGGTGGTGGATCGCTCCCGCACCGGCCCGCTGCGCGGCGGGGCCGGCGGGCGGCTGTCGTGGCTGTGGCACATGGCGCGGACTCCCTGCTCAGATGTCGGTGGCTTGCTCAGATGTCGGCGGCGTCGCCGGCGGCCTGCGGCTGCCCGCCGAACACCGACGCCGCGACGTCGCGCCGGGCCTCGGAGAGCCAGCGGTGCTGCGCGTCGGCCTGGTCGATCAGCCGCTCGAACAGCGCGGTGTCGATGCGGTCGTCGACCTCGCCGAGGGCGCGGAGGGTCTCGAACCCGGCCCGCTTGGCCACCACCGCGGTGGCGATGAACTCGAACTCGACCAGGTCGCTGAGCGGCGACCGGGTGAGCACCCGCCCGTTGAGCTTGCCGCGGGACAGCTTCTCGGCCACCCAGACGCCCAGCTGCTTGTACTGGGCGACCGGCAGGCCCAGGGCGCCCAGCGTCGTCCGCAGCGCGGCGCGCTCCTCGCGGAGCTCGTCCAGCAGCTGCTCCAGCGGGCCCTCGTACCGGCCGCCGCGGTGCCGGCCCAGCATGCGGACGACCAGCTCGACGCCACCGGTGGCGGCGGCCAGGTGGTCGTCGCAGTAGATGGTCAGCAGGTCGGGGTTGCGGCCGACACCGGTGGCGGGTGTCTCGGGCACGGGGCCTCCAGGAGGAGCGGCGTCGGTCGCCCGCCATTGTGGTTGCCCCGGGATCGCCGCGCTC
This sequence comes from Blastococcus sp. SYSU DS0619, assembly GCF_054051035.1. Taxonomy (NCBI): domain Bacteria; kingdom Bacillati; phylum Actinomycetota; class Actinomycetes; order Geodermatophilales; family Geodermatophilaceae; genus Blastococcus; species Blastococcus sp. SYSU DS0619. Next base: position 102,610 of record NZ_JBJHAM010000011.1, on the reverse strand, counting down.
GGTGTGCGGTCAGCCGCGGAGCAGCACCGCGACGCCCACGCAGGCCGCCGCCCACAACCCGCTGGCCAGCGTGCCTACGATGAAGCGCTCGGCCGCCGCGGGGGCACGCAACTCGGAGAACCGGCCCAGCCCCTTGACGGCGAGCACGACGGCGAGCCCCTCGGGCCAGCCGACCAGCAGCGTGCCGGCGATCGCGCCGCGTTCCAGCACTCCGATCCAGGCGCCACCGCGGAGGATGTCGGGGTCCTGCGGGCCACCGGACACCCCGGCGGCCGCGGGATCGGCGGCGTGCAGCACCGCCGTCGCCACCGGGCCGCCGCCGGTGACGGCCGCCAGCACGGCGAGGACGGCGCCGGTCTGCACCGGACCCGCGCTCCCCTCCGCGGCCCAGGCGAAGGCCCCGGCGACGGCCAGCGCGGCGACCAGGACCACGGCGCCGGCCGCAGCCCCCGGCCGTTCGCCGCGGACCATGAACGCCAGGCCGGCGAGCGCGACCAGCCCGAGCAGCACCAGGACGGCCGCGGTCATCCGGCGGCTCTCCCCAGCAGCCGCGCCGCCGTCGGCCGCAGCTCGCGCTCCAGCTCCCAGGACGCGGCGGCCAGCCGCTGCCCCACCGCCTGGCGCGTGATGCCCAGCGCCGCGGCGGCCTCGGCCTGCGTCCGTCCGTCCTCGACCAGCTCGATCGCCTCCCACGCCTGCTCGCTGCGCCGCCCCACCAGCACCGCCAGGGCGCTCAGGACCGCCTGCGCATCCGCCGCGTCCGGGGGCATCGCGCCCCGCACGGCCAGCCTCACCGACCGTTGCTTCGCCGCATCGACGGCGCGCCGAGCGCTCAGGAAGGCCGGGCCCGCCGCGGCCCGGGTGCTCGACGGCAACGGGGACTGGACGGCGCCCGCACCGATGCCGATGCTCCAGCCGCCGAGGCGGACGAGTCGCAGGGCGACGTCGACGGCGGTCTCGGGCGTCGCCAGCACGCCCTGGAACTCGTCACCGGCGGTCCGCTCGAAGGCGAGCACGGCGCGGACCTCGGCGTTGAGCCGGTCGAGGACCTCGGCCACCCGGTCGGGCCCACGCCGGCTGGCACGCTGGTCGACGGTCAGCACGAACGGCATTGCGCAAGTCTGGCATCTTTCCCAGCCCTAAGCAAGGCTCACACCTTGTCGGCCACATCGGCGGGGAAACCGCCGGTGGCGACGGGCCCCCACGCGGTGACGGTGACGCGCAGCAGCGACTTCCCCTGCCGCGCCATGGCGGCGCGGTACTCGTCCCAGTCGGGGTGCTCGCCGCTGATGGCCCGGTAGTAGTCGACCAGCGGCTCCAGGGCGTCGGGCAGGTCCAGCACCTCGGCCTCGCCGTCGAGCTGCACCCAGGGCCCGTCCCACTCGTCGGAGAGCACGCACAGCGACACCCCGGCGTCCCGCCGGGCGTTGGTCACCTTGGCCCGCTGCGGGTAGGTCGCCACCACGACCCGCCCCTCGGCGTCGACCCCGCAGGTGACCGGGGACAGCTGGACGGCGCCGTCGCGCCGCCGGGTGACGAGCACCGCGCGGTGACGGGGGCGGAGGAATTCCAGGAGCGCGTCCCGGTCGACCCGGTCGGCGGTCGCGATCTTCGGCATGACCGAACGCTACGACGCGGGTGTGATGATCGTTTCCCGACCGGCCCCGTCCGCGCATGTGTGCTGGGATCGCTGCATGAGGATCCGCCTGCCCGGTCGCACCGACCCGTCCCCGGAGGAGGCGGCCGACGTCGAACCCGACCAGCCGTCCCCGGAGTCCGGTGTCCGCGCCGGGACGCACGCGCCGGCCCCGACCACCATGCGCGGGCAGCGTCTCCAGCGGGCGAGCCGGGCGGTGGCCATCGCCTCGGCCGAGCTGCTGCTGATCGTCGGCGGGCTGATCGTCGTCGGGTACGTCATCGGGAAGCTCTGGGTCGTCCTGCTGCCCGTCGTCCTCGGGCTGCTGTTCACCACCGTCCTGTGGCCGCCCACGCGCTTCCTCCGCAACCACGGCTGGCCGTCGGCGCTCGCCGCGATCACCGTCCTGATCACGTTCCTCGCCGCCTTCGTGGGCATCATCGCGCTGATCGCGCCGCCCGTCGTGGGCCAGGTCGAGGAGCTCGCCGCCGGCGTCAGCGTCGGCCTGCAGCAGCTGCAGGAGTGGCTGACCGGCCCGCCGTTCAACCTGGGCCAGGAGCAGATCGGCGGCGCCGTCGACCAGGCGATCGACTCGATCCAGGGGAACGCACAGAACATCGCGCAGTACGCCGTCACCGGCGCCACGGCGATCGGCGGCCTGCTGATCAACCTGGTGCTGGCTCTCGTGCTGACCTTCTTCTTCCTGAAGGACGGTCCGCGCTGGGTGCCGTGGCTGGCCGCCCAGACCGGCCCGCCCGCCGCCCCGCACGTGGCCGCGCTGTCCTACAAGACGTGGTCGACGCTCTCGGAGTTCATCCGCCAGCAGGCCATCGTCGGGTTCGCCGACGCCTTCTTCATCGCCCTGGGCCTGTGGATCCTCGGCGTGCCGCTGGTGCTGCCGCTCGCCGTGCTCACCTTCTTCGGCGCGTTCATCCCGATCATCGGTGCCTTCGTCGCCGGCGGTTTCGCGGTGCTCATCGCACTGGTCGACAGCGGCCTCACCACTGCGCTGATCGTGCTGGGCATCGTGATCCTCGTGCAGCAGCTCGAGGGCAACGTCCTGCAGCCGATCCTGCAGGGCCGCGGGCTCAACCTGCACGCCGGCGTGGTCATCCTGGCCGTCACCGCGGGCGCCAGCCTGGCCGGCATCATCGGCGCCTTCCTCGCCGTCCCGGTGACCGCGCTCATCGCCGTCTCCTACCGCTACGCGCGGGACCAGCTGGACGGGAAGTCGCCGGAGATCCTGCCCGACGGCACCCGCGCGCAGATCGCCGCCGACGAGACCGGCGCGCACCTGGTCAGGGAACCGGCGACGACCCCGGAGGACGACCGGACCGACGCGCGGAGCGACGACCGGACCGACGCGCGGGAGGACGAGGCGGCGCGCTGAGCGGCCACGTCCGGGGGACGGCGGCGGCGCCCGCGGGAATGCGGCAGCCCACGGCGGGGCTGTTACCGGCAGGCGCGACCTGGTGTCGCGCCGTCGACCCCCAGGAGGACCACCGTGCCCCAACGACCGGAGGATCTCGTCGAGCTGCTCCCGGCGGCGGAGCCCTTCCTCGCCCGCGAGTCAGCCATCGAGGACCCCACGCAACGCCGCGGGCTCGTGCTGGTGCACGACCTCGCCGGTGACTTCGACGCCGCATCGGCCGGCACGCTGGCCGGCGCCCACCTGCTGGCCACCCTGCCGCACGAGGTCGTCGCCCGTTTCGACGCCGACAGCCTGGTCGACTACCGCGCCCGCCGGCCCCGCATGACCTTCAACGCCGACCGCTACGAGGGCTTCACCGCGCCGGAGATCGCGCTGTACGCGGTCGAGGACGACGCCGGCGAAACCTTCCTGCTGCTGCACGGGGCCGAGCCGGACTACGCGTGGGAGCGCTTCGTCGCCGCCGTCGGGCAGCTCGTCGACCGGCTCGGGGTCACCTCCGTCGTCGCCCTGCAGGCCATCCCGATGCCGGTGCCGCACACCCGGCCGGTCACGGTCACCGCGCACGCCACGCGGCGCCAGCTCATCGAGCCCTATCCCGTGTACTGGGGCGAGATGCGCATCCCCGGCAGCGTCTCGGCCCTGCTCGAGCTGCGCCTGGGCGAGGCCGGCGTGGACGCCCTCGGCGTGGCCGCGCACGTCCCCCACTACCTCGCCCAGGCGACCTACCCGGCCGCCTCGGTCACGCTCCTGGAGCACCTCGGGCGGCTGACCGGTCTCCGCCTGCCGACCGAGTCGCTGCAGGAGGCCGCCGAGGCCAACCGCACGGAGATCGACGAGCAGATCGCGCGGTCGACCGACAACACCGCCGTCGTGGCCGCCCTGGAGCAGCAGTACGACTCGTTCGCGGCCGCCCGGGAGGGCAGCGACCTCCTCGGCAGCGGCGGCCAGGTGCCCAGCGCCGAGGAGATCGGCGCGGAGTTCGAGCGGTTCCTGGCCGACCAGGACCGCAACCGCCCCCGCGACTGAGCCGAGCGCGTACCCCGCGACGCACGGCGACCGAGGCCGGTTCCCACACCTGTGGGAGCCGGCCTCGGCCGTGTTGCGGCGAGCACAGCGCCTGGACCGCTCCCTGCGCACGGATGCGGGAAGGGGCCACCCGGACGGCGGACGGGCCGCGACCGGAGATCCCGGTCGCGGCCCGCCGCGGTGGTGCTGTGTTCCCGAACGCCTGAGGTCAGGCGACGGTGACGTGCTCGTTCGGCACGCAGTGCGTCATGACCAGGCCGGTCACGTCGCGCGGACCGTTCTTGCCGAGGTTGGCGGCGCGCTGCAGCTCCTCCTCGGAGAGGGTCTGCGTCTGCAGCGGCGGCAGGCCGCGGACGTCGTCCGCGGTGATGCCGAGCGCGTCACCGACGCGCTGACCCCACTCGTCCTCGCACATGAAGAAGTGCCAGACCATCCGCTCCTGGATCTCGCGGCGGCACTGCTGGAGGGCGCCGACCAGGTTGGCCACCAGGTCGTCCTTCTCCCACTGCTCCGACAGCAGGTAGCGCTCGCCGGCCTGCTTGTAGTCGTTGGTGCGCGGGATCCGCTTGCGGGTGAGCCGGCCGTTGATGACCGGGCCCTGCTCGTCGTGCGTGGGGTAGGTGGCCTCACGCAGGCCGCCGGTGATCGACGGCTCGTAGTTGACGTGCGGGTTGTCACCGACGTTGTCGCGGCCGTAGGACATCGGGCCACCCTGCTGGTTGGTGTTCACGCCCACCTTGGGGCGGTTCACCGGCAGCTGCAGGTAGTTCGGGCCCACGCGGTACCGCTGGGTGTCCGAGTAGGAGAACGTCCGGCCGACCAGCATCTTGTCGTCGGAGAAGTCCAGCCCGTCGACGAGGACACCGGTACCGAAGGAGATCTGCTCGTTCTCGGCGAAGAAGTCCTCGGGCATCCGGTTCAAGGTCATCGTCCCGACCTTGCGGAGCGGGAAGACCTCCTCCGGCCACACCTTGGTGTCGTCGAGCGGGTCGAAGTCGAGCTCGGGGTGCTCGTCGTCGCTCATGAGCTGCACGTGCAGGTCCCACGACGGGAAGTCGCCGTTGGCGATCGAGTCGTAGAGGTCCTTGGTGTGGGCACCGAGGGTCTGCGCCTGGACGGCGGCACCGTCAGCGGCGGTGTAGGACTTCACGCCCTGCTTCGGCAGCCAGTGGTACTTGACCAGGACGGTCTCGCCCTGGGCGTTGACCCACTTGTAGGTGTTCACGCCGAAGCCCTGCATGTGCCGGTAGCTGGCCGGCAGGCCGCGGGGGCTGAAGACCAGGGAGACCATGTGCATGGCCTCGGGGGTCTGGCTGAAGAAGTCGAACGCCCGCTCGGCGACGCTGGCCTCGAACGTGACCGGGTCCGGCTTCTGCGAGTGGATGAAGTCGGGGAACTTGATGGCGTCCCGGATGAAGAAGACACCCAGGTTGTTGCCGACGAGGTCCCAGTTGCCCTCCTCGGTGTAGAACTTCACGGCGAAGCCGCGCGGGTCGCGCGCCATCTCCGAGGAGTCCCGGCCACCGGCGACGGTCGAGAAGCGCAGCGCGACGTCGGTCCGCTTGCCCTTCTCCTGGAACAGCTTCGCGCGGGTGTACTTCGAGACGGGCTCGTCGCCGACGGTGCCGTCGGCCTCGAAGTAGCCGTAGGCGGTCACGCCGCGGGCGTGGACCACGCGCTCCGGGATGCGCTCCCGGTCGAAGTGGCTGATCTTCTCGAGGAACTGGTAGTTCTCCAGGGTGGCGGGGCCGCGAGCTCCGACCGTCCGCTGGTTCTGGTTGTCGTAGACGGGGTGGCCCTGACGGTTGGTCAGGACCGGCTTGCCGGACTGGCTGGGCGCGGTGCCCTGCGATGCGACGTCGGTCATGCTCCTGCTCCTCCTCGGATGTGGTGCTGGTGTTCGACCTGCATGTGTTCGACCTGCATGGCGTCGGGAAGTGCCGCGACCTCGCGGTCACGGCTCCGACAGGTGGCACAGAGCCCCCAGAACACGACCTCGGCCTCGTCCACGACGAAGCCGGCGGTGTCCGAGGGGCTCAGACAAGGGGCCGCGCCCACGACGCAGTCGACATCGGCGACCGCGCCGCACGAGCGGCAGACCAGGTGGTGGTGGTTGTCGCCCACCCGCAGCTCGAACAGCGCAGGCGCCCCGGCGGGTTCGATCCGGCGGGCGATCCCCGCGGAGACGAAGGCCTTGAGCACGCCGTAGACCGCCTGCGGGGAGAGCGAGGGGTGCAGCTGCCGCGCGCCGGTCACGATCGTGTCGGCGTCGGCGTGGGGGTGGTCGGCCAGCACGCTCAGCACGGACAGGCGGGGCCGCGTCACGCGCAGCCCGGCCTCCCGCAGCTGGTGCGTCCAGGTCGTCTCCATCGCGGTTCATCCAACGCGCTTTTCTTGAACGAGTCAAGACAAGCGCGTGAACGATCGCGGACGTGTACCTCTGTGGGGGCCCCTGATCGATCCGGGGATCAGGCGAAGACGATGGTGCGGTCGCCCTCGGCGATGACCCGGTCCTCCACGTGCCAGGTCACCGCCTGGGCCAGCACCTGGCGTTCCACGTACCGGCCGACGCGCCGCATGTCCTCGACCGTCGCCCGGTGGTCGACCCGCGCGACCTCCTGCTCGATGATCGGCCCGGCGTCCAGCTCCGGGGTCACGTAGTGCGCGGTCGCCCCGATCAGCTTCACGCCCCGGTCGTGCGCCGCCTGGTACGGGTTCGCGCCCACGAAGGCCGGCAGGAAGCTGTGGTGGATGTTGATCAGCCGCTCGGGGAACCGCGCGCAGAACTCCGGCGAGACGATCTGCATGTAGCGGGCCAGCACGACCAGGTCCACGCCGCCCACGATCTCCAGCGCCCGCGCCTCGGCCTCGGCCTTGGTGTCCGGGGTGACCGGGACGTGGTGGAACGGGATGCCCGCGGCGGCCGCGACCGGCTCCAGGTCGGGGTGGTTGGAGACGACGGCGACGATCTCGGCGCGCAGGTCACCGGCGCGCACCCGGTAGATCAGCTCCTGCAGCACGTGGTCGGCGCGGCTGACGAAGACCGCCACCGTCGGCCGGTGGGTGGCCTCGGTGAGGCGCCAGGTCAGCTGCCACTTCCCCGCCAGCTCCGCGAGCCGCCGCTCCAGCTCCGGCCGCCGCTCGACGAGCCCGGCCAGCACGAACTCCAGCCGCAGCGTGAACGTGCCCCCGCTGGGGTCCGAGGAGTGCTGCTGCGAGTCGGTGATGTTGGCGCCGACCTCGGCCATCAGCCCGCTGAGCACGGCGACGATCCCCGGCCGGTCGGGGCATCGGACGACCAGCCGTCCGACGTCGGTGGTGCGGGGATCCTGCGGACCTGCGACTGACATGGGCGAATGGTCTCATTCCGGACGGCCATGATCATCGCCGCGGCTCGAGGCGCACCCACGGGCCGCCACGACGACCGTCCTCAGAACGGTGGTGGCGTGACGTCCGGTGGCAGCGGTGGTGGCGGGGGTAGCGCGGGTTGGCGCGCGGGGTCGCGCAGGCCCGGTGGCCGAGTGCTGCGGGTGATCCCCGAGGGCGTTGTCACGGTGAGCATGCCGCCGGGCTGCAGCCGGAACCGCCAGCCGCGGGCGAAGGTCTTGAGCCGGTGGTGCGTGCGGCACAGGCAGCACAGGTTGTCGCACCCCGTTCGCCCGCCGCAGTCGTAGGGCACGACGTGGTCGAGATCGGTGCGCCCGGCCGGTTGCGCGCAGCCGGGGTGCCGGCAGGTGCGGTCACGCAGCCGGACGAAGCGTTCCTGCGCGGCCGACCGGTCATAGCCGGGGCTCTCTCCCGGCGGCCCGAGCAGCGGGCAGCTGCAGGCGTCCCGGCCGTGGGCGGGGCAGCCGCGGGCGGCCAGCCGGGCCAGCTCGGCCGGGGTGGAGGTGGCCAGCAGCGCGCCGTGCTCGTCGGAGATCGCCACCGCCAGGCTGCCGCCGGGAGGGGCGTGGAGCCCGAGCGCGCCGATCCCGGCCATCAGTTCCCGCAGGTGCGCTGCGGTGATGGGCTGCCCGGTTACCGCCGGCCCGCACTCCCCTGCCGGCGGCCGCCCACCGTCGGTCTCCGCCGTGGCCGGCTCGTCGCGCCGGTCCTGCAGCGCCGACAGCGGGGCGAGCACGGTGACGTGCGCAGTGAACCCCGCGCCCTCCGCCCCACCCGGGTTCAGCACCAGGGCGGCGTGCGCTTCGGCGCGCAGCAGCCCGATCGGCCGGTCGTCCCCGGCGGTGCGGGCCAGCTGCGCGGCCTGGTCGATCACCGACCACATCGCTGCCGCCACCGACGACGGCAGCTCGCTCGCGAGCACCGACATCCCGTCGGCAGTCGGGTAGGCCCGGACTCCCGCGCGGCGCTCCGCCTGCTCCCGGCGCTGCTCGGCGAACTCCTCGTCCGCCGCGATCGCCGCCGCCACGAGCCGCCTGCGCAACTGCCCCGACGACAACCCCGCCGCCACCGGCAGCTGCTGCGCCACCACCGCGCCCACCACCTCGTCGGAGGCGCCGGTGAGCACGTCGGCGAACACCCGAGCCCGGAACCAGTCCAGCTCCCCGTTCGCGCAGGCCCGCCACACCGCCGGCATCCGCTCCACCACCTGGTGGGCGTCAGCGAGTACGCCGACCGCGAACGGCCGGCCGCAGTTGAGCACCAACGCCAGCTCATCGGGCAGGAACTCCGAGGTGCCCGGCACCGGCGACCCGCTCCCCCGCCGCCGCACACCCGGATGCCCCGGCGGCGGATCATCGACATCCGGTCGCTGCGCGGCCAGCGCCATCGCCAGCTCCGCCTCGTAAGCGGCGTCCATCGCCTTGCGCGCCTGCACCCGCGCCAGCTCCGCGGCTACCTCGGCGTCGGTCAGCACCGCCACCGGCAGCCGGTCCACCGACGGCTCCCGCGCCAGCAACCAGCCCACCAACGCCCCCTCCACCGGGGAACGCTCGGCGACAGCTGCTGACATGACTCGAACATATGTTCGAGGTACGACAGTTCCCGGCGACTACCAGGCGGCGAACACGCGGTCGACGATCTCGGTCCCGAGCAGGCCCAACGGCACGACCACGGCCAGCAGGGCGAGAGCCGCCAGCCGCTGCCGCCAGGACCGCCCCAGCAGAAGTGCGACCACCACCCCGACGGCCGCCATGATCACGCCCGACGACCCCTGCCACGGGAAGCGGACCGCCCGCATCAGCCCCTCGCTCACCAGCACGCCCGCCAGCAGCGCCACCGCGACCGAGCCGCGCCAGCCCTCCCCCGCACGCCACCACGCTCCCGCGATGCCGAAGACCATCCCCGCGACGACGCCGGCGGCCAGCCACCCGACTGCCGTCGAGGTCGCGTGCGGAACATCCTGCGCTGACTGCGTCACGTAGTAGGAGGTGACGAGCAGCAACTCGGTGACGACTCCGGCGACGGCCGCTACCAGCACCCGGACCGCGAGGGCTCCGACAGCGAAGGCGGGCACGCACCAGGCGGCGACGGAGTTCGCCCACATCGCCCAGGGGCCGTCGAGCACGCCCTGCAGGTGCTCGGTCAGCACCCCGCCGCCGGTACCAAGCACGAGGACTGCCAGGGCGAGCACCGACCACGGCGCGGGCTGAGTTCTCCGGGTCACGACGTGCTCGGGGAAGGCAAGGGTGCTGGTCACGGCACCAGCCTGGCCGGGACCGGCGTTCCCGTCGTCCCACCCGAGGTGGATCCGGGTCTGCGACCAGAGGCGGACTGACCGGCTCAGGCCGAGGGATCCGCCGGGTAGTGCACGATGCTCCGACGCCTGCCCAGGACCCATTCCTTGCCGTCGACGGTGATCCGGAGGAAGGTCCGGGTGCCGAGCAGGCCCCGCCTGTGATCGACGCGGCCGCCACCCCGCAGGTAAGCCTGGGCCAGAAGCGCCAGCGCCGCGAGGATCGCCTCCATGTAGCCCTCGTCGTCGTACTCGACCAGCGACGTACCGATGTGCAGGTCCGGCACGGTCATCTCGAAGTAGCCCGTCGTCGCCGCACTCAGCCGTACGGTGCGCCGGTGCCCGTCCGGCTTGGCGCTCAGGGGAACGCGGTAGACGTGCGGAGCACCGGGTTCGGTGTCCCACACCGCCTCGACGTCCTCGCCGAACGTGCCCTCGTGGACCCGGCGGAGCAGCCCCGCGACATCCAGCGTCACCCGCACACCTCAGACCTCGGGCAGCGGCGCGCGCGTGGCGCCGGCGACGTCGAACAGGTCGCCGTACTCCTCGACCCGGGCGAGCACGTCGTCGGTGGTGAACCGCAGCGCGGTGGGATCGAGCGAGCCGTCGCGCACGGCGTCGACCTCGTCCCAGCCGACCGGCGTGGAGACGGTGGCCCCGGCGCGCGCCCGCAGCGAGTAGGGCGCCACCGTCGTCTTGGCGGGGTTGTTCTGGCTCCAGTCGATGAGAACCTTGCCCGGGCGCAACGCCTTCTCCATGCGCCAGACGACGTCCTCCGGCGTCTCGGCGGAGAGCTCCTGCGCCAGCATCCTGGCGTACCGGCTGGGGTGCTCCCGGTCGGTCGGCCGCTCGATCGGCGCGTACACCTGCATCCCCTTGGAGCCGGACGTCTTCACCACCGGGTCCAGGCCGTCGGCCTCCAGCCGCTGCCCGAGCCGCTCGGCGACCTCGCAGCACTCGGCAATGCCGGTGTCCGGGCCAGGGTCGAGGTCGAGCACCAGCAGGTCGGGCAGCTGCGCCGCACCCTCGTCGTCCACCTGCCACTGGGGCAAGTGCAGCTCCAGCGCCGCGAGGTTCGCCGCCCAGGCCAGGTCGGCGACGTCCTCCAGCACGACCATGTCGAGGGTCTCCCGGCCCTTCGAGCTGCCGGGGCTGGGCAGCGTCACCCGGCGCACCCACTCGGGCGCGTGGCGGGCGCTGTTCTTCTCGAAGAACGCCTGCCCCTCCACGCCGTCGGGCCACCGGGTGAAGGTGACCGGCCGGCCGGCCAGGTGCGGCAGCAGCACGGGCGCGATGCGGACGTAGTAGTCGATGACCTGCGCCTTGGTGAACGCCACCTCGGGGAACAGCACCTTCTCCAGGTTGCTCACCGCCAGCTGCCGCCCGGCGATCTCCACCCGCTGCCTGGTCGGGCTCACGGTTCCCGCACCACGTCGTCGGGCTCCAGGTCGTCGCGCACCCCGCGCCACGCCGGGTGCCGGAGCCGCCCGTCCGCCGTCCACACGGCGTAGGCGACCTCGCCCACGAGGTCCGGCTCGACCCAGTGCGCGTCGCGGGTCACCTCGCGCGGCAGGGAGCCGGCGAAGGGCGGCGTGGTGCGCGCCGTGAGGAGACGCTGCAGGTCGCGCAGGTCCTGGTCGCGGAACCCGGTGCCGACGTGCCCCACGTAGACCAGCCGCCCGTCGTCGTCGGGCACCCCGACCAGCAGCGAGCCGATGGTGCCCGACCGGCGGCCCTGGCCGGGCCGCCAGCCGCCGACGACGACCGCCTGGGTGGAGAAGTTCTTGACCTTGCGCCAGTCGGGGCTGCGGACGCCCTCCCGGTAGGGCGAGGTCAGCCGCTTGGCGACGACGCCCTCCAGCCCGTTCTCCTCGCTGGCCGCCTGCACGTCCGCGCCGCCACCGCGGAACCACGGCGTCAGCACCCACCGGTGTCCGGCCGGGGCGAGCTCGTCGAGCAGGTCCCGGCGCGCGGCGTAGGGCCGGGACCGCAGGTCCTCGCCGTCGAGCTCCAGCAGGTCGAAGACCAGGTACGTCACCGGCGCGGCCGCCGCCATCCGCGGGACCTCGGGCCCGGTGCGGTGCATCCGGTTCTGCAGCGCCCCGAAGTCCGGGCGCCCGGCCGCGTCCATCATCACGATCTCGCCGTCGACGACCACGTCGCGGCCGGCCAGCGCGCCGGGCAGCCTCCCCACCTCCGGGTAGCGGACGGTGATGTCGGTGCCCTTGCGCGAGGACAGCGTCGGCACACCGGCCCGCACGGTCGCGACCGCCCGCACGCCGTCCCACTTGAACTCGAAGCCCCAGCCGCCGTCCTCCGCCGCCGGCGGCAGCTGCCCCGCGGTGGCCAGCATCGGCAGCGGCGCGGGAGTCGCCTCCACCGATGGGGTCGCGTCCAGCTTCCGCACGTTCCAGGTGCCGTCGGCGAGCGGGAAGAGCGCATAGCGGCCGGTGAGCCGGCGGCCGTCGAAGGTCACGATGACGTGCCGCTCGTCCCACTTCTCGGTGGCGTAGCGGCCGGCGTCCCAGATGGTCACCTCCCCGCCGCCGTACTCGCCCTCGGCGATGGTGCCGGCGAAGGACGCGTACCCCAGCGGGTGGTCCTCGGTCGGGACGGCGAGCCGGTTGCTGCCCGGTTCCAGCGGTGGGCCCTTGGGCACCGCCCAGCTCCGGAGGACCCCGTCCCGCTCGAGCCGGAGGTCCCAGTGCACCCGCTCCCCCGTGCGGCCGCGGGGCGTGTGGTGCTCCTGGACGACGAACGTGTCGTCCCCGCCCGTCGGCAGCGGTTGCCCGGCCGGCGGCACCGGCTCGGCGGTCCGGGCCGGGTCCCGCTTGGCGCGGTACTCGGCCAGCGGGTCCGCACGTCGAGCCGGGCGCCGGCCGCCGGGGCGGGCGGGCACGTCAGGCGCTGCGGCGGGCGCGCTTGGCCGGCGGCTTCTCGGCGCCCGCGGTCTTCTGGGCCGCTGCCGTCTTCTTCGAGGCCGTCGTCTTCTTGGCCGCGGCGCTCGTCGCCGGCGCGCTCTCCGCCGCCGCGGTCCTCCCCGTGGCCTTCTTCGCGGGGGCCTTCTTCGCAGCGGCCCTCTTCGCCGGGGCCTTGGCGGCCGCCGCCTTCCGCGCGGACGCGCGCTTCGCGGGGGCGTTCCCGGCCGGCGCGGCGTCCTCCCCCGCGTCGGCGTCGCCAGCCCCCTCGGAGGCGGTCCCGGAAGCGGTGTCGTCGTCCTGGGCCCCGCCGCGGGCGCGCTCGACGCTGCGGCGCAGCGCACTCATCAGGTCGACGACGGCGGCCCCGTCGTCGGGCGCCTCCGCCTGCGGGGCGACCTCGCCGCCGCTCTGCTTGGCTTCCAGCAGGGCGGTCATGGCCTCGCGGTAGTCGTCGGTGAACTCGGCAGGATCGAACTCCGCGGTCATCGAGCCGATGAGCGCCTCGGCCATCTTCAGCTCCTGCGGCCGGACGGAGATGTCCTCGTCGAGGAAGGCGAAGTCCGGACGGCGGATCTCGTCGGGCCAGCGCATCGTGTGCAGCACCAGGACGCCGTCGCGCACCCGGAGCGCGGCCAGCGACTCGCGCTGGCGGATGGCGATCTTCGTGATCGCCACCTGTCCGGCGTTCTCCAGGGCGTCACGCAGCAGCACGTACGGGCGCGCAGCCGGGCCGTCGGGCTCCAGGAAGTAGGTCTTCTCGAACATGATCGGGTCGATCTCGTCCTGCGCGACGAACTCGAGGACCTCGATCTCGCGCCGGGTGGAGAGCGGGAGCTCCTCGAAGTCCTCGTCGGTGAGGATCACGACCTCGCCACTGGGCAGCTCGTACCCCTTGGCGATGTCGCTGTACTCCACCTCTTCGCCGTCGATGGAGCAGACCCGCTTGTACTTCACCCGGCCGCCGTCGGTGGCGTGCACCTGGTGGAAGCGGATGTCCTTGTCCTCGGTGGCCGAGTACAGCTTCACGCCGATGCTGACCAGGCCGAACGACACGGCGCCGCGCCAGATCGATCGCATGCCGCCCCTCCCTCGCACCCGGTTCGCCGGGCGGTCCCGGACCCGGAGCCGGGTCAAGATCACACGATAGGTGCGGACCCGTACCCGCGGCAGCGCGAACGACGCGCCACCTCCCCCTGACGGAGGACCGCCGCTCGGGCGACGGTGGTCAGGACGGCGGCTCGTCCTCGCCCTCGGCCCCGTTCTCGCCCGTCAGCGCGCCGTTCTGGATGGCGTCGTACACGAACTGCAACACGTCCGAGCCGGCGACCGTGGTCATGGTCAGCGCGGCCAGCCGGGTCGCCCGCGGCGCCGCGACGTAGCCGAAGACGAACGCCGTCCCCACCCACTGCGCCAGGCAGAACGGGCAGGTGAGCAGCTCCCCCACGGCGTGCTTCACGCCGCCGTGCTCGCGCACCTCCTCGGCCACCTCGGCGTGCCCGGAGGGCCCCTGGAAGGAGGTGAAGGGCGCGCGCAGCGGCGCGGTCACCGGGTCCTTGGCCAGCCGGCGGGCCAGCCGGAACGTCGCGACGGTGAGCAGCGCGGCGTCACCGAAGGGGATCCGCTCCGGCAGCTGCCGGCCGGAGGCGCGCACCGCGACGGCGCCCGCTGCCACGAGACTGCCGTACACGCCCATGGCACCCAGGTCACCGCCGAGCGGCCGCGCCTCGCCGTGGGTGTACTCGCGCTTCTGGGTCCGCGCCCACCGGAAGATCGGTGCGCCGACCCGCTGCACCTCGTCTGCGATTGCCATGGCCCCCGGCTACCCCCGGCGGGCCGCCGCCATGCCGCCGGCGCTGCCGGAGTGCGCCGACGCACACCGGCGCATGCCCGCGCACGCGCCGGGTAGGGCGGTTGTCCGACGCCGGTCCCCCCGACCGGCTCCGCGTCCCCCGCCGGACGCACGCACAGCACGCGCGCACGCCGCGCAGAGACGGAGACACCGCAATGACGCAGCCCGAGGGCCAGACCGCGCGCGACATCTTCCCCGAGGACGACGGCATCCCCGAGGTGTCGCAGGACGACTCGCCCACCATGGAGCGGGCCGAGGACCCCCAGTTCGAGCCGATGCCCGGCGAGCACGCCACCGCCACCACCGACTTCGGCACCACCGCCTTCGAGCAGTCCGAGGGCGAGTCGCTCGGCGGCCGGCTCGACCGGGAGCTCCCCGACGACGCCGCGGACCTGCGTCCCGCCGAGGACCCGCAGCGCGCGGACGCGCAGCTGGAGCAGGACACCTCCACCACGCCCGAGAGCGACTCCGGCACGAACCGCACCGCCGACGACGTCGAGGCGACCGCCGACGTGGCGATCGGTGGCGAGGGCCCCGAGGAGAGCGCCGTCCACGTGACCGACGGCTGATCGCCGCCCGCGTCCCGCTCCCGGACCCACCCCCCGCCGACCCCTGCTCGGGTGTCGCCCGGGGGGTGGGTTGGCGCGCGCCCGTCAGGTTGTCTACGTTTGGTCCGCGGTTCAGCAGGTAGCCGCACGTGCCGGACCGGCGGTCCGGCACGCACCACGTTCGACCACCGGCGCTTCGGGGACCACGAGTCCCCGGGACGCACCAGCGGTAGATTGTCCGGGCGGGCAGCCGTCCGGGTGCCGCCGAGAGGAGCAATTGTCCGTGACCACTTCCGACCTGCCTGCCGAGGGGCAGCCCGACGTGTCGACCGAGGGCACCGAGGCGCCCTTCGACGACGTGATCACGCTGTCGACCTCCACCGACGAGGACGGCACGGTCACGGTGACGGTCGTCGGCGAGGTGGACACCTTCACCGCCCCCGTGCTCCGTTCGACGCTGGACAGCCAGCTCGAGCAGCAGCCGCGTGAGCTCGTGATCGACCTCTCCGGCGTCCAGTTCCTGGGCTCCGCCGGGCTGGCCGTGCTCGTCGAGACGCAGAAGTCGGCCCGCAGCCGCGAGGTCGCCCTGCGGCTGATCGCCACGACCCGCGCGGTCACCCGGCCGCTCGAGGTCACCGGGCTGATCGACCTCTTCACCATCGCCGACAGCCCCACCCGCTGACGGCGGGCCCCTCAGCGGGCCGGCGACGAAGGCCCCTGCCGCACCCGCGGCAGGGGCCTTCGTCGCGCTCAGGAGGCCATCGTCGCCGCTCAGAGGGCCATCGTCGCCGCTCAGGCCGACAGCAGCGCGCAGACGGCCTGCTCGAGCGTGCGCTGCGCGTCCCGGTCGGCCTCGACGTCGGCCGCCGCCCGCAGCGCGTCGGCCACCGTCTCCCCGTGCTCGAACCGGTCGACCACCCGGGGGTCGACGTAGCTGGCCTTGCACACGGCCGGGGTGTTGCCCAGCTGCTCCGAGACGGCCTTGTAGGCCGCGCTGATGACCTTCTTGCGCGCGGTCTTCGTCGCCGGGGGCGCGCCCTCGGCGAGGGTCGCGGCCATCATCACCGTGGCGTTCCAGGTGCGGAAGTCCTTGGCCGTGATCTCCGCCCCGCTGATCTCCTTCAGGAACGCGTTGATCTCGTCGCTGGTGACGTCCCGCCACCCGCCGTCGTCGGTCCGGTAGGCCAGCAGCTCCGCGCCGGTGCCCTCGGGGCGCTCCAGCAGCTGCCGCACGACGGTGGCGGTGGGGCGGTCGGTCAGCTCGATCTCGCGCTCGATGCCGCCCTTCGCGGTGTAGGAGAAGAAGGTCCGCTCCCCGCGCACCCGCACGTGCTCCCGCCGCAGCGTCGCCAGCCCGTAGGTGCCGTTCTCCTCGGCGTACTGCTCGCTGCCCACCCGGAAGGCACCCAGGTCGAGCAGCCGGACCGCAGTCGCCAGCACCCGCTCCCGATTGAGCCCACGCGTCCGCAGGGCGGAGACGACGGCGTCACGGACGTCGGGCAGCTGCTGGGCGATCTCCAGCACCCGCTCGTGCTTCTCGGCGTCGCGCCGGGCCCGCCAGGCGTCGTGGTAGCGGTACTGCCGCCGTCCGGCCGCGTCCACGCCGGTGGCCTGGATGTGCCCGTTGGGCCACGGGCAGATCCAGACGTCCTTCCAGGCCGGCGGGATGGCCAGCGCCCGGATCCGGTCGAGGCGGTCGTCCTTGAGGAGCGCCCCGTCGGTGTCGTAGTAGGCGAAGCCCCGCCCTGCCCTCCGGCGCCGGTAACCAGGGCCGTGCACGTCGCTGCGCCGCAGTCTCACGGGCGGTGCATGAGCACCGGGGGCGTTCCGCAAACCCCCCGGGACGGAGAGTCACGCCTCAGCGCAGCTCGACCAGGCCGTCGAGCCCGCTGATCTCCAGCACGTGCCGGGTGACCCCGCCCTCGGGTGCGTGCACCACCAGCCGCCAGGACTCGTCGCGGGCGATGCGGGCCATCGCCAGCACCACGCGGACGGCGGCGCTGCTGAACAGGCTCACCCGGGCCAGATCGAGCTCCATCGGCGTCGCCCCGCCGTGGCTGGCCTCCAGCATCCGGATGCGCAGCTGCTCGGCGGCCGGCACGTCGACCGCGCCGCTGGCCCGCACCACCGGGCGTTCGCCGTTCCGGTCGACCACCACGTCGGCGTTGTCGGGCAGCCGGGGCTGGTCGAGGTCCTCGTCCGGGGTGCGGCGGAGCCGGAAGCTCAGGGTGACCGTCGTCCCGTGGTCCTCCTCCAGCGTCACGCCGTCGACCAGCTGGCGCATGATCAGCAGCCCGCGCCCGCGGTCGCCGGGATCGCGGTCCGGCGGCCGCCACGTGCCCTCGTCGTGGACGATCACGGTGAGCACCCCGTCGACGTCCACCTGGGCCGCCACGGACATGGGCCCGGGTTCGGTGCCCCGGTAGGCGTGCTCGGCCGCGTTGGCGCAGGCCTCGCCGACCGCGACCATGACGCCCACCCGGTCCTGCTCCCCCATGCCGAGCCCGCTGAGCCAGGCGTTCAGCTGCCGGCGCACCCCCGGCAGCGCCGACGGCACCGCCGGCGGGTCCAGCCGCAGCGCTCCCGGCGTGGTGGCCCGGCGGTGCGCCACCAGGACGGCGACGTCGTCCAGCCAGCCGTGCGGCCGGCGCACCCCCTCGGCGATGGCCCCGGCCAGCCCGGCCACGCCGTCCACGTCCAGCGCGCCGGGGGCGCCGAGCACCTCGCGGGCCGCCTGGCCGAGGCTCTCGAGCGCCTCTGCGGGCTCGGCCGCGCCGGCGACGGCGCCGTTGGAGAAGAGCACCAGCGTGCCGCCGTGCGGCAGCACGCCCTCGTGCACGGGCGCCGGCGCCCCGGGGAGGCTGCCCAGCGGGGGCCGCGGCGTCACCTCGAGGAAGGCGGTGCCGCCGTCGGGCCGCACCACGAGGGGCGCGGGGTGACCGGCGGCGCTGTACACCAGCCGCCCGGTCGCGGCGTCCAGGACGCCGTAGAAGACCGACGTGCCCTCGACGTCGTCCATCTCCGCGGCGAAGGCGTCCAGGGCGGCCAGCACCACCGCCGGCTCCGGATCCCGCAGCAGCGTGGAGCGCAGCGCGCCGCGCAGCCGGCTCATCGCGCCGGCGGCGGGCACCCCGTGCCCGACGGCGTCGCCGACGACGAGGGCGACCCGTCCCTTGCCCAGCGGCACGGCGTCGTACCAGTCGCCGCCGGCCACCGACAGATCGCTGGCCCGGTGGTAGCTGCCCGACAGCCCGACGTCGGGCAGCATCGGCAGCGACGGCGGGAGCAGCGACAGCTGCGCGCGGTGCACGTCGCCGTCGGCAGCCGCCTCGACGACGACGAGGGCACCGGCCCCCCCGGCGACGGTCATCGGCCGCGCGGTGGCCGTCGCCGCCGGCCCGTGGTGGCCCAGGGTGCCGTGCAGGGTCTCCGCCCGACCGCTCTTCACCGCGGCCTCGACGAGGTCGGCGAGGGGGCGCCCGGAGATCTCCGGCAGACCGTTGCGCCCGGGGCCGAGCGCCCGGGCGCGGGCGTTGGCCCACAGCGGCGCGGGAGCGTCCGCGGCCAGGCAGAAGACGGCGTCGGGCGAGCTCTCGAGGGCAGCGAGCAGGACAGCGGCACCCTCGTCCAGGGTGCCGTCGGATGCGGGTGGCAGACTGCCGGAACTGGCGCTCATCTCGGGCCAGGAAACAACAGGGTCCCGGCCGCGGCAACCGCGGCCGGGGGCCGTCGAAAAGCGTGGTGACCACCACGTTTTACGGGCCCCTACCAGCGGGTAAACGGGCATCTTGGGCACCGGCCGGTGCCGGGTCCGCCCCCGTGGCCGGGCCGACCGGCAGGATGCACCGCCGCGACTCGAGGGTCGAGCGCGCCGGCAACGAAGGAGCGGACGACGGATGGTCGACTCGAGGGGCCCCCTCGCGCAGGACGGACGACGCACCGAGCGCCTGGAGCTGCGGGTACCCACCACCGCGACCCAGCTGCCCGCGGTGCGGGCGATGACCGGTGACCTGGCGATGCGCATGGACTACGACCTCGACGCCGTGGAGGACCTGCGGCTCGCCGTCGACGAGGCCTGCGCGACCCTGACGCCGATCGCCCTGGGCGACGCGCCGCTCACCGTGGTCTTCGAGACCACCCGCTCCGGGCTGCACATCGATGCCTGGGTGCCCACGGCCGACGGCACCGAGGTACCCACCGACGGTTTCGGCTGGGTGGTGCTCGCCGCGCTCGTGGACGCGGTCGAGGGCCGCCGGTCCACCGCGCGCGAGGTACCCGGCGGGGACGGCTCCGACGGCCCGGTCGCGGTCATCTCGCTGGACAAGTACCTCCCCGGCCAGCATCCGACCGGGGTGAGCGGCGGGCCGGAGCAGAACCTCACGGTGCCCCGGTGAGCCGGTCGGCTGCCACCGACTCCCGCGAGGAGGAACCCCTGAACACTGCCGACGGCACGCCGGCCGACCCCGCGGCCGACGCTCCGGTCGTCCCCCAGGACGAGCCGGTGGCCGAGGTCGCGCCCGTTCCCGAGCCCGACGCACCGCCGTTGTCGGAGAACCGCAAGCGGGCCGAGCGCACCGCACCGCTGTTCGCCGAGCTGGCGACCCTGGAGAAGACCGACCCGCGCCGCGAGCGGCTGCGGGAGATCCTCGTCGAGGAGCACCTGCCGCTGGTGCGGCACTTCGCCCGCCGGTTCAGCAACCGTGGCGAGCCGTTCGACGACCTGCTCCAGGTGGGCACGCTCGGCCTGATCGCTGCCATCGACCGGTTCGACCCGACCCGCGGGGTGGAGTTCCTCTCCTTCGCGGTGCCGACGATCACCGGTGAGATCAAGCGGCACTTCCGCGACCAGGGCTGGTCGGTGCGCGTCCCGCGCCGGCTCCAGGAGCTGCACCTGTCGCTGAACGCCGCCGTCGGTGAGCTGGCGCAGAAGAACGGCCGCGCCCCCACCCCGTCGGAGCTGGCCGAGCACCTGGGCATCCCGCGGGCCGAGGTGCTCGAGGGCCTGGCCGTGGCCAACGCCTACCGGAGCAGCTCGCTGGACGAGCGGCTCTCCGGCGAGGACGACTCCCCCACCCTGGCCGCGACGCTCGGCGAGGAGGACGCCGCGCTGGAGGGCGTGGAGTACCGCGAGTCCCTGCAGCCGCTGCTGGCCACCATCCCGGCCCGCGAGCGCCGCATCCTCATCCTGCGGTTCTTCGGCAACATGACGCAGTCGCAGATCGCCGCTGACATCGGCATCTCGCAGATGCACGTCTCCCGCCTGCTCAGCCAGACCCTGGCCAAGCTCCGCGAGGGCCTGCTCAAGGACTGAGCAGCGCCGCCCCGCGGGGGGCGGACACGACGGTGGCCCAGGACCGCACGGTCCTGGGCCACCGTCGCCCGACGGGAGTGCCGCCTACTGCTGCCCGTCCTCGGTCCCGAACTGCTGCCGGACGACCGGATCGGCCGCCGGGCCGCTGTCCCGGACGTCCTGCGTCACCTCCGACAGCGATGGCGGGGTCGGGATGGCGGGTGCGGAGTCGGTGATGCTGGACAGCTCGATCCGGGCCTCCGGCTGCTCGGCCGCGGCCGGCAGCTGCGACTCGAACCAGCTGCTGGTGTCCAGGCCACCGCCCGACGAGCCGTTGCCGGCGCCCTCCGCGGGGTCGACGTCCATCCAGGACTTGCCGCCCTCGGCGCCGCCGAGGCTGGCCAGCCCCTCCAGCGCCTTGCTGAACTCGCTGGGCACGATCCACATCTTGTTGGCGTCGCCCTTGGCGATCTGCGGCAGCGTCTGCAGGTACTGGTAGGCGAGCAGGCCCTGGTCGGGCTTGCCGTCGTGGATGGCCTGGAACACCGTCTCGATGGACTTCGCCTGACCCTGCGCCTGCAGGTAGAGGGCGGCGCGCTCACCCTCGGCGCGCAGGATCCGGCTCTGCCGCTCGGCCTCGGCCTCGAGGATGGCGGACTGCTTCTGGCCCTCCGCCGACAGGATCGCGGCGGCCTTCTCGCCCTCCGCGGACGTGATCGCGGCCTGGCGCTGCCCCTCGGCGGTGAGGATGATCGCGCGCTTGTCGCGGTCGGCGCGCATCTGCTTCTCCATCGAGTCCTGGATGGACAGCGGCGGGTCGATCGCCTTGATCTCCACGCGGGCGACCCGCAGGCCCCAGGGCCCGGTCGTGCCGTCGAGCACCGAGCGGAGCTGGCTGTTGATGCCGTCCCGGCCGGTGAGGGCGCCCTCGAGGTTCAGCCCGCCGACGACGTTGCGCAGCGTCGTCGTGGTCAGCTGCTCCATGCCGGTGATGTAGTTCGCGATCCCGTACACCGCCAGCCGGGGGTCGGTGACCTGGAAGTAGACGACGGTGTCGATGCCGACCTGCAGGTTGTCGGCGGTGATGACCGGCTGGGGCGGGAACGAGATGACCTGCTCGCGCAGGTCGATCGTGGCACGCACGCGGTCGATGAAGGGCACCAGGAGCGAGAGGCCGGGCGAGAGGGTCCGGCTGTACCGGCCCAGCCGCTCGACGACCTTGGCCTGGGCCTGCGGAACGATGGTCACGCTCTTGGCGATCACGACGATCACCAGGACGGCGATGACGAGCAGTGCGATGAGCGCCGCATCCACGGCTGGCTCCCTTCGTCGGGGGTCAGCCTCGATCCTCCCCCGCCGGGTACGCCCACGTCAGCACCCTGTGGACGATCGTCACTCCAGCGCGTCGCCGACGACCGCCGTCGCGCCGTCCACCTGGAGGATGCGCACCGTCTCGCCGGCGGCGAAGGACTCCCCGCCGTGCTGGCTCCGGGCCGACCACTCGTCGGCACCGACGCGGATCCGGCCACCCGAGACGTCGACGTCGCGGGTCACCTTCGCCGTCTGCCCGATGAGCGTGTCCACGCCGTCGAGCTGCAGGGGCGTGCGGTCGGTGAGGTGCTTCTGCGCCAGCGGCCGCACCAGCACCAGGAGCGCGCCGGAGATGACGATGAAGGTGACGATCTGCAGCACCGCGCCCCAGCCGAGCAGCGCGGCCGTCATCCCGCCGACGGCGCCACCGGCCAGCATGAGCAGCACCAGGTCGAGGGTGAAGACCTCACCGATCGCCAGGAGTCCCGCACCGATGAGCCAGAGCAACCACGCCATGACCCGAGTCTGGCAGAGCGGAGGCGTCCGGGTGCCGGATCGGCGGCCGGACCGCGCCGTCGTAGCCTCGGCCGGTGCACGACTTCCCCGCCGGCCGCCTCGCGGTCTGGTCCACCGCCTGGCTGTCCGGACGCACGTCCTACGACGAGGCGCTGGACTCGCTGACCGGCGCGCACGCGCACCTGGTGACGGGCATGCCCGGGGAGCCGGGGGCGGTGCCGCTCGGTGCGGCGCTGACGGCGCTGCGCGGGCTGGGCGAGCAGCGGCTGCGGCTGGTGCTGCCGGTGCCCGGCGACGTCCGGGGGCTGCCGGCGGTGCCGGGGCTGGCTCCTGCGGCGCTGGAGGCCGGTCAGGCCGCCGTCGGCGACCGGGTGGTGCTCGTGCCGCGGCCGGGCCCCGAGGTGGTCACCTGGACGGCCTTCCCCCTGGACGGCGCGGCGCCCCCGCCACCGCCGGTGGAGGGCACGCTGCGCGCGGCATCCGGCGCCCTCGACCTGGCCGTCGGCGACGCCGCCCGCACCCTGGTGGGCCTGGACCTCGCGCGCTGGCACCCCGAGGTGCCGGCGCTGCTGGCCGACCTGGCCCGCCCGAAGCCGGCCCCCGGTCTGCCCTTCGACCACGACCCGCTGGCGCTCTCGGTGCTCGGCCGCGCCCAGCGGCTGGCCGCCGTGCTGGACCTCGCCTCGACCGACGCCCCAGGCGCGGCCGTCACCCGGGGGCAGGCCGCCGCCCGCGACGCCGCCCTGCGTCCGCTCTCCGACGCGGTCCGTGAAGCCGTGGTGGCCGCCTACAACGCCGTCCCGCGATAACGGGACGGCATCCTTCCGCGCACAGGGACCCGCTCTGGGAGTCCCGCAGGCCCCCGGGAGCGCGAGGAGCACCCCCGGAGCGACCTAGCTGCTCGCCGGCCGGCCCGGTCGCGGCGGCACGAAACAACACGAAGCCGGGCAGTTGGTGCCGAGCCGGGGCTCGCCACCGGCCCGGCGCTCCTCCAGCAGCTCGCGCAGCGCCGTCACGAACGCCGGGTGGGTGCCGGCGGTGGCGGCCCGGGCGAAGGCCAGGCCGAGCTCCCCGGCGGTCTCCTTGGCCTCGTTGTCGAGATCCCAGATCACCTCGAGGTGGTCGCTGACGAAGCCCACCGGGAAGAGGACGACGGCCTGCTCCCCCGCCTCCGCGAGCGCCTTCAGGTGGTCGTTGACGTCGGGCTCCAACCACGGCACCGACGGCGGGCCGCTGCGGCTCTGCCAGACCAGGTCGAACTCCCGGCCCGGCGCGACGAGGTCGACCACCTGCCGGGCGGCGGCCTGCAGCTCCGCCTCGTAGGCGTGCCCCTCGGGGCCGGCGACGGCGGCCATCGTGTCGGGGATGCTGTGCGCCGTCGCGACCAGGCGGGCGGTGTCGCGCACGTCCTCGGGGAGCTCGGCCAGCGCCGCTGCGAGCGCATCGGCGTTGGCCCGCACGAAGCCGTCGGCGTCGAAGTAGTGCGGCAGCTTCTCCGCGGTCGGCCCACCAGGCGCGGCGGCGTCCCCGGTCAGCGCCGTCCGGGCCCGGGCGACGTCCTCGTGGTACTGCCGGCAGCCGGAGAAGGAGGCGTAGGCCGACGTCGCCAGGACGTAGGCGTGCTGGATGCCGTCGTCGGTCATCTGCTGCCAGACGTCCTCGACGTAGGGCGCCCAGTTCCGGTTGCCCCAGTAGACGGGCAGGTCGATCCCGGCGGAGCGGAGCTCGGCCTCCAGCGCGGCGACCAGCGCCTTGTTCTGGTCGTTGATCGGGCTGACGCCGCCGAAGTGGTGGTAGTGCTCGGCAACCTCCTCGAGCCGCTCGCGCGGGATGCCGCGGCCGCGGGTGACGTTCTCGAGGAAGGGCATGACGTCGTCATGGCCCTCCGGGCCGCCGAACGACAGGAGCAGCAGCGCCTCCCGCCGGCCGGGCGGGGCGGGCTCGGCCGACGGCGGGACGCCGCCGTTGTTGCGGACGGCGAGCGAGGGGTCCTCGTCGGGTCGCTGACCGGCAGGGGTGATGTCGACGATTGCGCGGGGCACGTAGGTTCTTTCCTGTTGCGGGGTGCCGGCGGATGCACGTCCCCGCCGACGGGGGTGTCTCTGGTCAGGTCACACGCCGACGGCGTGGAATCCCCCGTCGACGTGGACGATCTCCCCGGTGGTGGCGGGGAACCAGTCCGACAGGAGCGCGACGACGGCCTTGCCGGCGGGCTCGGTGTCGGTGACCGACCAGCCGAGCGGAGCGCGCCCCTCCCAGGCCTCCTCGAACTGCTTGCTGCCGGGGATCGACTTCATGGCCATGCTGCGCAGCGGGCCGGCGGCGACGATGTTCGACCGCACGCCGTCGGGCCCCAGCTCGCGGGCGACGTAGCGGGAGGTGGACTCCAGCGCCGCCTTGGCCGCCCCCATCCAGCCGTAGACCGGCCAGGCGACCGAGGCGTCGAAGGTGAGCCCGACGACCGAGGAGGGGTTGGCCAGCAGCGGCCGGCACGCCTGGGTGAGCGAGGCGTAGGACCACGCCGACACCTGGAACGCCGTCGCGGCGTGCTCCCAGGCGACCTCGGGGAAGCCCTCCCCCATCGCCTCCTGCGGCGCGAAACCGATGGAGTGGACGACGCCGTCGAGGCGGTCGACGCCCTGCTCCCGCAGCCGGTCGGCGAGCGTGGCCAGGTGCTCGGTGTCCGTGACGTCGAGCTCGACCACCGCGGCCTCCTGCGGCAGCCGCTTGGCGATCCGCGTGCACAGCGACAGGGCACGGCCGAAGTTGGAGAGGACGACGGTGGCGCCCTGCTCCTGGGCCAGCCGGGCGGTCGCGTAGGCGATCGACGCCTCCGTGAGGACGCCGGTGATCAGGACCTTCTTGCCCTCGAGAATCCCGCTCATCAGTGCCCCATCCCCAGTCCGCCGTCGACCGGGACGACCGCCCCGGTGATGTAAGCCGCCGCATCGGAGGCCAGGAAGCGCACGACGCCGGCGATCTCGTCGGCGTCGGCGTACCGCCCCAGCGGCACCTGCCCCAGGATCTCCTGCTGCCGGGCCTCCGGCAGCTCCGCGGTCATGTCCGTGGTCACGAACCCGGGCGCCACCACGTTGGCCGTGATGTTCCGGCTGCCCAGCTCGCGGGCGATCGAGCGGGCCAGGCCCACGAGGCCGGCCTTGCTCGCCGCGTAGTTCGCCTGCCCGGCCGAGCCCAGCAGCCCGACGACCGAGGACACGAAGACCATCCGGCCCGAGCGGGCCCGCACCATCTTGGCGGTCGCCCGCTTGGCCACCCGGTAGGCGGCGGTCAGGTTCGCGTCGACGACGTCGGTGAAGTCCTCTTCCTTCATCCGCATCAGGAGGCCGTCGCGGGTGATGCCGGCGTTGCTGATCAGCACCTCCACCGGCCCCTGGTGCGCCTCGACCTCGCCGAACGCGCGGTCGACGTCCTCGGTGCTGGTGACGTCGCACCGCACCCCGAAGAGGCCGTCGGGGGCGCCGCTGCCGCGGTGCGTCACCGCGACGGAGTCGCCCTGCTCGGCGAAGGAGCGGGCGATGGCCAGCCCGATCCCCCGGTTGCCGCCGGTGACCAGCACCGACCTGCCGCTCGCACCCACCGTGCCACTCCCCTGCGCCGACGACCCGGATCCCCGTCGAACCTATCCCCTGGTCCCAGGTCACACCGCCTACCGGCCGGTACGGAACCACCGCCGCACCCCGGCGGGCGACCCCGGTCAGCGGGCGTCGGGGGTCCGCGGCGCTCGGGAGGACCGCAGCCAGCCGCCGCCGAACAGCGCCCAGAGGACGAGGACGGGCTGGAAGAACAGCCGTGCGAGGCGCTCGCGGTCGGTGTCGAGGCCGAAGGCGTCGGTGCCTTCGAGGTACTGCGCGACGTTGCCGGGGAAGACGACCACGAAGAACGCCGCCAGCAGGGCCCCGACGATCCGGCGTTCGGCGGGGAACGCGAGGAAGGCCGCGCCCAGCCCGATCTCGACGACGCCCGACGCGACCACCGTCAGGTCCTGGTCGACGGGGAACCAGTCGGGCACCTGAGCCCCGAACTCCTGCCGCTGGGTGGTCAGGTGCAGCACCCCGGCGCCCACCATGACGGCGCCGAGCAACAGTCGGGCGGCGGTGCGCGCGGCGGCCATGCCGGCACCGTAGACCGCCGGTCAGGGGGTGTAGGTCATCCCGTCGGCCATGGCGAGCACGTCCTCGCGGGTGAGCGAGTCGGGTGCCTGGAAGAGGAACAGCGCGCCGTCGGGGAGCTGCGCCGACAGGTACCACATCCGGCGCCCGAGCTCCGGATCGGCGAAGTGGTCGGGCACCGACACGAGCGCGGCCGGCAGCCCGTTCACCGTCACCTGCTCCACGGGGTTGCCGTCGGCCATGCCCTGCAGCACGTCCCCGGGCTGGTCGTAACCGCGCCAGCGCTCCAGCAGGCTGACGGCGATCCGGTCGCTGAGGCTGGTCGGGTTCCGCTCGTCCACGAGCGCGAGGTTGGCCAGGCTCTCGTAGCTGGAGACGACCCAGCCGTCGGGGGCGAGGCCGAACTGCAGCTGGACCGGCTGCGGGCGGTCGACGATCGACTCGGCCACCTCCACCAGCGCCGACTCCCGGCCGTACCGGTCCCCCTGGCCCACGAGCGAGACCCACCGGCCGTCGTCCCGCTGGTAGACGAGCTCGGCGTAGGCGGTGCTGCACAGCTCGTCGGGTTCCTGCTCCTGCAGCGGCGTCGCCGGGACGTAGCGGCAGTCGGGCGTCTCGAACGTGGCCCGGACGAAGTCCGCCGGCTGCCCGTCGACGAGCACGGTGCCCCGCTCGTCGATCTCGTCGTCGGTGTAGGCCGGCGCCTCGAACACGCCCGGCTCGGGGATCCGCGGGTCCCCGGGCGAGATGCTGAACCCGAAACCCGGGTCGTCGGCGGAGCGGTAGCGCGCGGTGTGCACCACGGGGTCCACCGTCCCGAACGACTCCAGCCCGCCGTATCGGCCGAGGACGGGGGTCAGGTCCGCCGGTGCCGGGTCCAGCGAGTACGGGAAGGTCACCGCCTCGGCCGCGACGAGGGTGAGCCCGCCGGGCGGGTCGAGCGGGAGCTCCGTCGGCGCGGCGGGCGCCGGGGCGGGCTGCGTCGGAGCGGGTGTCGCGGCCGGCGGCTCCCCCGGCGAGCTGTCCACGACGACGGCGGTGGTCCACGCCGCGGCGACCACCAGCACGCCGGCACCGGCCCGCACCAGGACCTTCCGCCGGGGGCGGCGTGACCGGCGGGTGGTGCGCGCGGCGTGGGCGTCGGCGACCAGCTGCCGGGCGGCGACCACGGACGCCGGCTCGCCGGGCCCGCTCCGCAGGGCGGCGAGGAAGTCGTCGGGAAGGGGCGGCAGGTCGGCGTCGCGGACGCCGGCGGCGGCCCGGAGCAGGGTGTCCAGCTCTCGGTCAGCGGTCACGGGAGGTCTCCTCGGGGGTAGCGGGGACGTCGAGGGCGGCCCGGAGCCGGGCGCGGGCGCGGTGCAGCCGGACGCGGGCGGTGCCGGCGGTCAGGCCGAGGGCGGTGGCCACCTGGGCGGGGGTCAGGTCCTCCCAGGCGACGAGCGTCAGCAGTTCGCGGTCCTCCTCCGACAGCTGCCGGAGGGCCGCCCGCACGCGCCCGCCGTCCGCCGTCCGCTCGTGCAGGACGGCGGGGTCGGGCACCGCGCCGGGTTCGAACGCCCCGGCGAGACGCTCGCCGAGCCGGGCGGCCCGGTCGTTGCCGCGCAGCGAGTTGGCCAGGCACCTGCGGGCGATGCCGAACAGCCAGGGGCGCGCCTCGTCCGGGTCGGTGGGCATGTCGGCCCGGCGGCGCCACGCCGTCGCGAAGGTCTCGGCGACGACGTCGAGGGCGTCCTCGCGCGAGGCGCACCGGCGCAGGGCGTAGCCCAGCACCGCGGTGCCCGAGCTCCGGTAGACCTCCTCGAACGGGTCGCCGCCCGGGAGCGGGCTGGTCATGGGTGGCGGCCCCTGCGTCGCGAACACATCCGGTACATGTCCGGCTCGGACGGATCGTTCCAGGGCGGCTCCGGACCGTCGGGAGCTATCCGGGTGCCAGCACCGACCAGGCGGCGGGTTGCACCCGCCACGTCCGGGCGACGGCGACCTCGTCCAGCTCGCCGTCGGCGTCGATCGCCACCGCGCTGCCCGAGACGCGCACCTCCCGGCCCCGGGTGACGAGCACGTCGGCGCGGTCCCCGTGCCGGCCGCCGGTCAGCGCGGCTCCGTAGGCGACCCGGGCGACCGGGCCGGTCGCGGCGCTGACGACGACGTCGAGCCAGCCGTCGTCGGGCCGGGCGTCCGGGGCCAGCGGGGTGCCGCCGCCGATGGTCGGCCCGTTGCAGATCCCGAGCATGAGCAGCCCCGTCGTGCCGTCGGCTGCCCAGCCCTCCGCCTCGGAGGTGGCGACCCGGCCGTCGATCTCCACGCACAGCTCCCAGCCGGAGCCGGACATCCCGGCGATCGCGGCGCCGAGGGGGTAGGCGACCGCCCCGAGCCGGCCCTTGAGACGGACGGCCTCCGCCGCGGCCTCGGCACCGACACCGGCGTGGACGGCGTTGACCACGATGCCGCCGTCGTCGTCGCGGACCAGGTCCAGGGGGCGGGGCGCCCCGGCCAGCACCGCGGCGGCGCCGTCGACCGGGTCCAGCGGCAGCCCGAGGGCGCGGGCGAGGTCGTTGCCGGTGCCGCGGGCGATGATGCCGACCGGCTCGACGGGGGTCAGCCTCCCCGCCCGGTCGAGCGCGGCCACCACGGCGTGCACCGATCCGTCGCCACCGAGCACGACCACCCGGCGGTCGGCGTGCGAGCGGAGCGCATCGTCGAGCTCCGCGGCGTCGGCGGTCGCGGCCACGGCGACGTCGGCGCCGGTGCGCAGCTCCGCCAGCGCCGCCTCGACCGCGTCGTCCCCGGCCGTCCCCGCGGACCGGTTGACGACCAGCAGCAGGTCGGGGCTGTCGGGCACGGGCGTCTCCAGGCATTGCGGTCGCAAGGGGCGTGAGCAGCCAAGTCTCCGCCGACGATGCCCGGGCACCGCTACCCGTGTCACCCGCTCGGGCGCCGCCGGGACGTCGGCCGCCGCGACCGTCCTCCCGCCGTCTGCTAGAAGGGTGATGTGCAACCGAATCCCGTGCCAGCCGTTCCGGCGACGGCCTCGTGAGCGGCCGGAGACGCGCCGGGGATCCTGCACGCCTCGCGGCGGTGCGCGCCACCGACCTGCTGGACGCAGCCGCCGGCGCCACGTTCGACCGGCTGACCGCGCTCGCGCGGCGGCTGACCGGCGCCCCCCTGGCGTTCCTCACCGTGGTCGACGACGAGCGCTCGTACTGGCTCAGCCGCCAGGGCCTGCCCGCGGACGGCCCGGTGCAGAACACCGTCGACGAGTCGTTCTGCCAGTACGTGCTGGGTGGGAACCCCCTGGTGCTGTCGGACGTGACCGCCGACGACCTGACCCGCGACAACCCGTCCATCGAGGGCATGGGGGTCCGGGCGTGGGCCGGCTTCCCGGTGCACACGCCCGACGGCCAGGTGCTCGGCAGCTTCTGCGTCGTGGACACCGACGTGCACGACTGGACCGCCGACGACGTCGCGCTCCTGGAGGACCTCGCGGCCATCGCCACCCGGGAGGTGGCCCTTCGCGTGGCCACCGCGCAGGCCGAGCAGGCGACGGCGGCGGCCCGGGCCGAGGCCGAGCGCGCCGCGCTGCTCGCCCGGATCGCGGACCTGCTGACCGCGGGCTCCGACCTCGCCGACGTGTGGGAGGCGATCGCCACCCTCGCCGTCCCCGCACTGGGCGACTTCGCCTACGTGTGCACCGTGGCGCGCGACCGCAGCCTCACGCCGGTCGCGGCGCGCCACCGCGATCCCGCAGACCTGCCCACCCTGTGGGACTGGATCGCCTCCGCCGGCCGGCGCGCCGGCGAGAGCGCCGGGCCCGGTCACGTCGCCGTCACCGGCGAGATCGAGCTGATCGACCTCCCCCACGCCCCGGGGCTGACGCCCGAGCAGCTCGAGGCCGCCGACCGGCTCTCGGTCTGCAGCGCGCTGATCGTGCCCCTGACCAGCCGCCGCGAGGTCGTCGCCGTGCTGACCGTCGCCCGGACGACAGGCTCGGCGCCGTACTCCGCCACCGACCGCGACCTGGTGGCCGCCGTCGCCGACCGGGCGGCGCTGGTGGTGGAGAACGCGATGGGCCGCGCGTGGGAACGGACGCTCTCCGAGACCATGCAGCGGGCCCTGCTGCCTCCCCAGCTGCCCCAGCCCGACCGGCTGCAGCTCGCCTCCCGCTACCAGCCGGCGGGGGACGCGCAGCTGGTAGGCGGCGACTGGTACGACGCCTTCCTCGACGCCAGCGGCGGCATCAGCGTGGTCATCGGCGACGTCGCCGGGCACGACATCGACGCCGCGGCGACCATGGGCGAGCTCCGCACGATGCTGCGGATGGCCGGCCACCACGGCACGGCGACCGCCGCCGGTGTCCTGACCGCCGTGGACGCCGCCTGCGACTCCCTCGGCCACCAGGTCTTCGCCACCGCGCTCGTGGCGCAGGTCCGCTCCGCGACCACCGGTCAGGACGGCCGGGAGATCCGGTGGTCCTCGGCCGGTCACCCGCCGCCGCTGCTGCTGCACCCCGACGGCCACGTCGACGTGCTCACCGACCCGGTCGGCCTCCCGCTGGGCGTGCACCCGGACCGGCCGCGCGCGGCGCACCGGACGGCGCTGCCGCCGGGCGGCACGCTGGTGCTCTACACCGACGGGCTGATCGAGCACGGCGGGACCGACGGCTCCCGCGACCTCGACCACGGGTTGTCTCGGCTGGTCGGCCTGCTGACCCGGTCCGCCGGCGCGGACCTCGAGGAGCTGTGCGACCGCCTGGTGACCGAGCTGCTGCCCGCGGCCGGCGCCGACGACGACGTCGCGCTGATCGCGATCCGGGCCGGCCACGATGCCTGACGCCCGCACCGCCGCTACCGTGGGAGCCCGCGGGCTCGCAGCACCTCCTCGGCCACCCGGCCTCTCGTCGTACCGGACGCAGACCCCGCCGAGCACCCGTGGGGAGCGATGAGCACCGACCGGCCCGACGCCTGGGCGCCCCGCCCCGTCCCCACCGTCTCCGGTGTCAACGGCACCTGGGCGTGGACCATCACCTCCCCCGCCGAGCTGACCGGGGCCCGGAACGAGCTCCGCCGCGGGCTCACCGCCGGGACGCTGCCGCGCGGAGCCGATGCCGACGACGTCGACCGGCTGCTGCTCGCGTTCGAGGAGCTGGCGTCCAACGGCCTGCGGCACAGCGGCGCCGCCGTGCAGGTGCGGGTCGTGGGCTGCGACGGCGGCTGGCTGGTCGACGTCAGCGACGCCCGCCCCGACCGGCCGCCCGTTCCGGCCGTCGACCGGGACCCGGCCTTCGGTGGACTCGGGCTGCACCTGATCGCCCGGATGTCCCGGGCCTTCGGGTGGGCGGTCGTCGGAGCCCGCAAGCACGTCTGGGCGGCCCTGGTCCCCGCCTCCTGACCCGGCGCGAGCCCGGGCACGCGGGCGGGCCGGCCGGCGGGTCGTCGACGCCGCGCTGGCCGACGGGCCGCGTGGGAGGCTCGGCCCATGATCGGGCCGGAACACCACGGGCACGTCGTGCGGTCGCGCTACCAGCCGATCGTCGACCTGCACGACGGCAGCCTGGTGGCGGTGGAGGCGCTGTCCCGGGGGGAGCCCGGGCCACTGGAGTCGCCGACCGCGCTGTTCGCGGCCGCGGTCGTCGCGGGGACGACGACCGCGCTCGACACGGCGTGCCTGCGGGCCGCGCTGCGCGGGGTGGCGGGAGTCGCCGAGGCGACCACGCTGTTCGTGAACGCCGAACCGGCGACGCTGTCGACCCTCTCCGCCCAGGACCTGGCCGAGCTGGCCGAGCTGACGCCCGCTCGCGTGCAGGTCGTCCTGGAGGTGACCGAGCGCGACCTGCTCGAGCGCCCGGCGGAGCTCGTCCGCGGGGTCCGGCGGGTGCGCGGCATCGGCTGGCGGGTGGCGCTGGACGACGTCGGCGCCGAGCCGGCCGGCCTCGCGCTCATGTCGTTCCTGCGGCCGGACGTCATCAAGCTGGACCTCGCGCTCGTCCGCGGTCACACGGACCTGCAGGCGGCCGGGGTGGTCAACGCCGTGCGGGCCGACGCCGAACGGTCCGGCGCGGTCGTGCTGGCCGAGGGCATCGAGACCGAGGAGCACCGCCGGCGTGCGCTGGCGATGGGCGCCCGCCTCGGTCAGGGCTGGATGTTCGGCCGGCCCGGGGAGCTGCCTACCGCAGGGATGCGCGCCCTGCGCCTCCGGCCGGCCGCTCCGGGGCCGGCGCCCGGTGCGCCCGGAGCGGTGGCCACCCCGTACGACGTCCTCGCCGCCGCGTCGGATCCGCAGCGCACCAGCGTGCCCCTGCTCGCCTCGATGACCCGCCAGGTCGAGCGCCAGGCCCTGCTCCTGGACGAGCAGACCGTCGTCCTCGCCAACTTCCAGCACGCGGATCTCATGAACGCGCGCACGTGCCGCCGGTACGAGACGCTCGGCAACGTCACGGCGCTGACCGCGGTGAGCGGGGTGGGGATGCCCGACGAGCCCGCTCCGGGAGTGGTGGGCACCGCGCTGGATGCGGGCGACCCGCTGTCCGACCAGTGGGTCCTCACGGTCGTGAGCCCGCACTTCGCGGCCGCCCTGGCAGCGCGGGAGGTCCCACCCGTCGGGGAGACCGGCCCCCGCAGGCCCGACCCGGCCGACCCCGCCGGGCGCCGGCTCGACTACGTGCTGACCTACGACCGGCAGCGGGTGCTGGAGGCGGCCGGCCTGCTGCTGGAGAAGACGCGTCCCATGACGCCCGCGACGATTACGCCGCCACCGTTCGTGGACCTCCCGGCAGGACCGGTGCCGCGGGTCGCGGATGCGGAGCTGCCGGAGCTGATGCTCCGGGCCGTCGCCGGGGCGAGCAACGGCATCGTCATCGCCGACGCCCGGAAGCCCGACCTCCCGCTGGTGTACGCGAACGCAGCGTTCCTCCGGATGACCGGCTACACCGAGGCGGAGGTCCTCGGCCGCAACTGCCGCTTCCTGCAGGGTCCGGACACCGACCGCAGCCAGGTGGAGCCGATCCGCCGACGGCTGCTCGCCGGCCGGGACGTGGACGCGGTGCTGCTGAACTACCGGCGCGACGGCTCCCCCTTCTGGAACGAGCTGCGCATCAGCACCGTCCGGGACGAGCACGGCGAGATCACGCACCACATCGGCCACCAGCTCGACGTGACCGCCCGCATCGACCGGGAACGGCGCACGGCGCACCTGGCCCACCACGACGAGCTGACCGCCCTGCCCAACCGGGCGCACGTCCTGGAGCACCTCGACCTCGAGCTGCGCCGGGCGCGGCGCAGCGGCGCCAGCGTGGCGGCCGTGATCCTGGATCTCGACGACTTCAAGTCGATCAACGACCGGTTCGGCCACGCGGTCGGCGACTCCGCACTCGTCTGGACGGCGACCCGGCTGCACTCGGTCATCCGCTCCGGGGACGTCCTCGGCCGGCTCGGTGGGGACGAGTTCCTCGTCGTCCTGGCCGGTCTGCCCCCGGCGGGGCGAGGTCGGCCGGAGACGGGGGCGCGCGCAGGTGCGGCAGAGCTGGTCCGGCGGGTGCAGGAGCACCTGCGCGCCGCCCTCGACGAGCCGCTCGAGCTGGCGGGCACGGCGCTCCGGATCAGCGCCAGCTCGGGTGCGGCGATCTTCCCCGAGGACGCCGACACCCCCGCCGCGCTCGTCGCCCGGGCCGATGCCGCGATGTACCGGACCAAGCGCGCGGCGGGTGACCGACCGGTGCTCGGACGGCCCCGGTGACCGGCCCGGCACCGCAGCGTCTCGCCGAGGACGCGGTCCGCCGCTACCTCGCCGAGGACACCGTCGCCCGGGCGCTCGGGGTCACCGTCAGCTCCGTCGGCCCCGGTGCGGTCACCGCGCACCTGACCGTCGGCCCGCAGATGCTCAACGGAGCCGGCAGCGCGCACGGCGCGGCGCTGTTCGCCCTCGCCGACATCGCGTTCGCGCTGGCCTGCAACTCGCACGGGTACCCGGCGGTCGGACGCTCCTGCAGCATCGAGTACCTGGCCCCGGCCGCCGCCGGCGACACCCTCCGGGCGACGGCCGTCGAGCGCGTCGTCGTCGGGCGGGGCGGCATCTACGACGTCGCCGTCACCCGGGAGGCCGACGGCGCGCTGCTGGCCGAGATGCGCGGCCACAGCCGGCAGGTGTCCGCCGCCCCGACCGCCCCGGCCTGAGGGGGGCGCCGGTCAGGGCCGCGCACGCAGCCCCTCGAAGCTGGTGACGACCAGCGCGTCGGCGAGGTCGTCGGCGGAGAGCCCACCGTCGGGGCGGTACCACTCGGTGAGGGAGTTGACGGCGCCGAACAGCAGCCGGCTGGTGACGGCGGGGTCGACGTCGGGCCGCACGTCGCCCTCGTCCTCGGCCGAGCGCACCAGGTCGGTGACGATCCGGTCGAACGCCCGCCGCCGCTCGAGCGCCGCCCGCTCCACCTCGGAGTTGCCCCGGACGCGCAGCAGGAGGGTGACCGACGGCAGCTCGGCGACCAGGACCCGCACCGAGCCGCGGACGACGTGCTCGAGCCGGTCGATGGCCCGGCCCTGCGTGGCCCCCGGCTCCTCGGTGACGGCGAACAGCGCGTCCAGCGCGCGGTCCAGCGCCAGGCGCAGCAGCTGGACCTTGCCGGGGACGTGGTGGTAGATGGCCGACTTGGTGACGCCGAGCCGCGCGGCCAGCTCGTCCATGCTCGTCGCGTCGTAGCCGCGTTCGTTGAAGGTCGCGACGGCGACGTCGAGCAGCGACTCCAGCGAGTGCCCCGGCCGCCCCCGCCGCACCCGGACGTCGGTCACGCCCCGGTCCGCTTCCCCTCGCCGGTTCGCTCCCGCGGGACGCTCCGCTCCTCGCTCGGACGTCGAGACCGGTTCCGCGGTCGATCCGCTCCTCGCTCGTTCCTCGCTGCGATGCTCCCTCCCTGTCACCGGCCGCCTCGCTGCGATGCTCACGTCCCTGTCCGCTCACGGTTGTCGGTCATCCGCTGCAGCTTGCCCACCGAGCGCGGCAGCGTGTCCGGGTCCACCACCAGCACGTCCACGGTCGTCCCGACGGTGTCCTTCACGCCCTGCGCCACCTCGACGGCGGCGCCGTCGCGTCGCCCGGCGGGGCAGTCGGGCCGCGCCTCGATCCGCACCGTCAGGTGGTCCATGCGGCCACGGGTGGTCAGTTCGAGGGCGAAGTGCGGGGACAGCCCGGGGGTGCGCAGCACGACCTCCTCGATCTGCGTCGGGAAGAGGTTCACCCCGCGCAGGATGATCATGTCGTCGGTGCGTCCGGTGATCTTCTCGATCCGCCGCATCCCCGGGCGGGCGGTGCCGGGCAGCAGCCGGGTGAGGTCGCGCGTCCGGTAGCGGATCACCGGCATGGCCTCCTTGGTCAGCGACGTGAAGACCAGTTCCCCCCGCTCGCCCTCGGGCAGCACCTCCTCGGTGAACGGGTCGATGACCTCCGGGTAGAAGTGGTCCTCCCACACGTGCAGGCCGTCCTTGGTCTCCCCGCACTCCTGGGCGACGCCGGGGCCCATCACCTCGGAGAGCCCGTAGATGTCGACGGCCTCGATGTCGAGGCGCTGCTCCATCTCCTGGCGCATCTGCTCGGTCCAGGGCTCGGCCCCGAAGATCCCGATCCGCAGCGACGACGCCCGGGGGTCGAGGCCCCGCTTCTCGAACTCGTCGATCACGGTGAGCATGTAGGACGGCGTCACCATGATCACCCGCGGCTCGAAGTCCTGGATCAGCTGGACCTGCCGCGGCGTCATCCCACCGGAGACCGGGACGACGGTGCAGCCGAGCTTCTCCGCCCCGTCGTGGGCGCCGAGCCCGCCGGTGAAGAGTCCGTAGCCGTAGGAGTTGTGCAGCGTGTCGCCGGGACGCCCGCCCGCCGCGCGGATCGACCGTGCCATCACGGTGGCCCAGGTGTCGAGGTCGCGCTCGGTGTAGCCGACGACGGTGGGCCGGCCGGTGGTGCCGGACGAGGCGTGCACGCGGCGGACCCGGTCGCGCGGGACGGCGAACATGCCGAACGGGTAGTTCTCGCGCAGATCGGCCTTGCTGGTCGTCGGGAACCGGGCGAGGTCGGCGAGCTCGCGGCAGTCGTCGGGGTGCACGCCGGCGTCGTCGAACGCCCGCCGGTAGTGCGGCACGTTCGCGTAGGCGTGCCGCAGCGTCCACTGCAGCCGCTCCAGCTGGAGGGCACGGAGCTCGTCGCGGCCCAGGCGCTCCGCGGGGTCGAGGGTCGCGGGCTCCGGGGCCTCGCCGAGCCGTCGTCGTGCGGTCGTCGTCATCGGTGCCGTCCTCGTCGCTCGGCTGCTCCGGCCACCGGCGGCCGCTTGTGGATGCCCGTGGTGTGGGTCACACTATTCCTGACCGGACGGTCAGTAAACAGCTCGAGGAGATCCGATGTCCGCGCCCACGCTGGACCGACCCGCGGCCGAGAGCCCCGACGAGGCCGCGCTGCAGCGGCAGTTCGACGCCACCATCGCCGCCGACCGGCGCATCGAGCCACGCGACTGGATGCCCGAGGGCTACCGGAAGACCCTCGTCCGGCAGATCGCGCAGCACGCGCACTCGGAGATCATCGGGATGCAGCCCGAGGGCGACTGGCTGCTCGCCGCCCCCAGCCTGCGGCGCAAGGCGATCCTGCTGGCCAAGGTGCAGGACGAGGCCGGGCACGGGCTCTACCTCTACTCGGCCGCCGAGACGCTCGGTGCCGACCGGGCCGATCTCACCGACAAGCTCATCGAGCGCAAGCAGAAGTACAGCTCGATCTTCAACTACCCGACGCTCACCTACGCCGACGTCGGCGTGATCGGCTGGCTCGTCGACGGCGCCGCCATCTGCAACCAGGTGCCGCTGTGCCGGTCGAGCTACGGGCCCTACGCCCGGGCGATGATCCGCGTCTGCAAGGAGGAGTCCTTCCACCAGCGGCAGGGCTACGAGCTGCTGATGACCATGATGCGCGGCACCGACGAGCAGCGGGCGATGGTGCAGGACGCCGTCGATCGGTGGTGGTGGCCCTCGCTCATGATGTTCGGCCCGCCCGACGCCGACAGCCCCAACTCGGCGCAGTCGATGGCCTGGGGCATCAAGCGGCACAGCAACGACGAGCTGCGGCAGCGCTTCGTCGACATGACCGTGCCCCAGGCGCAGGTCCTCGGCGTGACCCTGCCCGACCCGGAGCTCGCCCCGGACCCGGAGACCGGCCGCTACCGGTTCGGCGCCATCGACTGGTCGGAGTTCAAGCAGGTGCTGGCCGGCGGCGGCCCGTGCAACGACGAACGGATCGCCCGCCGCCGGGCCGCCCGCGACGACAACGCCTGGGTGACCGAAGCCGCCACTGCGTACGCCGCGAAGGCGACGCGTGCCATGAACACCGACAAGCACGCGTCATGAGCGACGTCACCGCGGAGGGCGGGCACGGCGCCGTCCCGACCGGGCCGCAGGTCCCCGTGGACGACCAGCCGGCCGTCAGCCGGCGGGACTGGCCGCTCTACGAGGTGTTCGTGCGCGGCAAGCGCGGCCTCAACCACGTGCACGTGGGCTCGCTGCACGCGCCGGACGACGAGATGGCGGTGCACGCCGCCCGCGACCTCTACACGCGGCGCAACGAGGGCGTGAGCATCTGGGTGGTCCGGGCGGCCGACATCACCGCCTCCAGCCCCGACGAGAAGGACCCGATGTTCGTCCCCAGCGGCGACAAGGTCTACCGGCACCCGACCTTCTACGAGATCCCCGAGAACGTCCCGCACATGTGAGACGACGGAAGGAGGCGCCGGCATGGGGCATGAGAAGACGGTCTACGACGCGCTCGACTCCGCGCACGGCGGCGAGGGCCAGTGGGCCTTCGGCACCGGCTTCGACGAGCCGCTGGCCGGGGTGGACACCACCGTGCCCGACGGCGTCGACCCGGCCGACCTGGGCGCCTACTGCCTGATGCTGGGCGACGACGCCCTCGTCCTCGCCCAGCGGCTCACCGAGTGGGTCACCGCCGCCCCCGAGCTGGAGGAGGAGGTGGCGGTCGCCAACATCGCCCTGGACCTGATCGGCCAGGCGAGGCTGCTGCTCGCCCGCGCGGGCTCCGTCGGCGTCCTCGGCCGCTCGCGGGAGAAGGCGACGCCGTCCATCCCCGACGAGGACGCGCTCGCCTACTTCCGGGACCCCGACGAGTTCCGCTGCACCGGTCTGGTCGCCGCGCCCAACGGGGACTTCGGGCAGACGATGGTGCGGCTGCTGGTGGCGTCGACGACCCGGCTGGCCCTCGTCGCGCGGCTCCGCTCCTCCCGCGACCCGGTGCTGGCCGCCATCGCCGCCAAGGGGGTGCACGAGCTGGCCTACCACCGGGACCACGCCGCCCGCTGGGTGCTGCGCCTCGGCGACGGCACCGCGGAGTCCGCCCGCCGGGCGCAGGCCGGTGCCGACGCCGTCTGGCCGCTGCTGGCCGACGTCCTCACCGCGACCGAGGTCGAGCAGCGGCTCGCCGCCGCCGGCGTCGCGGTCGACCCGGCCGACACCCGTGAGGAGGTGGTCGGCGTGCTCACCCAGGTCCTCGACCGGGCGACGCTCCTAGTCCCGGCGTGGCCGGCGGAGACCGCGCCGCAGGGCCGTCTCGGGCGGCACGGGGCGGAGCTGGCGGTGCTGCTCGCCGAGCTCCAGGGGCTCGCCCGCAAGCACCCGGCGGCGACGTGGTGACGACGCCGACGACCACCGAGGACCCGCGCCGCGTGGCGGAGTCGGTCACCGACCCCGAGCTGCCCATGGTCACCCTCGCCGACCTGGGCGTCCTGCGCGACGTCCGCACGGAGGACGACGGCACGGTGGTCGTCGAGATCACGCCCACCTACAGCGGGTGCCCGGCGATGGGCGTCATGCGCGCCGACCTCGTGCACGCGCTCCACCGGGCAGGGTTCCCGGACGTCGACGTCCGCACGGTCCTCGCCCCCGCGTGGAGCACCGACTGGATCAGCGCCGAGGGCCGCCGCAAGCTCGCCGCGGGCGGCATCGCCCCGCCCGGCCCGGCACCGGCGCGCACGGCCGGGCCGGTGCCGCTCGACCTGGGCCCGACCCGGCGCACCGCCGCCTGCCCGCTCTGCGGTTCGGCCGACACCGTCGAGCTGAGCGAGTTCAGCGCCACCGCCTGCAAGGCGCTCCGCCGCTGCCGCGCCTGCGGCGAGCCGTTCGAGCACGTCAAGGAGATCTGAGCCGTGCCCAGCGCAGAGACCGCGCCCCCTCCCCGCCGCCGGCCGCGGTTCCACCCGTTGACCGTGGCCCAGGTCGAGCGGCTGACCGACGACGCCGTCGCCGTCACCTTCGACGTGCCCGACCACCTGACCGAGGACTACCGATTCCGGCCCGGTCAGGCCCTCACCCTGCGGCGGGTGGACGGCGACCGCGACGAGCGCCGCTCCTACTCCATCTGCGCGCCGATGGGCGCCCCACCCCGCGTGGGTGTCCGCGAGGTCCCCGGCGGGTTCTTCTCCTCGTACCTGGTGCACGAGGTGCGGCCCGGCGACACGATCGAGGTCCTACCCCCGGCCGGCACCTTCACCGCGGACCTGTCCGTGCCGGGCGACCACGTGTTCGTCGTCGCCGGCTCCGGCATCACCCCGGCGCTCTCGCTGGCCGGCACGGTCCTGGGGGACGGTCGCTCCACCGTCACCGTCTTCTACGGCAACCGACGGACCAACACGGTGATGTTCGCCGACGAGCTGGCCGATCTGAAGGACCGCCACGGCCCCCGGCTGCAACTGGTGCACGTCCTCTCCCGCGAACCCCGCGACGCCGAGCTGACCAGCGGCCGGCTCGACGCCGCCCGCCTCCGCACGCTGGTCGACAACCTCGTCGACGCGCCGCGGGTGGACCACTGGTGGCTGTGCGGGCCGCACGGGATGGTCGGCGACGCCCGCGCGCTGCTGGCGGAGCTCGGCGTGCCCCGCGAGCGCGTGCACCAGGAGCTCTTCTACGTCGACGACGTGCCGCCCGAGCCGGTGCGCGGTGACGAGGAGACTGTCGAGGGCCCCAGCTCGCAGGTGACCGTCGTCCTCGACGGGCGGACCACCACGCTGGCCCTCCCCCGTGACGTGCCCGTGCTCGACTCCGCGCAGCGGGTCCGCGGTGACCTGCCGTTCGCCTGCAAGGGCGGCGTCTGCGGCACCTGCCGGGCGCGCGTGACCGACGGCGAGGTGGAGATGCGCCGCAACTACGCGCTGGAGGATGCAGAGGTCGAGGCGGGCTACGTGCTCACCTGCCAGACCCTGCCACTCTCCGACGCGGTGACCGTCGACTACGACGCCTGAGCAGTCGCGGACCCGGACCGGTCAGCTGTGCCGGTCGACGTCCCGCCGCGCCCTCGCCGCGGCCGCGAGCTCGGCCAGCATCACCTCGGTGGTGTCGAGGTCGACGCACGCGTCGGTGACGCTGCAGCCGTAGGTCAGCCGCTCGGGGTGGTGCTGGTCGAGGTCCTGCCGACCGGCGACGAGGTTGCTCTCGACCATCACGCCGCGGACGGCCGCCTCCCCGCCGGCGATCTGCGCCGCGAGGTCGCGCACGACCTCGAGCTGGCGCCGGTGGTCCTTCTGGCTGTT
Source organism: Blastococcus sp. SYSU DS0619 (assembly GCF_054051035.1). Lineage (NCBI taxonomy): Bacteria > Bacillati > Actinomycetota > Actinomycetes > Geodermatophilales > Geodermatophilaceae > Blastococcus > Blastococcus sp. SYSU DS0619. The sequence continues at coordinate 61,711 of NZ_JBJHAM010000011.1, read as the reverse complement.
GCCGTGCGAGGCGTCGACCACGACCACCTCGGGCAGTCCGCGGGCGGCCAGCTTCTGCTTCGTGACGGCGATGTGCGCCGCCGAGTAGTTGGGGCCCGACTTGTCCCCGCGCAGGATGACGTGGCCGGTGGCGTTGCCCGTCGTCGACAGCTGGGCGCTCACGCCGTGGGCGTCGACGCCGAGGAACTGGTGCGGCGCGCGGGCGGCCATGATCGCCTGGATGGCGACGTCGATGCTCCCCTCGGGGGAGTTCTTGAACCCGACGACGGACGAGAAGCCCGACACCCGCTCCCGTGCGGTCTGGTCGGTGACGTTCCGGGCGCCCACGCCGTTGTAGGTGACCAGCCCGTCGACGTACTGGGGCGTGAGCGCGTTGAGCGGCTCCGCGGCGACCGGCACGCCGAGCTCGGTGATCCGGCACATCAGCATGCGGGTGGCGACCAGCCCGACGCTGATCCGGCTGGAGCCGTCGAGGTACGGGTCGTAGGCGAATCCCTTCCAGTCCACCTCGGTCCGCGGCTTCTCGGTGTAGGTGCGCATGAGGATCTCGAGGTCCGCCCCGTGCCGCTCCCGCATGCGGGCGAGGAAGGCGGCGTACTCGAGGGCGGCGGCCGGGTCGTGGATGGAGCACGGGCCGGCGATCACGACCACCCGGTCGTCGGTGCCGTCGAGGATGGCGGTCGTGGACCGGCGCGCGGCCCGGGTCGTGGCGACCGACGCCTCGGACAGCGGGACGACGGAGGCGACGGCGGCCGGGGTGACCACGACGCTGAGGCCGGTGATCCGTGCGTTCACCAGCCCGGCGAGATCTGCGGAGGGGCCCCCCGTGACGCCCAGCCGTTGCCGCACGTCCGGCAGCAACGCGGCCAGCGCGGCCTCGATCTGCCCGTTCACCCGGGTCTGCACGTCGATCAGCAGATCGGTGATCCGGGTGGCGTCCGCCAGGATCCGGTCCGGCGGTCCGGCGAGCTGCTCGGTGGTCACGGGTCCTCCAACGCCTCGATGGGGCCGCGCCGCGGGCCGCGGTCCGGCCCGGTCAGCATCCCGCGTGCCCTGTCCCGCACCTGCACCCGGCCCCGCTGGTGCGCCTGCTGCACGCCCTCCGCGACGCCGCGCGGCGGTCCGCCCCGCTCCCTAGGCTGACGTGATGTTCCTCCTCTTCGGCTTCGGCACCAAGCAGAAGCACGTCGGCCCCGGCGAGACCCGCACCTGCCCGAACTGCCGGAACACCACCCAGTGGGCGCGGGTCCGGCAGTTCAAGCAGTTCTCGTTGTTCTTCGTGCCGGTCGCCCGCTGGAAGCGCCGGCAGCTCGAGGTCTGCGGCGTCTGCGGCTTCACCCTCGCGGTCTGAGCACCCGGGGGCCGGGACCGACTGGGCCGCTCGGGCCGGGTCCGGCTGGGCCGCTCAGGCCGACTCCCGGACGACGACGTGTCCGGGCCGGGGCGCGAGCCCGGTCCGGTCGAGGCCCAGCGCGTTCCGCGCGGCGACCCGCCCGTGCGTCTCGGCGTCGACCCGCACGGTGGTCAGCGCGGGGGTGGTGAAGGCGCCGTGCGGAGCGTCGTCGAAGCCGATGACCGCCACGTCGCCGGGGACGGCGAGCCCCAGGTCCCGCAGGCCGACGAGCGTCCGGGCGGCCACGTCGTCGTCGAAGGCGGCGATCGCCGAGACCGCACCGTGCACGGCCAGGAACTCCTCGATCGCCGGTGCGACGGCCTCCCGCCGTGACGGGACCGCGAGAACCTCCAGCGGAGCACCGCCCCGCGACTCCGCCACCTCCCGGGCGAACCGCAGCCGCACCTCCGCCAGGAGCGCGCCCCCGGCCGGCAGCGCCATGGCCAGACGCTGGTGACCGCGGTCGAGGAGGTATCCGACCTGCAGCGCCACGTTGGCGGCCATCCCGCTCTGCCATCCGCCGTCGTCCAGATCGTGCCCGGTCAGGTACCCCTCGGCGAAGCGCAGGACCGCGCGGGGATTGAGGGTGTCGAGCACCTGCTGGGCGGCTTCCGGTGAGGAGTGCCCGTGGCGCACGAGCAGGACGTGACCGTGCCGCCCGAGCTCGTCGTCGAACCCGTGGACGAACGTCCGGGAGTAGTTCCCCTCGATGCCGGCGTCGGTGCACGTGCTGTGGGCCGGCCAGGCGGTCTCCGGTCTCGGCGCGGGGCTGCTGCTGCCCACCACGCTTGCGCTCATCGCGCACGCCGTGCCCGACTTCCGCGCCCGCGGCCGGTACGTGGGCATGTGGGCCACCGGCATGGTCGCCGGCCTGGCGGTCGGTCCGCTGATCTCCGGGGGCATCCTCGAGTTCGCCGACTGGGGCTGGGTGTTCGCGCCGATCGCCCTGCTCGCGCTCGCCGCCGCCGTCACCGCGCTGCGCCACCTTCCCGAGTCCAAGACGCCCGCCGGTCGGCACCTCGACTGGGCCGGGCAGATCACCGCGACGATCGCCATCGCCGCCTCCATCTACGGCGTCATCGAGGGCGGCGAGGCCGGCTGGGACAGCCCGCAGGCCCTCGTCGGGCTCGCCGTCGGCGCCGCCGCCCTCGTGGCCTTCGTCGTCGCCGAGCGGCGGTCGAGCTCCCCGCTGATGGACCTCACGCTGTTCCGGTCCCCCGCGTTCAGCGCCGCCGGCTTCGCCGCGGTGATCATCCTCTTCTGCGTCGTGGGCACGATGTTCCTGCTGAGCCTCTTCCTCGGCTACGTGCAGCAGCTCTCCCCGCTGGAGATCGGCGTCCGGCTGTTGTTCGTCTCGGGTGTCTCCGTCGTGGTCAACCAGGTCCTCGGCAGACTCGCCGGCCACGTCCCGCCGATCCGGCTGCTGACCAGCGGCCTGCTCCTCTCCGCCGTCGGCGTCCTCCTGCTGACCGGCGTCGACGAGACCACGGGCTTCGCCGACCTCGCCTGGCGGCTCGCGGTCTTCGGCGCCTCGATGTCGCTGATGCTCGCCCCGCTGTCGGTGGTGGCGATCAACTCGGTGCCGTGGCAGCTGGCCGGGATGGCCGCGGCCGGCAACACCGCCCTCCGGCAGTACGGCGGTGCGCTGGGCCCGGCCGTGCTCGGCGTGGTGATCGCCGACCGGCTGGGTGCCGGGGCCTCCCAGTCCTCGGCCCTGCACACCGCGCTGCTGGTCAACGTCGCCCTGCTCCTGCTGGCTGCGCTCGGCTGCCTGCTGGCCGCCCGCGCCCGTCCTGCTGCCCCGGCAGCCGCCTGACCCGGCGCCGGGCTGCCGGCCGGCCTCCGCCGCGGCGGGGGCCGGCCGGCTCGCCCGGTACCGCACCCCAGCTTGGTGAAGGCGTTCCGCAGGTGGGTCTTGACCGTGTGAGGCGACAGTCTCACCACCACCTCCCGGTCAATGCCCCCTCGCCACGAGTAGCACGACACCCAGGCCGACCAGGACAAGCGCGACGGCCGAGCTGATCAGCAAGGGCCCCCTTCCGCCTGGTCGTAGCGGTCCACCGGGGCAACCCGTCACGAGCGCAGCCGGGACAGCTCCCGGGCCTTCACGGCCAACCACAGCTCCGCTCGCACGTGGGCGGACTCGAGATCCTTACCCAGCAGCGACTCCGCCCTGCTGATGCGGTTCCGGACGGTGTGCCGGTGGACGCCCAGTGCCACCGCCGCGGTCTCCCACTGGCCGTTGTGCGCCAGGAACGTCTCGAGCGTGGCCACGAGATCGCCGCCGCGCGCGGCGTCGTACTCGTCGAGCGGCCGGAGCGCCGCCGCGGCGACGGCGCTGAGCGCCTCCTGGCTCTGCCCGCCCAGCAGGACGTCGTACGTCCCGAGCTCGTCGAACCGGATCAGGCCCCGCCCGCTGGTCCTGCTCACCCGCGCGGCCGCCTCGGCCTGACGTCGGCTGACCGCCGCTCGTCCGAGCGGCACCGGGCCGCCCAGACCGGCGCTGACACTGCGTCGCAGACCCGCCCGCAGCGCCGACTGGATGCGCTCGGGCAGCCCGGCGTCCGCCTGCGCGGAGAGCAGCACGGTCACCGTGTCCTCCTCGGCCGCGCTCAGGTGTGCCACCCCGGCGCTCCCCAACGCCTCCTCCAACACCCGTTCGGCCGTGAGCACCGATCCTGTCTCCATCAGCACGAGGACCACGACCTCGCCGTCCGGTGCGAACCCGAAGTAGCGGAGCTGTCCGAGGTCGTCGTCGAGGACCCCGGACAGCAGCGCCGCCAGCAGACGCGCCTGCAGCCGGCGCTCCACCGTGACCAACTCGGCAGGCTTCTCCAGCTCGATCGAGATGAGCGAGACGGCATGGCTGACCAGCAGCCGCCGCGTCGAGGTGAGCGGCGCCGGTGTCGCGACCAGGATCCGCCCCAGCCGCACCGTGCTCACACCCAGCGCCTGGCTGGTCAGGCACCCCGTGGTGTCCACGTGCACGCCGTTGGCACCGGAGCGCCGGGCGCGCGCGAGCAGCGCCTGCTGGCGCTGCGCCACCCGGCGCCCGGCGGATGCCAGGACGTGCTCGCGGACGTCGAGGACCAGCACGTCCGCGCCGAGCGTGGCGGCCAGCGCGTCGACGAGGCCCGGGATGCCGCCCTCGAGCGTCGCCCGGGCATGCCGCTGCTGCTGGTCCACCACCCTCTTGGCCGCGGCCTCGTCGTCCGCGGCGAGCGCCTCGGCCACGGCTCGGCCGATCGCGATGAAGGGCACCTGCGCGGCGACGGCCAGGACGGGGAAGTCCAGCCGGTCCGCCTCGGCCACCAGCTGCTCGGGGACGACGGTGTGGCGGGTACCGGTGTCCAGCGCGAGGGCGGTGACACCCCGGGCGTGCAGCCGCCGGACGTAGGCACGTTGCTCGGCGGGGTCCGTGGACAGGCGCAGGCCCGTCGTCATCACCAGTTCGCCACCGCCGAGCCAGGGAGTGGGGTCCTCCAGCTCGATGGCGTGCGCCCAGGTGATCGGCCGGTCGGCGCCGCGCGCCCCGGCGACCAGCGTGAGCCCCAGGCGGCGGTCGGTGAGCAGGCGGCCGACTGTCACCGCCATGTCGCCTCCCGTTGGACGCCGTGGCCACCTCCCGCGGCCGACCGGGACCCAGCGTAGAGCCGCAGGTCGCCGGGGACGGCGCGCTCCGCGACAGCGGACCGGATCGGGCGACCCGGGCCGGACGCCGTCAGGCCCCGAGCGCGGGAGGCGGGAGCCGGTACGTCGCCGGCGTGGCCGACATCCGCACCGGGTGAGCCGTTCCGGGCACCGGCGAGCCGGGGACCGTCACGGTCGGCTCCAGCCCGAGCCGGGACGCGAGCGCGAAGGCGTCGGCGAGGTCGTTGATGGGACCGGCCGGCACGCCGGCGGCGGTCAGCCGGTCGAACCACTCGTCCGCCCCGGCCCGCTGCAGCAGACCATTCAGCTCCTCGGACAGCGCGGCGCGGTGCTGCACGCGCATCGTGTTCGTCGCGTAGCGGTCGTCCGTCGCCAGCTCCGGCGCGCCGAGGACGGCGGCAAGCGCGGCGAACTGCCGGTCGTTGCCGACCGCGAGGACCAAGGGACGGTCGGCGGTCGGGAACACCTCGTACGGGGCGATGCTCGGGTGCCGGTTGCCCATGATGGTGGGCACCACGCCGGCGCCGAGGTAGCCGCTCGACTGGTTGGTCAGTGCCGACAGCAGGCTGCTCAGCAGGTTGACCTCGACGTGCTGACCCTGGCCGGTCCGCTCGCGGTGCCGCAGCGCCGCGAGGATCCCGACGCCGGCGTGCAGCCCGGTGATGACGTCGACCAGGGCCACGCCCACCTTGGTCGGCTCGCCGGGGTGCGGGCCGGTGACGCTCATCAAGCCCCCGACCGCCTGCACCAGCAGGTCGTAGCCCGGCATCGCGGCGCCGGCGCCGCTGCCGAACCCGGTGATCGAGCAATAGACGAGTTCCGGGCGCTCCGCCAGCAGCGTCTTCGGCCCCAGCCCCAGCCGCTCCATCGACCCGGTGCGGAAGTTCTCCACCACCACGTCCGCCCGGGAGACCAGCTCGCGGGCCGCCCAGGCTCCTTCGGGCGTCCGCAGGTCGAGCGAGACGGAGCGCTTGTTCCGGTTGACCCCGGCGAAATACGTGGCCGTCCCGTCGGGGCCGAACGGAGGGCCCCAGGCGCGCGTGTCGTCACCGGAGGGGTGCTCCACCTTGACCACCTCGGCACCGAGGTCGCCCAGCAGCATGGTGACGTACGGACCCGCCAGCACCCGGCTGAAGTCCGCGATGAGCAGCGAGTCCAGCGCTCCCGGCGTCACGCCGGGCCACCACCGCGCAGGTAGACCGTCGTGGTGTGCGTGAAGAACTCGCGCGAGGCTCGCCCCTGCTCCTTGGGCCCGTAACCGCTCTGCTTCGTCCCGCCGAAGGGCACGTGGGGGTCGGCGCCGGCCGTCTCGGAGTTCACGTGCAGCATGCCGACGTCGATCTCGTCGACGGCGTCCAGCGCCCGCGACAGGTCGTTGGTGAAGACCGCGGCGGACAGGCCGAAGGCGCTGTCGTTGGCCAGCTCGAACGCCTCGGCGGTGTCGCGGGCGCGCACGACGCCGACGACCGGGCCGAACAGCTCCTCCCGCCACAGCTCGAGGTCGGTCGACGGCAGCTCGAGCACCGTGGGTGCCATGAACCAGCCGTCGGCGAGCGAGCCACCGGGGAACGCGCTGCCGCCGGCCAGCGGGACCGCACCCTGGGCCAGCGCCGCCTCGACCCCTGAGTGCACGGTGGCGCGCGCGTCGGCGCTGACCAGCGGCCCCATCTGCGTCCCCTCGGCCACCGCGTCGCCGACGACCAGCGATCGGGCGCGGCGCGCGAAGGCGTCGACGAAGGCGTCGGCGATCCCGTCGGTGACGACGAGCCGGGAGGTCGCGGTGCACTTCTGGCCGGTCGACCGGAAGGCGCCCAGCAGCACCTGCTCGACCGCCAGATCGAGGTCGGCGTCGTCCAGCACGACGGCGGCGTTCTTGCCGCCCATCTCGGCCTGGATGGGCACCCCGCGGGCCGCGCAGGCAGCCGCGATGGACCGGCCGACGCCGGTCGAGCCCGTGAAGGTGACGGCGTGCACGCCGGGATGGTCGACGAGGTGCCCACCGGTCGAGCCGCCGCCGATGACCAGGTTGAGCACCCCCGGCGGCAGCCCGGCGTCGTGCAGCGCCTGCGCCAGGCGGAGCGCCAGCACCGGCACGAGGCTGGCCGGCTTCCAGACGACGGTGTTGCCGTACGACAGCGCGGGGGCGATCTTCCAGGCCGGGATCGCGATCGGGAAGTTGAACGGCGTGATGACGGCGACGACGCCGACCGGGCGCCGGGCCACCAGGATCCGCTCCCCGCGGCGCGGCGACGCGTACGTCTCCCCCGCCTCGCGGTCGGCCTCCCCCGCGAAGAACCGCAGAATCTGAGCCGCCCGGAGCACCTCCCCGATGCCCTCGGGCCGGGTCTTGCCCTCCTCCGCGGCCAGCTCGTGACCCCACGTCTGGGCGTTCTGCTCCACGATCGCCGCGGCCCGGGCGAGCACGCCGGCCCGCTCGTGGTGCGGCGTGCGCCGCCAGGAGGCAGCCGCACGGGTGGCCGCGGCGACGGCCTGGTCCACCTCGTCGGTGCCCGCGAGGGCACCGGTGCCGACCGCCTGGTCGGGGCGGGACGGGTTGGTGGACACCAGGTGCTGCCCGTGCCCGTCCTGCCAACGGCCGTCGATGAGGTTCTGCAGCTGGACCGTTGCGGTGCTGCTGGTCGTGGCGGTCAAGGTTCCGGCTCCCGGGTCCGTCGTCGGCGTCAGAGGACGGCGAAGGCCTCGGACAGGATGTCCAGGCCCTCCGCCAGCAGGTGGTCCGGCATGACCAGCGGCGGCAGGAAGCGCAGCACGTTGCCGTAGGTGCCGGCGGTGAGCACGAGCAGCCCGCGCTCCTGGCAGTACTTCACGACGGCGGCCACCGCGGCCGGGTCGGGCTCGGTCGTGCCGGGGCGGACGAGCTCCACCGCGATCATCGCGCCGCGGCCCCGGACGTCGCCGACGACCGGGGAGGAGGCGGCGATCTCCCGGAGCCGGTCGAGGAAGACGGTGCCGATGTGGCGGGCCCGCTCGACCAGCCCCTCCTGCTCGATCGACTCCATCACGCCAAGAGCGGCCGCGCAGGACACCGGGTTGCCGCTGTAGGTGCCGCCGATCCCGCCGGGGTGCACGGTGTCCATGATTTCCGCCCGGCCCGTGACGGCGGCCAGCGGAAGACCGCCGGCCAGCCCCTTCGCGGTGGTGATCAGGTCCGGGACGACGCCCTCGTGCTCGCAGGCGAACAGGTCGCCGGTGCGGGCGAAGCCGGTCTGCACCTCGTCGGCGACGAAGAGGATCCCGCGCTCGCGGCACAGCTCCGCGACGGCCGGGAAGAAACCGGGCGAGGGAACGATGAAGCCGCCCTCCCCCTGGATGGGCTCCAGCACCACGCAGGCGATCTGGTCGGCGCCCACCTGCACGTCGATGAGGTCGCGCAGCGCGGCGAGGGCGTCGGCCGTGGCCCGCTCGGCTCCACCGGGCGCGCGGTAGGGGTAGGCCATCGGGGAGCGGTAGACCTCGCCGGCCAGCGGACCGAAGCCCTTCTTGTAGGGCGTGTTCTTCGCGGTCATGGCCATCGTGAGCATGCTGCGGCCGTGGTAGGCGTGGTCGAAGACGACGACGCCGGTCCGTCCGGTGGCCATCCGGGCGTACTTCACGGCGTTCTCGAGCGCCTCCGCGCCGGTGTTGAAGAGCGCCGTGCGCTTCTCGTGGTCGCCGGGCGTCAGCCGGTTGAGCGCCTCGCACACCTCGACGTAGCCCTCGTAGGGGTTCACCAGGAAGCAGGTGTGGGTGAACTGCTGGAGCTGCTCCGTGGCCCGCGCGACGACCCGCGCCGCGCTGTTCCCGACGCTGGTGACCGCGATGCCGCTGCCGAAGTCGATGAAGCTGTTGCCGTCGACGTCGACGAGGACGCCTCCGCCGCCGGCCGCCGCGAAGACCGGCTGGGCGCTGGTGAGACCGGCGGGGAGGGCCGCGGCGCGGCGCGCGGCCAGTTCTCGGCTGCGCGGGCCGGGGAGCTCGGTGACCAGACGGCGCACCTGCTCCAGCTCGGGGCCATCCACGGCAACTGCCTGCTCGACGACGCTCACGGTTCCTCCTCGATGTGCGGTGCTCGAACGGTAGGCGCGGGTTCCGCCGACGGGTGATGGACGGCGCGTCCAGTGCTCCCGACCCTCGTGGACGGAATGTCGAGGATCGGCGACGCCGCGGCGGCGCGCGGCCCATCCCCCGGCGGGTCACGCCGGCGGGTCCGGGTCGGGTGCGGGGACCAGCACGATGCGGTGCCCGAGGTGCGCGAGCACCCGCTCCCGGCTGTAGAGCAGCGGGAACGACTCGTCCCGCCCCCACGGGCCGAGCAGGTCCTGGTAGTGCTCGCTCGTGGGCACGCCGGACTGGCCCGGCGAATTCATCGCCACGCTGTTGTCCCAGCCGCCGACGTCGACGACCAGCCGGAAGCTCGCCCCGACCGTCTGGGTGAAGTGCCGGTCGTAGGTGCAGCAGCCGACCGTGTCACCGCTGCCGCCGCGGGGCACCGTCTCGAGCGCGCTCCAGGCGGCGTGCCCGGGACCGAGCAGATCGGCCTGCGGGTGGCGCAGCCGGGCACGGTGCACCGTGCCCCACTCCCACGCCGCCGGGTCCTCCCCCAGCAGCTCCCGCACCTCCGCCCACGCCGACGCGAGCGAGCGCTCCAGCACGTCGGCGAGGACCCGGTCCGGGTGCGGCCCGAGCCGGTCACCCGGCCGCAGCAGCAGGTCCAGGTCCACCCGGCAGTCCGCCGAGGTGTCCTCGACCGGCGAGATCCGCGCCAGCGCCTCCGCCCGCCGGTCCTCGGGCAGCAGGCGGGCCAGCGCCGCGCCCAGCAGACCCGGACGCAGGTGCCGGCGGTACCAGATCTCGAACAGCGCGGCCGCCGCGGACCGGGGCCCTTCCTCGCCGTCCCAGCCCAGCAGCAGGTCCAGCGCTCGCTGCACGACGTCCTCGGTGCTGGACGGCACCAGCCGCGCCAGCTCGGCCACGATGCGCCGGGCCGGCACGCTCACGTAGTCGGTCTGCAGCTCCACGCAGTCCTGCACCGACCAGCCGTCCCGCGAACCGAGCCGCTCGGCGATGCGCTCGTGGCGCACGGCTGCGTACCAGTCGTAGGTGACCGTCCGCTCCGCGTTGGGGTAGTCGGCCGGCAGGTTCATCTCGTTGGCGGTGGCGAGCCAGCCGCCCTCGGGGTTCCTCGCCGAGGGCAGCTGGTCACCGTCGTAGAAGCCGTCCCACTCGTACCTGCCGTCGCCGGGAACCGGCAGCGTGCCGTCCCAGTTCGGACGGACCGGGACGAGCCCGGCGGGCTGCCAGCCGATCGTGCCGTCCGGTGCGGCGTAGATCTGGTTCTCCCCGGGCGCGCCCCAGCGGTTCATCGCCGTGACGAACGCATCCGGGTCCGGTGCGCCCATGTAGTCCATGCTGCCGAGGTACGGCGCCATGCCCGGCTGCAGCCAGGCCGCCCGGACGGCGAAGGCCGTGAGCCGGTCGGGGTCCTCGAACACGACCGGACCGTGCTGGGTGAACACCAGCTCGACCGGATGCTCGTCGGCGGGTCCCGACCGCACCGTCTCGTGCACCACGCGCATGCGGGACCAACCGCCGTCGTACCAGTACTCCCGCGGGTCGTCGGGGTTGGTGCGGTAGACGTAGAGGTCCTCCTGGTCGATCGCGAAGATCGTGAGCCCGAAGGCGATCCGGCCGTTGTGACCGATGGAGATCCCCGGCAGCGCCGGCTCTCCCCCGCCGATGACGTCCAGCCCGGGTGCGGACAGATGGGCCAGGTAGCGCAGCGCCGGCAAGGTCAGCGCGCGGTGCGGGTCGTTGGCCAGGATGGGCCGCCCCGTCGCCGTCCGGGACGCGGCCAGCACCCAGTTGTTGCTGCCCTCCGGGTCGTGGCGCGGGCCGGGGTCGGCGACCGCCTGGGCGAGCACCGGCGGGGTCGTGGCCAGCCGGTAGACGCGCAGCACGTCGTCGGGGATCAGCGAGAGGTCCAGCCCCTCCGGGACGACGAGCGGCGCGGCGGGCTCTCGCACCCGGCGCAGCTCCTCCACCTCGGGCCCGAAGTCGCGCAGCGTCCGGGCCCGCGCCACCTCCTGCTCCAGGTTGTAGAACAGCCCGTGGCTGCGGATCCGCGCCACGTCGGCCGGCTCCCATAGGGCGGGCAGGTAGCCGAGCTCTGCGAACTCGGGCGGCAGGTGGGACGGATCCGCTCGCGCCAGGCGCACGAACGCGTTGATCCCGGCGACGAAGGCGCTGACGACCCGCTTGGTGTCCGAGCCGTAGGAGAGCCACTCCGCGCGCATGTCACCCCGGTAGAGGAACAGCCGGGCGGCGCGGTCGCGCTCCACGTGCTCGGCGCCGAAGACCTCGGACAGCTGCCCGAGACCGCGGCGGCGCCACAGGTCGATCTGGAAGAGCCGGTCCCGCGCGGCGTTGAAGCCCTGCGCCAGGAAGACGTCGTCCCGCGAGCCGGCGTACAGGTGCGGCACGCCCCACTCGTCGACGAGGATCTCCACCGGCTCGGACAGGCCGGGGACCGGGTACTCCACGCCGTCGGCCATCTCTTCTGCTCCCCCGGTGCTCAGTCGTCGGTCCAGACGTCGTAGATGTCGCTCAGCGCGGCGAACCACACGCCGTCATGCCCCGCCATGTGCTCCAGCAGCCGCTCGAGCATGAGGATGTGGTGCGCCCGGCCGATCGTCTGCGGGTGCACGGTGAGGGCCAGCACGGCGTTCGGGACCCGCTCGTAGGCGTAGTCGAAGTGGTCCTTCCAGCGCTGGAACAGCACCTCGGTCGACCCCAGCCCCGGGCTCACCCGGGGCACGTACTCGGTGGGCGGGAAGTCGTCGAGGAACCAGGAGACCGGGAACTCCAGCAGGCGGCTCGGCGGACCGAAGACGTTCCCCTCCTCCCATCGGACCTCCACCGGACGCGGGTGGTACGGCTCGAAGTCCCGGCCCATCAGGGAGGAGTCCCAGTCGAAGCCGTTCTCCTCGAGGATGGCCAGGGTGTGCTCGGTGAAGTCCCACGCCGGCGATCGGTAGCCGCGCGGTCGCGTGCCGACGAGCCGCTCGTGCAGGTCGAGCTGCACCGCCATCAGGCGGCGCTCCTCGTCGTGTTCGAGCTTCGGCACCCCCTCGTGGAAGCAGCCGTGCGCGGCGATCTCCTGGCCGGCGGCCAGCACCTTCTCGAACGCCTCGGGGAAGGTCTGCATCGAGTGCGTGGGGGTGCACCAGGTGCCGCGCACGCCGTAGCGGGCGAAGAGCTCCAGCACGCGCGGCACACCGACCTCGGCCCCGAACTCGCCGCGGGAGAGGTAGCTCGGGCTCGTCAGCCCGAACGTCCCCATCCACACCGAGTGGGCGTCGAAGTCGGCCCCGATGTTCACCGCGATCCGCTTGCCGTCGGGAAGGTTCAGCGGCACGTCGTGCTCCTGTCGTCTGGGTGGGTGGTCGACGTGTCGGTCACTCGAGCGAGGTGACCCGGTACGGATCCAGCCGCAGGTCGATCAGCACGGGCCGGTCGCGGTCGCGCAGCGCGTCGTCGATGCGCCCGAGCTCCTCCTCCGACGTCACGGTGACGCCGCGGGCCCCCAGGGCCTCGGCCGTGCCGGCGAAGTCGGGCCAGTCGAAGTCGGAGAGCGACGGGTCGAGGTCGCGGTTGACGAACTGGATGTGCTCGGCGCCGTACGAGCCGTCGTTGCACACGATGCAGACCAGGTCGAGGCCCTGCTGGACGGCGGTCGTGAGCTCGTTGAGCCCACCGAGCATGAAGCTGCCGTCCCCGACCACCAGGACCGTCGGCCGGTCCGGTCGCGCCACGCAGCTGCCGATCGCCATGCCCATGCCCATGCCGATCGCGGCGAAGCCGGCTCCCGAGCAGAGCCAGGACCGTGCGTCCGGCGCCTCCATCACACGGAGGGCATAGAGGGCGAAGCGGCCGACGTCACACACCACCGCGTGGTCGTCGGGAAGGGCCTCGTCCAGGTGCAGCAGCGCCGTCTGCGCGTCGACCGTCCCCGGCCGGCCGGGGGTGCCGCGGCGGCTCGGCGGGACGAGCCGGCTCGTGGTCCGCTCGCCGTCGAACCGCGTCGTCGTGACGTCGGCCTCGCGCAGCCACTCGGTGATCGTCCGCGCGGTCAGCGCGGCGTCCCCGAGGACCGACGCGGACACCCCGACGAACCGGTCGATGGACGCGGGCTCCGCGTCGCAGTGGACGAGCGCCTTGCCGGTGAGCAGTTCACCGTCGTACGTCGTCTTCGGGTTCAGGCTGGCGCCGAAGGCGATGACGCAGTCGCTCTCGGCGATGATCTCCTGCGCGGCGATCGTCGACAGCGAGCCGAAGATGCCCAGGTTCGCCGGCTCACCGGCGAAGAGGTCCTTGGCCTGCATCGTCGTCGCCAGCGGGGCGCCGATCGCGCGGGCCAGCTCGACCAGCTCGTCGCGGGCGTCCAGCGCCCCCTGGCCGGCGAGCACGATCGGCCGGTTCGCCGACAGGATGATGCCGACGGCGGCGTCCAGCGCCTCGGGATCGGGAGCGGTCCTCGGCCGGGTCAGCGCCAGCGGAGGCCGCGCGGGCGACGGCTCGACGTCGACCCACATGTACTCGATCGGCATGTTCAGCACGATCGGCCGGCGTTCGGACCAGGCACGCCGCAGCGCGGTCTCCAGGTCCGCTTCCAGCGTGAGCGGGGAGCGGACCACCTCGAAGCCGGCGCCGGTTGCGAGCACCAGCGGCTGCTGGTCGACGTTCTGCGGCCCCCAGGTCTCCAGCCGCGACGTGTCGCCGGCGAGCAGGACCAGCGGGATGCGGCTCTTCACCGCCTCGATCAGCGCGGTGACCGTGTTGGCCAGCCCCGGGCCGTGGGTCACGGTGGCCACGCCGACCCGACCGGTCACGCGGGCGTGGCCGGCAGCCATCATCACGGCGTTGGCCTCGTGGACCGCCGGGATGTAGCGGCCACCGAGCTCGCGGACGAAGTGGTCGACGAAGAACAGGTTGCCGTCACCGATCAGCCCGTAGAGCGCACCGATGTCGTGCCGGAGGAGCGCCTCGGCAAGCTGGGCGTGGAACTTCATCGGACGTGCACCCGTCGCCCGGCGAGGTAGGTCTCGGCGGTCTCCATGCGGTGGAGGTTCTCCGGCCCGACGGCGAAGGGGTCCTCGGTGAGGACGTTCAGGTCGGCGGGGGCCCCCGGGCGGATCACCCCGAGGTGCTCCTCCTCGAAGGAGGCGTAGGCGGCGTCGCGGGTGTAGGCCCGGAGCGCGGCCTCGATCGAGATGTTCTGCGTCGTGTCGAGCACCTGCCCGCTGCGCGTGGTGCGGGTGACGGCCCCGTAGATGCCGAGCCACGGGTTGCCCTCGGTCACCGGCGAGTCCGAGTTCCCCGGCGCGACGATCCCGTGCTCCTGGAACGACCGGTGCGGGTACGCCCGCTGCACCCGCTCCGGCCCGAGGTTGGCCAGGTAGCTGTCCCCGAGGGTGTAGAGGAAACCGACCGACGACGCGGCGATGAGGCCGAGCCGCTTCATGTCGAGCAGGTTCTGCTCGGTCGGCAGCGCGCAGTGCTCGATCCGGTTGCGCATCGCGGTCACCTCGTCGTGCCCGAGCTCGGCGGTGGCCCGCTGCACCGAGTCGATGGCGACGTCGATGGCCCGCTCCCCGATCCCGTGGATGGCGACGCGCAGCCCGCCGGCGAGCGCCGCGGTCACCCAGGGGGCCGTCTCGTCCAGGCTCATGGTGAGGATGCCGGTGTCGCAGCTGTCCTGGAAGGGCTCGGCCACTGCGGCCGTCCGCCCACCGATGCTGCCGTCCAGCATGAACTTCACGCCCTGCAGGCGGAGCATGTCGTCGCCCAGACCGCTGGCGACACCCACCGTCAGGGCTTCGGCCAGGACGCCGTCCCACCCGTTCGCGTCCACGGCCCACAGCCACGGCCGGACCCGGATGTCGAGCTGCCCGGTGACGTGCAGGTGCTGGTAGACCTGCATGTCGGGGCCGCGCGCGGACATGTCGTGGACGGTGGTGACGCCCCACGAGGCGTACTTGGCCTGGGCCAGCCGGAAGCCGCGGCGCACGTCGCCGGCGCTGTACGGCGGCGGCACGACCAGCCCCTGCGCCTTCTCCTGCAGCAGCCCGGTCAGCCGTCCCGACGCATCTCGTCCGACGTGCCCGCCCGCGGGGTCGGCCACGTCGTCCGGGACGTCCATCGCCCGCAGCGCCGCGGAGTTGACGACCGCCATGTGACCGCAGACCCGCCGGAGCAGCACGGGATTCGCCGGCGCGACGCGGTCGAGCTCCTCCAGCAGGGGCGCCCGTCCCTCGGCGAAGTGCGTCTCGTCCCAGCCCCAGCCGAGGACCCACTCCCCCGGCTGCGACGAGGCGACCTTCGCGGCGACCGCGGCCTGCACGGCCGCGACGGAGTCGGCCACGGCCGGCCGGCAGTCCACCTCGAGCAGGTTCCTGCCGTAGAGCGCCGGGTGGGCGTGGCTCTCGATGAACCCGGGCAGCACCGTCGCGCCCCGGAGGTCCACGAGCTCGCACTCCCCCGCAAGCCAGGAGCGGGCCGTCGCGTCGTCCCCGACGTAACGGATGCGGCCGTCCGAGACGGCGATGGCGGTGGGGGCCTCCGCGCCCAGCGGGCCGTCCATGGTCAGGACCGTCCCGTTGACGAAGACGGTGTCTGCGTGATCGGCACGGCTCATCGGCTGCTCGCAATCTCGAGGTCGGAGGTCGCTCTCGCACGTCACGTCGGACGGTCGCCGGCACTCCACGTGACCGCCATGCTGGGCGATCCCCGGTAGTTTGTCAACGCTGACAAACTATGGCGCGTCAGCGCTGCGAAGCCCTCGTCACGTAGCCGAGTTCGCCGGCGGTGTCGAAGAAGGCGTAGGCGAACTCGGCGCCGTTGGTCACGCTTCGCCCCGACTGGACGACGGAGAAGCCGCCCCTGCGCATGGTGTCCACCGCTTCGTCCAGGGACTCGACCGGGACGTTGACGTAGTGGAAGCCCTCTCCGCGCTCCTCCAGCCAGTCGCGGTGGATGTTCACGCCGGCCACGGGTGACACGAGGTCCACCGCACCGTCGGGCCCCTCGGCAGTCGCGACCGCGACCGTCGACGACACAGCGCGCCCCCGGTAGGTCATCTCACCGACGGTCGAGGGACCGTACTCGAGCGTCCGCCACGCCCGGCCCCCGACCAGCCCACAGTGCCGCACCTTCGCGTCGTCCAGGTCGTGCACGACCAGGCCGACGTGGCTCACCCGCCCGATCACCGGTACAGGGCTAGGGCCCGGGCCGGAGCTCGGCCCGCCCGCCACGTCGGGCGCGAAACCCAGTGCAGCGCTGAGCTTCTGGGCGGCCCGGCGGACGAGCAGCTCGTTCCGCTCCTTCGATTCACCCAGCACGTGGCGGGCCTCGCCGCCGATCGAGATGGCCGCGCACACAGCGCCGTGCTCGTCACGGACGGGAGCACCGAGGGCGGCGACCCCGAGCACGACGTCGGAGTTGCTGACCGACAGACCGGTCAGCCGGATCTCCTCCATCTCCTCCTTCAACGCCACGAGCTGCGGGGAGAGGTGCTGCTCGAGCACGCCACGGATGTGATCGGCGACGCCCCCGCCTTCTTCGACGTGGCGGGCATAGGCGTCCCAGAGCGAGGGCCCGCCGTAAGCAAGCAGCACCTTGGCGGCTGCGCCGAGGTGTAGCGGGATGGAGGTGCCGGTGCGCAGGGACAGCAGGTGCGCCCCCTTCCCCTCGACCCGCTCGACGCAGAGCGCATCAAAGTCCTCACGGACGCACAGGTAGACCGTGACGCCGGTCTGCTCGCGCAACTCGATCAGGATCGGCAGGGCGAGCCGCCGGATGTCGTAGCGCCGGCCGGCGGCCTGACCGATCTTGAAGAGCTTGGCCCCCAGACGCACCCGGCCCCTGCTCGCGCCGACCTCCACGAACCCGACGCTGGTCAACGCCTTCACCAGGCGGTACATCGAGCTGCGCGGCTCGCCGGCGAGGTACGCCAGGTCCGCGATGGACAGGTCCTCGTGGATCGTGAGCAGGTCGATGACCATGCTGAACTTGCTGATCAAGCCCGGCTGCGCGGCGGCGGCAGGCTCCGGCTTCCCGTCGGTCACGCGGGCCCCGCCTCCCTCGGCTCGGTCGGTCGTCGCGGGGACGCCACGGACGGTCACGGTAACCGGTCCTCTCGATTGTTTCCAGCAGCTGACAACTGTCGATCGTTTTACAACGCGTTGTCCCATGTCGTGGACATTGCTGTCCGCTGAGTTGTAACTTCAGCCCCCTGGAGGTCGAGTGCGGGCGATGCCGCGGCTCGGCGCGCTCACGTGAGGGGTCACCGTTGCCGCGTAACCACCATCCGCGTCCGGTCGAGAGCGCTCCCTCCGAGATCGGCCACCGCTTCGACCCACCCGGGACCGCACACTTCACGCCCTCCCCGCTGGCCGCGGACCTGCGGTCGGAAAACTCGCCACCGCAGCAGTTCACGCTGTTCGCCAAGGTGGACATGACCGCCTGCATGGCGCTGCGTGCCCGAGCCGGCCGGACCGGGCCGGTGCCCACGTACAACGACGTCTTCGTCAAGGCCTGCGCGGTGGCCCTGACGTCGTTCCCGACGCTGAACGCCACGTACGAGCGTCACCGTGTCGTCTTCCAGGACCACATCGACGTGGCGATCGTGATCGCGACCAACGGACGCCAGGCGTCGGCTTCGGTACAGGATGCCGACGTCCTCTCGCTCGAGCGCGTCTCGACCCTGACCCGCCTCCTCAGCGAGGCGACGTGGAACGGCACGCTCCCCGCCCAGGCCGACAGACGGCCGGCGACCTTCACGGTGACTAACCTCGGCATGTACGGCGTGCGCCGGTTCTCGGCCTACGTGCCGCCGCGTCAGGCGGCCATCCTGTCGGTCGGTGCCATCGAGGTGCAGCCCGTGGTCACCGCGATGGGCACGATCGGCACCGCACCCATCGCGGAGGTCGGGCTCACCTGCGACCACCGCATCGTGTCCGCGGCCGACGCGGCGTTCTTCCTGGAGCGGGTCACCCAGCTCCTGACCGACGACGTCGACGACTTCTGACCCGACCGGGACGAGGCGGGGGCGCCCGCCCCGAGCGGCGGTGCGGGTGTCCACGGTGCCGCAGCGGCGGCACCCGGCGGCGTGGACCGGGCCGAAGGCATGGATGAGGCCGCCGGTCCGCCCGGCAGCCTCATCCGTGCCCTACCGGCGCGGGGCGGGACCCCGCGCCGGTAGGTCGGTCAGCCGACCTGCCACTGGGTGAAGCGCTCCTGCGTGGCCAGCTGGTTCTCGGCCCACCACTGGCTGTCCATCCAGACGAGGGTCTCCTGGTGCTCGTCGGTGAACGCGTCCACGAGCTGCTGGACGTCGCTGTAGTCCGGGGCGGACTCGGCGTTGGCCGGCGGAAGCGTCGTCAGCTCGGCGGCGACCGCCTGCGGCTCGGGCTGGGAGATGTACGCCAGCCAGTCCTTGGCCGCCTCGACGTTCGGCGCACCCTTGGGGATCCCGACGACACTGGCGGAGACGATGGTCTTGTCCCAGATGGGCGCGTACGGAGCGCCGTCCCCGATGGTGAACGACGCCCGCGACGGGGTCGAGAAGGCGAAGGCGACGTTGCCGGCGGCCATCGCCTGCTGCAGCTCGCCATAGTTGGCCGGAATGATCAGGTCGTCGCCGAGCGTGTCCAGCTTGGCCAGGGCCCGATCCACGTCGAGCGGGTAGAGCTCGTCGGGGGCGACCCCGTCGGCGAGCAGCGCCTCTTCGAGCGTGCCGGCCGTGATGAATGGCAGGAAGATCCGCTTGCCCGGGTACTTCTCGACGTCGAAGACGTCCTCGATCGTCGTCGGCGGGTCCTCGGCGAACTCGTCGGTGTTGTAGAAGGGGATGGCCGGTGCCGTGAACACCGGGACACCGCAATCACCGAGCTCTTCCTGGGACATGTACTCGTACACGCCCGGGTGCAGGTCGACGTCGGTCAGCGGCTCGAACAGCGTGCCGCAGTGCTGGATGGTCTCGGCGGCCGCCGCTCCCATGACGTCCCAGGTGACGTTGCCGGACTCCACCATCGCGGTGAGCTTGGCGAGGGTGGGCGGCGTGTCGTTCTGGAAGGTCGTGCCGGTCTCCTCGGTGAACGGCTCCTGCCAGGCGGTGACCTGACCGTCCTGGGTCTCCCCGCCGTAGCCGACGTAGGTGATGGTGCCCCCCTCGTCCGCGGACCCCGACGAGCCGGCGGAGCCCCCGTCCGAGCCGCAGGCTGCCGTTGCGACGGCGAGCACCCCGATGACGGCGATGCGAGCAGGCTTGATCGTGCGGTGCATGGACGATTCCTTCGTTAGTGGCTGACGGGGCTTCCGTGCGCTGCGACGTACCGGTCTGTCAATGAGCCACCACCGCTTGGTGCTCGGGCTCCCAGCAGGCGACGACGGTCGCCCCCGGCATGACGAGCAGCGGTGCGGCCGCGGGGACGACGGCGGAGCCGGTCGTCCCCCCGTCGAAGGTCAGGGCCACGCGGCTGTGGTCACCCGCGTAGACGATCCCCTCCACCCGGGCGCGCAGGCTGTTGAGCCCGCCGGCCGGGTCGTCTGCCACCGGGCGCAGCGTGATGCGCTCCGGGCGCACGAGCAGGGAACGGGGTGCGCTGCCGCTCACCCCGGTGGCCTGCTTGTCGGTGAGGCGCAGCCGCGCCCCCGCCGTCTCGAAGACACCGGCCCGCACGTCACCGGCGAAGGTGTTGGACTCACCAAGGAACTCGGCCACGAACAGGGAGGCCGGCTCCTCGTAGAGCTCCCGCGGGGTCCCGACCTGCTCGATGCGGCCGGCGTTGAAGACGGCGATCCGGTCGGAGAGGCTCAGGGCCTCGTCCTGGTCGTGGGTCACGAACACGAAGGTCATCCCGAGCGTCCTGTGCATCTCTGCGATCCCGGACTGAAGCTCGGTGCGCAGCTTCTTGTCCAGCGCGCTGAGCGGCTCGTCGAGCAGCAGGGCCCTGGGCTCGTAGACCACGGCACGGGCTAGTGCGACTCGCTGCTGCTCACCACCCGAGAGCTGGGCGGGCAGGCGCTGCGCCAGGTGCCCGAGCCTGACGAGATCCAGGGCCTCGGCGACCCGCCGGGTGATCTCGCCGGCGGGCACCCGGCGCTGACGCAGCGCGTACGCCACGTTGGCAGCCACCGTCATGTGGGGGAAGAGCGCGTACTGCTGGAAGACGATGCCGAGGTTGCGCTTGTGCGGCTTCAGTCCGCTGATGTCCTCGCCGTTGACCGCGATCGAGCCGCTGTCGAGGCGGGTAAACCCGGCGATCATCGACAGCAGCGTCGACTTCCCCGAACCGCTGGGGCCGAGCAGGGTGAGGAACTCCCCGGCACCGATGCTGAGGCTCACGTCGTCGACGGCCGGTCGGGCAGCCCCGGGGTAGCGCTTGGTGACCCCGACGACGTCGAGCCCGTGCCCGTGGCGCTCCCGGTCGTGGGCGCCGGCCGGCCGGCTGTCGGTCGTCTGGCTGTCGATCGTCATGACTTGGGCCTCCGCAGACGCAGGACTTCGGGGATCAGGAGGGCGATCAGGGTCGCGAGGACCATGAGGGTCGAGGCCACGGCCACGGTCGGGTCGATGTCGGACGTGACGCCCTCGTACATGCGGACCGGGAGGGTCTCGAAGCTGGGCGACTGCAGGAACAGCGCGATGACCACCTCGTCGAGCGAGGTGACGAAGGCGAAGACGAACCCCGACGCGATACCCGGCATGATCAACGGGACCGTGACGCGCAGGAAGGTCGTCACCGCGTTGGCCCCCATACTGGCCGAGGCGAGGCTGAGCTGGCGGTCGTAGCCGTTCAGGCTGGTCGTCACCGAGACGATCACGAACGGCACCGCGATCACGGTGTGGGCGAGCACGAAGCCCTGGAAACTGCCCGTCAGCTGCCAGTCCAGGAAGACGTAGTAGAGCGCGACCGCGATCACCACCGACGGGATGATCAGCGGCGCCAGGACCAGCTGCCGCACGAACTCCTTGCCGGGCAGGGACCACCGGTTGAGCGCGATGGCAGCCGCGATCCCGATCACCGATGCCAGCACCGCGACGACCAGGGCGACCCGCAGTGAGGTCGTGAAGGCCGTCGTCCACGCGTCCGAGGTGAAGAACTCCCCGTACCACCGGAGCGACCAGTTCTCCGGGGGGAACTGGAAGGTCCGCTCATCGGTGAAGCTCATGGGGATGACGACCACGGTGGGCAGGATGAGCAGCCCCATCACCAGCGCCACCCAGGTGCGCAGCCCCCAGCCGAGACCGTCGTCGGTCCCGCGCCTGCTCTTCGTCGTCGTGCGAGTCGGCTCAGTCATTGCGGGCGACCTCCGCGGCGCCGGCGACGGGACGGGCGATCCGGGCGACGGCCAGGAGCACGACGAGCGTGGCCACCAGGAGCAGGGCTCCCATCGCACTGGCGCCACGGAAGTCGAGGAGGTCGAAGACCCGGGTGGCGATGACCTGCGACAGCAGGGCCTGCCGCGGTGACCCGAGGATCGCGGGGGTCACGTAGAAACCGAGGGAGATGATGAAGACGAGCGTGAAGCCGGAGACGACCGCCGGCACCGTCAGGGGCAGGTAGACGTTCCGGAAGGCCGTGAACCGTGAGGCGCCCAGGCTCTGCGCCGCATCCAGCAGGCGGAGATCGATGCGGGCCATCCCGCTGTACAGCGGGAGGACCATGAAGGGCAGCATCACCTGGACCATGGCGACGGTCACCCCGTTGAGGGTGCCGAGGAGCACGACGTCCTCGAACCCGAGCACCGCGAAGAACCGCTGCAGCAGGCCACCCTGCTGCTCCAGGAGGTACCAGGCGAAGGTCCGCGCCATCAGGCTGGTCCAGAACGGGAGCAGGACGACGATGGTCATCATCCGGCGCGCCCGTGGACTCACCCGCGTCATGGCGAACGCGTACGGGTACGCGATCAGGAGCGCGAGCACCGCCACCAGGATGGCGGTGAGGATCGTGCGCACCAGCACCTTGACCGTGACGCCGTCTTCCAGCAGCGCCCGGTAGTGCTGCAGCCCCCAGGTCGGCTCGCTCAGGCTCGTGATCATCGTCGCGAGCAGGGGGTAGAAGAAGAAGACCGCCAGGACGACCACGACGGGCAGCAGCAGGAGCATGGTGCGGTTCGTCAGTCGACGCGACGGCTCCGGACGACCGGACGGCGCTGCTCCGGGTCCATCGGACGTGGCCGGAGCGGGAGCGGCACTGGGCCCGACTGTCGCGCCGGTGGGAGATCCGGACGAGGAGAACGTCGAGTCCCGCTGGGCGTTGGGCGACGGCACGTGAGGACCTTCTCCGATCGTCGTGGCGCGGGGCGCTTGCGAGGTCGGACACTGCCCGGGTCACCAGCCGCTGTCAATAGTTAGTCGTAGGTGACGACTTACGATTTGCAGGATAGGTTCCGGCCATGCCCTCACTCTTCGAGCCGGTGTCCCTGCGCGGGGTCAGGATGCGCAACCGCATCTGGCTGGCGCCGATGTGCCAGTACTCGTGCCCCGACCGCGACGGAATGCCGACCGACTGGCACCTCGTTCACCTCGGCGCACGGGCCACCGGCGGATTCGGCCTCGTGCTGACGGAGGCCAGTGCGGTGGTCCCCGAGGGCCGGATCAGCGCCGAGGACGCCGGCATCTGGAGCGACGCCCACATCGAGCCCTGGCGGCGGATCACGGATTTCGTGCACAGCCAAGGTGCGCCGATCGGGATGCAGCTCGCCCACGCCGGCCGCAAGGCGTCGACCTACGCGCCCTACGCGCCGGGGAGCGGCACGCTGCCCGCCGAGGAGGGCGGCTGGCCGACCGTCGCGCCCACGGCGCGCGCCTTCACGGGGTTCGCCGTGCCAGAGGAGATGACGGTCGACGACATCTCCGCCGTCGTCGACGCCTTCCGCGCGGCCGCCGCCCGCGCGGACGCGGCGGGCTTCGACGTGATCGAGATCCACGCCGCCCACGGCTACCTCCTGCACGAGTTCCTCTCGCCCCTGTCGAACGCCCGCACGGACTCCTACGGGGGGAGCTTCGAGAACCGGATCCGCATCGTCGTGGAGGTGGTGGACGCCGTCCGGTCCGCCTGGCCCGACGACAAGGCGCTGCTCATCCGCTTCTCGGCGACCGACTGGGTCGAGGGAGGCTGGACGACCCAGGAGACCGCCCAGCTCACCAAGCTGCTCGTCGACCACGGCGTCGACCTGGTGGACGTGTCCAGCGGTGCGCTGGTCGCCGAGGCGAAGATCACCGTGAGCCCCGGCTACCAGGTCCCCTTCGCCCGCGAGATACGCGAGTTCTCCGGGATGCCGACGGCCGCGGTGGGAGCCATCACCGACCCCGCCCACGCGCAGAGCGTGCTGGACGACGGCTCCGCGGACGTCGTCTTCGTCGGGCGGGCGAGCCTCCGGGAGCCCTCGTGGCCGCTGCGTGCGGCGCACGAGCTCGGCCTGTCGTGGCGGGAGGCGCCGTACCCGGCGCAGTACACCCGCGGCGCGTGGAGCAACGAGCCCGGATGGCGCTGACCGAGCCGCCGCGCGCCGGCGGAGACCTGCTTCCCGGCTCCGGTTCGCGGCCGGCTCCGGGGCGGTACCTCGTCCTCGGCGCGGACGGCGGGATCGGGTCCCGAGTGTGCGAGGCCCTCCGCGGGGACGGCCACCGGGTGACCGGGCTCGACCGTCCCGCGATCGACCTGACGCGGAGGGGCGAGCTCGCCGCCGTCATGGACCGACTGTGGAGGGAACAGGGACCTTTCGACGGGCTCGTCCACAGCGCCGGCCTGTTCCCGGCGGCGCGCGCCGTCGACACCTCCGAGGAGATGTTCGACGAGGTGCTGGCCGTCAACGCGCGGTCGGCTCTGGTCGCTGGGGCGAGCCTGGCCCGCCTGGCCATCGCGAGCGGCCGCACCGCCTCCGTCGTGGTGGTCAGCAGCGGGGCCGCGCTCCGCCCGCAGAACGGAACCGTCGCCTACGCCGCATCAAAGGCCGCCCTGGAGGCGGTCGTCCGGGGGCTGGCACTGGAGACCGGACCGTCGGGCATCCGGGTGAACGCGGTCGCCCCCGGTTTCGTGGACGTCCACTCGACGCTCAACCCGGTTCCCGACCACTACCGGGCGGCGCTCGCCGCGTCGTCCCCGCAGCGACGGCTGGCCGTTCCCGACGACATCGTGCCCAGCATCCTGTGGCTGCTCAGCCCGGCGTCCTCCTGGATCAACGGGCAGTCGCTCGGCGTCGACGGCGGCGCCAGCCTCGGCGCGCCGGATCGGCCCAGCTGGCTGGCCACCTCCGGCCCGAGAGCCGGAGCAGACCCAGGACCCGCCGCTGCCTCCGCGACGTCCCCGAGGAGCCCCGAGTGAATGCTGACCAGGCAGCTGTGGCACCCGGCGCCGGCCCGGTGGCGCTCGTCACCGGCGCAGCCGACGGGATCGGGCTCGCGGTCGTCGAGCGACTGCTCGACGACGGCTACCGCGTCACGGCCAGCGACATCAGCCCAACCGTCCACGACCGGTTCTCGTCGCCGTCGGATGCCGGCCGGGTCCGCACGGTCGTCGCTGACATGGCGGACCCGGACTCCGGTCGGGCACTGGTGGCCGAGACGCTCGACGCGTTCGGCCGGATCGACGGCCTGGTCAACAACGCCGGCGTCGCGGGGCCGGCTGCCGCCACCGAGCAACTAGACCTGGACGACGTGCTGCGGGTCCTCCGGGTCAACGTGCTCGGCACGGTGGGGCTGTGCCAGGCGGCGGTCCCCCACCTGTGCGCCCAGGGGTCCGGGAGCATCGTGAACATGGGGTCGCTGTTCGCCGCACGGCCCGTGCCGGAGGTGAGCGCCTACTGCATGTCGAAGGCGGCCGTCCGCACCTTCTCGGAGGCGCTGGCGATCGAACTCGGCCCACACGGCGTCACCGTCAACACCGTGGCGCCGGGTTACATCCTGACGACGATGCACCGGGCGTCCATGGCGCGGCAGGCCGCGAGCCGAGGGATCCCGGCCGAGGCGCGTGAGGCCGAGTTGCGGGCGAGCGTGCCGCTGCGGCGGCACGGCACCGGCAGCGATGTCGCAGCGACCGTCGCCTGGCTGCTTTCCCCCGACGCCTCCTACATCACGGGCCAGACCATCGGCGTCAACGGTGGCGTCCACCCCGGCTGAAGAGATGCCGGACCAGTACCCTCCCCCACGACTGATCGAGGTTGCCATGACGCTCACGACGGACGACCGCTTCGAGATCCAGGAGCTCTACGCGAGGTACAACCACGCCGTCGACCTGCACGGCGACGCGCCGGCCGTCGCCGAGTGCTTCGTCCCGGACGGTAGCTATCACCACGGTCGGCTCGGTTCCTACGAAGGGCGGCCCGCGATCGAGGAGTTCATGCAGCGGATCATCGACGAGCAGGGCGGGGGGTTCCAGCACTGGAACGACAACCTCCTGCTGACCGGCTCCGGTGACCGTGCGACGGGGTCGGCATACGTCGTGACGATCGACTGCCGCCAGGAGCAGCCGGTGCTGGCCCGAGCCAGCGCCTACCGCGACCGCCTCATGCGCACACCCGACGGGTGGCGGTTCGAGGAGCGACGCGTCGGCTATCCCATCCCCGGCCTGCGCAGGTGAGCGCGGCCATGGCGGGGTCGCGGCCGAACTCCCCGGAGGCGCCTGGCCGGAGCGACGATGGGTAGGCCCAGCCTGGCCGCCGAGCGCACCGAGCAGATCGTCATGGCGGCGACCCGCTGCGTCACCCGGGTGGGCTTCGACGGGACGACGCTCGAGGACATCTCGCAGGAGTCGGGCCTGAGCCGTGGGCACATCCGCCACTACGTGGGCAGCCGCGACGACCTCATGGTGCTCGTGTGGGCCCGCATCAGCGAGTCCTTCCTGAGCGCGCTGAAGCAGGCCTCCGCCGGTGCGTCGGAGCGTCGGATCGGTGACGTGCTGGACGTCCTACTCGGCAGCGCGGAGGTCACCGACGACGGCCCGCCGCACGTCGGCGAGCTCCTGCTGGGGGGCATCAAGGACGACGTCCTGCGACCCAAGCTGGACCGCACCCTCGTGCGGACGCAACAACTGCTGGGCACCATGCTGGACACCGTCGCTCCGCAGGCATCCGACGCCGACCGCGCCGCCACGGTGCAGGGCCTGATGTGCCTGGCCCTCGGCAGTTCCGGCATCGCCGTCATCTCGGGCCGGCGACGCGCGGACGGCCTCGCACGGGTGGCGGCGGAGCGGCTGGTCCGATCGCTGCAGCGGGGCGGCGCGCTCGTCCCGTGAGTCGGCGGGATGCCAACGGAAGATAGTCGAGGTTGACAATCTATTTGCGGGGAGACAGCATCGGGGCGATGGCTCACGCCGATGGCGTGACCGTGCCGCGTCGCAACCTCCCGAGGGAATCCATGTCGCTCCTCCCGGTCGAGCACCTCCGCCGCTACTACGACGGGCTGGTGGCCGACGAGCCGGACGCCAAGCGCCACGCGCTCTCCATGTGGAGCGACGACTGCACCTTGCACGTGCCGGGCTGCAACCTCTTCTCCGGGGCACACCCGCGGGCCAAGGAATGGATGGCCTCGGACTACCTCCCCGCCCTCGCCGCCGTGGGCACGGTGCGGCAGAAGGAGGAGTACTTCAGCCTGGTGGGCGACGAGCGGTTCGGACTCAGCCACTACCGCGAGACCTTCGCGCTCCCGCAGTTCGGCGTGACGCTCGCGGCCCTGCGATATGCGCTGTACGAGTTCGAGGAGGACCGCATCGTGTCCATCCGGCTGTTCGAGACCAACCCGGCCGAGGTCGACGAGTTCTTCAACACCTACTTCCCCGTGGCCACCGTCGACTGATCGGGTGGACACCCGCCGGTCATCGGCTACGGGCCCGGTTCCACCGGGGCAGCCGTCCCGACGGTGAGCACCACGACGGTGGCCACGGTGCCGATTGCCAGAGCTGCCACGATCACCGGCAGGTACTCCCCGGTGGCGCCGATCACCGCACCCGCGGCCGGGGGTCCGATCGCGGACCCCAGTGCCGCTGACGTGTAGAGGATGCCCAGCAGGCCACCGAGTCCGCGGACCCCGAACAGGTCGGCGACCAGCGGCGGGCCGAGCGCGACGAAGCCGCCGTACCCGATGCCGAGCAGCGCGGCGAAGACCACGAGCCGCGGATAGCCAGGCGCCCCGAGCCAGAGCAGGAAGCTGCCGGCCATCAGCGCGAAGCAGGCCTGGTAGGTGCGCAGCACCCCGGTGCGCGCGGCGGCGGCGCCCAGGGCCAGCCGCCCCACGATGCTGGCCGCCCCGATGACCCCGACCAGCGTCGCCGCCGCCACGTCCCCCGCGCCCCGGCTCACGGCGTACGCCGGCAGGTGCACGAACGGGACGAACAGCACGACCGAGAGCAGCAGCCCGCCCACGTAGAGGCGGAAGTACGCCGGGGTGCGCAGGCGAGGGAGCAGCGGCGCCGCCTCGCCGGACGTGGCCGCCGGGGCGGCGCGGACGAGCAGGGCGCAGACGACGAGCGCGACCGTGCTGACGGCGGCGAGGACGAGGTAGGCCTCGCGCCAGCCGTAGCGGGTGATGAGGTCGGCGGCCAGCGGGGCGACGAGCAGCGTGCCCAGGCCGATCCCGGACACCGCGATGCCGACCGCCAGGGTGCGACGGCGGGTGAACCAGCCCCCCACGACGGCCACCAGCGGT
This sequence comes from Blastococcus sp. SYSU DS0619, assembly GCF_054051035.1. Classification (NCBI taxonomy): domain Bacteria; kingdom Bacillati; phylum Actinomycetota; class Actinomycetes; order Geodermatophilales; family Geodermatophilaceae; genus Blastococcus; species Blastococcus sp. SYSU DS0619. The sequence goes on along the minus strand of NZ_JBJHAM010000011.1, from coordinate 33,962 downwards.
ACGTAGCTGCAGGCCACCCCGAGCCCGACGCCGAGCCCGTGCCCCAGGTACGCCTGCCACAGCTCCGTGGCCCGCGAGGTGAGCACGAGACCCAGCCCCATCGCGAGAGCCCCGACGAGCACCACCCGCCGGGGTCCGAACCGGTCGACCGCCGGGCCGGACAGCGCGCCGAGACCGAACAGGCACATCGTGGTCAGGGAGAAGACGGCGGCGGTGGCCCCGGGCCCGGACTCCAGCGCGTCGCTCATGGGCAGCAGGAACGCCCCGAAGCTGTAGGCGACCCCGAAGCTGGTGAACATCGCGACGAAGGCCACCGCCACGATCGACCAGGCGCGCGAGCCGTCCTGCAGGTCGGGTGCGCCCGGCGCGGACGAGCCCGATGCCGGCCTGTGCACGGCCCGTGCCACGGCGCCCCCATCGGTCGCGAACTCCTGCGCGGAACGTACTAGCAGGTGCGGACCGCGAACCGTCGCGCTCCTGGCGCGGGGAGCACCACCCGTGCGCACAGGCCACCCTCCGGCGGCGCGGACAGCTCCAGGGCCGCCCGGTGGACCTGGGCCACCCGCGCCACGATGGCCAGGCCCAGCCCGCTGCCGGGCGGACCGGGGTCGTGGCCCCCGGCGCTCCGGCCGGCCAGCCGGCCCTCCCCCCGGACGAAGGGCTCGGCTGCGCCGAGCTGCGCGGGGACAACCGGGCCGGTGTTGACCACCCGCAGCTCGGCGCAGCCGCCGGAGGTCGTGCCGGTCGCCACCTGGACGCGTCCGCCGGGGCCGGTGTTGTGGCGCAGCCCGTTGAGCACCAGGTCCGTCACGAGGGCAGGTGGTCGGCGGGTGCTCTTCATGGTGGAGCTCCTCCCGCCGGACGGTGCCGGCGCGGACGTGCGAACTGGCGGACGGATCCAGTGCAGTCCAGCGGCGGTTGCCAGGGCGTCTCCGATTGCGCAAACGCGCACGACATACCCGCGCCCACCTGTCGTGGACGTATCCGTTTCCGCGAACGCACGCGCAACAGGCCGGCGGGTTGGGTCCATGGGGTCGCTACCGCGGCAACCTACCGCCGACCCAGGAGGACCACCGTGCTCGCTCTCCGTCCCACCCCGTTCCGTCGTCGGACGTCGGCGGCGTTGCTCGCCGCACCGGCGCTGGCCTTGGCGTTGGCCGCCTGCGGCACCACTGCCTCACCGACCGGCTCCCCCGCCGCATCGTCGGCATCGGCGGGGGGAAGCAGCGGATCGTCCACCGGCGGCGCGTCCGCCGAGCGGGATGCCTACGACCTGGAGCTGGCCCAGTGCCTGCGCAGCCGCGGACTGGACGTGGAGGATCCGGCCCCGGGTGCCGGGATCCAGGAGAGCGGCCCCGAGTTCCAGGCCGCGGCCGCGGACTGCATGGCCGAGATCGGCGAACCACCGACGCGCGACTTCAGCGACGAGGAGTTGCGCGCGATGCACGAGGGCGGGCTCGCCCTGGCCGAGTGCCTGCGCGAACTCGGCCACAACGTGTCCGATCCCGAGGTCGGGGCTCCGCTGGCCTTGAACGGCGTGCCCGACGCCGACTTCGCCGACTGCACGACACCGGCCGAATGACGCCCCGGCCAGCGGCAGGCCCGACGGGTGAGGCCGCGCGGCCAGCGCCCGGGGAGGTGCAACGGCCGAAGTCGGTCGAGCCCGCCGCGACGGCGCGCTCCGGAGCGGTGGCCGACCCGCCTGGCCCCGCGCGTCGGCGGTGGCGGGCGGTCGCGGCGGTCGGGCTGCTGGCCGCCGCGCTTGCCGGCGCCGGCGTCTGGACCCAGCAGGGAGTGCGGGAGGACGCCGCAGCGGCGCCCTCCACCCGACCGGCGACCGTCCCGGTGACCGTGGGGACGATGGTGGCCGCGACCGACGTGCGTGGGACCCTGCGCTTCCCGGTCGGGGTGCCTGTCACCTCCCGATCGCCCGGCGTGGTCACGATGCTCCCGGCCGTCGGCACGACGATCTCCGCCGGCGATCCGCTCTACACCGTCGACACCCGGCCGGTCGTCCTCCTCAGCGGGCAGGTACCGGCCTGGCGGACCTTGCGGGCCGGCGTGACCGACGGCGAGGACGTTCGGCAACTGGAGCAGAACCTGGTGGCGTTCGGCCACTTCACCGGCGCACCCGACGCGCGTTTCACCGATGCCACGGCCTCCGCGGTCCGGGCCTGGCAGAAGGCCCTGGGCGTGGAGCGCACCGGCGTCGTCGAGCGGTCGGCGGTCTGGGTCTCCGACCGGCCCGTCCGCGTGGCGGCGCTCACCAGCCGGCTCGGCGCGGAGGTGGCCCCCGGCACGGAGCTGTTCACCACATCGGGCACCGACAAGGTCGTCGATGCCGACCTCGGGCTGGACGACCAGAGCCTCGCCGTCGTCGGCGCCGCGGTCACGGTGGTGCTGCCTGACGGGACCGAGCTCCCCGCCACCGTGCGCAGCGTGGGTGAGGCCGTGGAGCGGCCCTCGACCGACGGGACGAGCACGAGGATCGTGGTGCCGGTCACCCTGGACCTGGACGACCAGACCGGCGCGGCGGCCTTCTCCCGGGCGGACGTGCTCGTCCGGTTCACCAGCACCCTCGGCGAGGACGTCCTGACCGTCCCGGTCGAGGCGCTCGTCGCCGTCGACGAGACCACCTTCGGCGTCGAGGTGCCCGGCCGGCGGGCCGGTGACCCGACGACCGTCGTCCCGGTCACCGTCGGCGCATTCGCCTCCGGACGCGTCGAGATCTCCGGCGACGGCATCCGCGAGGGTCTCCACGTCGTGGTGCCGACCCGATGAGCGCCGTCCTCCGCCTCGACGACGTCACCCGGAGCTACGGAACGCCCCCCGCGCGAGCGCTGGACGGGATCACCCTCGCCGTGGAGGCGGGCGAGTTCGTCGCCGTGGTCGGTCCCAGCGGGTCGGGCAAGTCCACCCTGCTCAACGTCATGGGCACCCTCGATCACCCCACCTCCGGTCGGGTCTTCGTCGACGGCGTCGACATCGGCGGGCTGTCCGACGCCGGCCTCTCGGCCCTGCGGGCCTTCCGGATCGGGTTCGTGTTCCAGCAGTTCCATCTCGCCGAGGGGGTGAGCGCCGTGGACGCCGTCGCCGATGGGCTGCTCTACACCGGCGTGCCTCGCCGCGTTCGCCGGGAGCGGGCCCGTGCCGCGCTGGACGGAGTGGGGCTCGGGCACCGACTCGACCACCTGCCCTCCCAACTCTCCGGGGGCGAGCGGCAGCGCGTCGCGATCGCTCGCGCCGTCGTCGGGAGGCCACCGCTGCTGCTGGCCGACGAGCCGACCGGGAACCTCGACTCCCGCTCCGGGGGCAGCATCGTGGAACTGCTGCACGAGCTGCACCGGACCGGGACGACGGTCGTCGTCATCACCCACGATCAGCGACTCGCGGCCCGCCTGCCCCGGCAGGTGTCCATCGCCGACGGCCGGGTCGTGGCCGACTCCGGGTCCCCGATCGCCGCCGGTGGCGACGGACGGGGGACCCGGTGACCCCCGCCGACGGGGGCAGGCGACCTGGCTCCCCTGCGTCCCGGCTGCGCGCGGGGGATCTCGTGCACCTGGGCTCGGCAGGCCTTCGTGCCCGTCCGGTGCGCGCCGTGCTCTCCGCGCTCGGCATCGCCATCGGGATCGGCGCCATGGTCGCCGTGGTGGGCTTGTCCGCCTCCAGCCAGGCACGCCTGGACCGGCAACTGGCGGCGCTGGGCACCAATCTGCTCACCGCCGGCGTGGCCGACTCCCCCGGCGGGGTCGAGTTCCCGTCGCTCCCGGCCGATGCGGCAGCCCGGGTCGAGCGGATCGCCGGGGTCACCGCGGCCACGACCACCGCCGACCTCGGCGACGTCGCCGTCTACCGCAGCAAGGCGGTCGACGCCGGGCTGACCGGCGGCCTGACGGTCACCGCCACCGAGCTGGACCTGCTGGACGTCGTCGGGGGGCACGTGCGGACCGGTCGCTGGCTGGATGAGGCCTCCGCCCGCTTCCCCACGACGGTCCTCGGCGCCACGGCAGCGCGGCGGCTGGGGATCACCGAGGTGGGGCGGCAGGTCTGGCTGGGCGGCCGGAACACGACCGTGCTCGGCATCCTCGACCCGGTGCAGCTGGCCCCCGAGCTCGACGTCGCCGCCCTGGTGGGAATGCCGGTCGCGACGTCCGAACTCGGTTACACCGGGACGCCGACCCGGTTGTACGAGCGTTCCACGGACGCAACGGTCGCCGCAGTCGCCCGTCTCATCCCCCCGTCCCTGCAGCCGGCCCGGCCCGGCGCGGTCGCGGTCTCCCGCCCCTCGGACGCCCTCGCCGCGCGCGCTGCCGCCGACGAGGCGTTCACCGGGCTGCTGCTGGGCCTGGGCGCTATCGCGCTCGTCGTGGGCGGGATCGGGGTGGCCAACACGATGATCATCTCGGTCATCGAGCGGCGACGGGAGATCGGGCTGCGCCGTGCGCTCGGCGCCACCCGGCGGCACATCGCCGCCCAGTTCCTCAGCGAGGCGCTCCTGCTGTCGGCGCTGGGCGGCGCCGCCGGAGCGGGGATCGGGAGCGCGGTGACCGCGGTGGTGGCCGTGGCCAACGGATGGCTCCCCGTGGTGCCGCCCGGCGTCCCCGTCGTCGGCGTGGCCGCGACCCTCGGCATCGGCGCCGTCGCCGGGCTCTACCCGGCCCTGCGCGCTGCCCGCACACCACCGACGGTGGCACTGTCCGGGTGACCCGGCCGCTCGTAGCGGCCCGTGACCGGAACGGACGGTGTCACCGTCCGGGTGACCAGGCCGTCCCCCCGAAAAGCGCAGGAGTTCGCGTGTGCAAGGGGGCACGTCTCCCCCTGCGGAAAGCTGCCCAGCGCCGGAACGACGCCCTCCCGGTAGCTCCGCAGCAACTCGCCGAGGGCCACCCGGCGTCGGTCTGGGTGACCTGCTCGCTCTGCGGCGCAGGGGACGGAGGCACCTGCCCACGGTAGGGCGGCGCGAGGTCGACCGGCCCCCTCGAACGGATCAGCGGTACCGCGGGCACGCCCCGTGATCACGGAGAGTCACGGAGCGGGCCCGCACCAGGTGGCCGTCCGCCAGGCCGTCCCCGCCCTCACCGAGGCGGACGTGACCACCATGCGCGACGCCAACCGCCGGCTTGCCGCCGCCGTCGAGAGCGGCGACGTCGAGTCAGCCGTACGGGCCGACGACGAACTGCACGGCGTGCCCGTGACCATCTGCGGCAACCGCGCGCTGGCCACGGTCCTCGAGCAGTTCACCCCCACGCTGCGCCGGGCGGAGCGGCTCCTGTTCGGCTCTCCCCGGGGTCACGCATCCGGCGAGCAGCACGACGAGCCCATCCGGCTCTGCGCCGCCGGCGACGTGGAGGGTGCGGCCGCCGTCGCCTACGGCACCTGGCACAGCCTGCAGACCGTCCGCGCGTTCGCCACCGAGCGGCTGGCGGCCCGCGCCGACGCCGACGAGGTGCACCGCCGGCACGCGGAGTACGGCCACCGTGCGCGAGAAGCCCGACCAGGTGAGCGACCGGATCACCACCGCGGCCACCAGCCGCTGAGCATTGTCCTGCGTCGGGGAGCGCCAGCTCCGGCGTACCGCGGTCCGGCCACGGACCGTCACGTCCCCGGCGCGGGAAAGGACACCCGCACGGAGAGGCCGCCCTCCGGCGGTGCGGAGAGCTCCAGCGCCGCACCGTGGGCCTCTGCCAGCCTGGCCACGATCGCCAGCCCGAGTCCGCTGCCGGGCGGGACGGGGCCGCCCCCGCCGACCGACGTCCGGCCTTCTCCCCGCACGAAGGGTTCGGTCAGCTTCGCCAGCAGGTGCTGTGGAACCACCGGCCCGGTGTTGACCACGCGCAGCTCGGCCCGGCCGTCGGCGGTCGTGCCGGTCGTGACCTGCACGCACCCGCCGGGGCCGGTGTTGTGGCGGATCCCGTTGATCACCACGTTGGCCACCAGCTGGCGGACCAGGGGCTGCGCCCCGTCGAGGTCGCCCTCGCCCAGGTGCGCCTCGACGACGATCCCGGCCTCATCGGCGACCGCCGTCAGCTCCGAGACGACGTCGGCGGTGAGCTCGGCGAGGTCGACGGGGGTACGTAACGGGGACCGGCCCTGGTCGAGGGCAGCCAGGGCCAGCAGCGCCTCCACCGTCTCGGTACCCCGCCGGTTGGTCTCGTCGAGCCGGCGCAGCAGCCGTTCGACGTCCACGCCGTCAGGGTCGGCGAGCGCGACGTCGAGCATCGCGCGTTCGACGGCGTACGGGGTGCGCAGCTCGTGGGAGGCGTTGGCGGCGAACCGGCGGTGCTCGTCGAGGGAGGCCTGGAGCCGGTCGAGCATGGTGTCGAAGGTGTCGGCGAGCTCCCGGAACTCGTCCCGCGTGCCCTGCAGACGCACCCGGTTCTCCAGCGAGCCGGCCGCGACCTGCCGTGCGACGGCGTGGATGGAGTGCAGCGGTCGGAGCATGTGGCCGGCCAGGAACCAGCCGCCGATCAGACCGACGACCACCAGCACGCCGAGTCCTGCCGCGGCCCGCGGCCACAGCGCGGTCAGCAGGTCGTTCCGGTCCGGGATGAACCCGGCCGCGCCGGTGAGGTTGCCCTCGGGCACGAACCAGATGACCGAGACCAGCACCGCCACCAGAGCCAGTCCGGCGACGAACAGGAAGCCTGCGTAGCTGAGGGTCAGCCGCAGCCGGGCACTCACCGGAGGCCGGTACCGCTCGTGCCGTCGCTGCCGGTCGCCGGTTCCCCCACCCGGTAGCCGACACCGGGGACGGTGTGGATCAGCCACGGGTCGCCGAGGCGCTTGCGCAGGGAGGAGATGGTGATCCGGACGGCGTTGGTGAACGGGTCCGCGTTCTCGTCCCACGCCCGCTCGAGCAGCGACTCCGCGCTGACCACCCCGCCGCGGGCGGCCATCAGCACCTCCAGCACCGCGAACTGCTTGCGGGTGAGCCCCACGTAGCGGCCGTCGCGGTAGACCTCCCGGCGGAACGGGTCGAGGGTGAGGCCGGCGAACTCCACCACCGGCGGCGCGCCGTCGACCGGCCGGCGGCCCAGCGCGCGCAGCCGCACCACCAGCTCCGGCATGGCGAAGGGCTTGGTGAGGTAGTCGTCGGCGCCGAGCTCGAAGCCGGCGACCTTCTCCTCCAGCCGGTCCGCCGCGGTCAGCATGAGGATGCGGCTCGGCCGGCCCTCGGCGACCATCCGGCGGGCGACCTCGTCCCCGGAGGTGCCGGGCAGGTCCCGGTCGAGCACGACGACGTCGTAGGAGTTCACGGCCAGGTACTCCAGCGCGCTGTCCCCGTCGTGGACCACGTCGGCGGCGATCGCCTCCAGCCGGAGACCGTCCCGGATGGCATCGGCCAGGTAGGGCTCGTCCTCGGCGATCAGCACCCGCATGGGGCGAGGGTAGGGAGCCCGACGTATCGGCGACGTATGGGCGCGCGGGGCGGACGGAGGAGCGAGGTGCCGGGAGGGCACCCGGCGGCGCTCGTGGGCTTCGGCGGCGAGCTGCCGAGCCGCGACCACGCTGGCCGGCTCGCGGGCGGGGGTCACCCGGTCAGCCGGCGGTGGGGTCGGCGGCCGGCGCGGGGCACCGGCCACCGCGCTCGACGGCCAGCTCGTAGTGCCACATCTCGTTGCCGTAGGTCTGGCACAGGCCGTAGTCCGACCCGTGCTGGGCCAGCCAGCTCATCGCGTCCGTGGGCCCGATGTCGACCGCGTCGCCGGTGACGTGGGAGGACTCGTCGGGACGGAGTACCCATTCCCGGGCCGCGGCGGGGCTGCCGTACTGCTCCACCGCGGCGTCGAAGAGCGCCTGCTGGTAGGCAGCGCTGCGCCACCCGCTGGACACGTGGAAGTCCACCCCGTGGGCCGACGCGTCCCGGGCCGCGTCCTGCACCGCCGTGCGCAGCGCGCTGTCCAGACCCGTGATGGCCGGGACGTCGGCGAACGCCGACAGCTCCTCACCGTCGGCGACGTGCCCGTGCTCGACGGTCATGACTCCCCCGTCGTCCGATGCGCTCAGCGGGGGCGCGTCGACCGTCCCGGCCGACGCGCTGGTCACCGGCCCGGCGGCAGGACCGCTCGACGAGCACCCGGTTCCCCCCGCGACGAGCAGGGGCGTCACGACCAGCGCGGACAGCAGCCCCCGCCGGGGACGGCGCGCCCCGCCCCGGCGCCGGGCGGCCCGACGCACTGCGGCCCGACGCGACGCGGCCCGGCACAGGATCACGACCGCGACCCCCACGACCGTGCCCGCGGTGTTGGCGGCCACGTCGACCAGGTCGGGCACCCGGCCGGGCAGCGCGGTCTGCGCCAGCTCGATCCCCACCGACGTCGCAGCCCCGAGAGCGAGGGGCAGCGCGGGGCCGGAGCGCCGGAGGGCCAGGGCAGCCAGCGCACCCACGGGCACGAAGAGCAACGCGTTCACCGCGGCCTCGACGTGGGCCCGGTGCACGGTGCCCGGCCACGGCGCCGCCAGGGCGTCGATCCCGGCCATCACGGTCCGGCGGGCGTCGGCGACGAAACCGGCCGGCCCCAGGGTGACCCAGCCGACCGCGAGCAGCACGGCGACCGCGGCCAGCACGAGCAGCGCCGTCCGTCGGGAGCCCGGCGATCCGGGCGCGGATGCCTGGGGTGGCCTGCTCGCCCGGTGGGTGGAGGTGTGCGAGGTGGTCGTCATCGGAGAACTCCTCTCCGCTCGGCTGAGCCGGTGCGGCATCGGGAACTGGTGGACAGCTGCCAGTGCACGCGACGGGCCGTTGCGAGGGCGTCTCCGATTCCGCATACGCCCACGACATGCGCCGGGCCGCACCTGTCGCCGACGTACCGAGGTCTGCGAACTCCCGGCGACCGGGGGATCGGCCCGAGCTGCCCCCATCGATCCGGCAGCGGAACAGCCGCTGGCTCAGCAGGAGCCCGTCCCCGTCCTGCCCACCACCCCCGACCCGGCACTGGCCCGCGCGGCGCTTCCCCGCTGCACCGGCGGCCCCGAGGTGAGCGCCGCTGCGTCGGCCTGCCCGGCCGAGGTCGGGGACCCGCTGTCGTACGCCACACCCACCGGACCCGGGCGATACCGCGCATCCGGACCGGTTCAGGTCCGGACGCCCTCTTGTCGGTGTGACGCGTCTGGCATAACGTGTGCGAACTAAGCACACCTGTTGCGTAAGGCGCAACATACGAGAGGACGCCGATGTCCACACCCGCTACCGCCCGCCGCACCGCCGCCGTCGTCGCGGCCGCTTCCGTCGCCGTCGCCCTGAGCGGGTGCGCCTCTCGTGGAGGAGGTGGCGAGACTGCCGAAGGCAGCGAGTTCCCGGACGACTCGATCACCCTGTACACGCCCACGGCGGCCGGTGGGGCCACCGACCTGACTGCCCGCACCCTGGGCGCAGAGCTCGAGGACGACCTCGGCGTCCCGGTCGTCGTGGAGAACCGGCCGGGCGCCTCCGGCTCGGTCGGCATGGAGTTCCTCGCCGGCCTGGACCCCGACGGCTACTCGATCGCCGTCCTGCCGGTCGAGGTGAGCATGCTGCAGTACCAGGACTTCGATGTCGACCCGGCGGACTACGACTTCCTGGGGCAGGTCAACGCCCAGCCGGGCACCATCGCCGTCCCGGCCGACAGCCCGTACCAGACCCTCGAGGACCTGATCACGGCGGCGAAGGAGGCCCCGGGCACGGTGTCGGTCTCCACCGCCGGTGCCGGCTCGATCTGGGACGCCGGCGTGACCGCGCTGTCCCAGGCCGCCGACATCGAACTGCAGGCTGTGCCCTTCGACGGCGGCGCCCCCGCGGTCACCGCGGCCATCGGCGGCCAGGTCGACGCCGTGGTCGCCGGGATCGGCGAGACCGCCCCGGCCCACGCCGACGGGCGGCTGCGGGTGCTGGCGGTCTTCACCGAGGAGCCGGCTCCGGCCCTGGAGGGCGTGCCGACCGCGATCGAGCAGGGCTACGACGTCGAGATCGGCAGCTGGGCGGTCATCGCTGCACCGGCCGGCCTGCCCGACGACGTGCGCGACACCCTGGAGTCCGCCATCGGCACCGCCGTGGAGGCCCCCAGCTACATCGAGCTGATCGAGAGCGGCGGCAACATCGTCACCTACAGGGACGCCGACGAGGCGAGCGAGTTCGTCACCGAGGAGAGCGCTCGGTTCGCCGAACTGCTGGCGTCGTGAGCCCCCGGATCCCGGTGCGCCCGGCGGAGGCCGGGCGCACCGGCGGCCCGGCCGTCGAGCCCACCGGCCCGGACGCGCCGCCACCCGGTGACGCGGCGGACGGGCACGTCGACGCCGAGGCGCCTGCCCCCTACGGCCGTGCCCGTGACCTGCTGGTCGCCGCCGCCGTCGGCGGCCTCGGGGTACTCACCCTGGTCGCCGGTCGCGGCCTGCCGGCACGCACCGACGACGGGAGCCTCGGTCCCGACTGGTGGCCCACCGTGCTGGGGATCTGCCTCCTGCTGGCGGCTGCAGGCATCGCGGCCGCCGGCCTGCTGCGCCGCGCGGTACCCGACGACGACTCGGTCACCCGGCACGGGCTCCTGCAGCTCGGTGGCCTGGTCGCCCTGGTCATCGGGTACGGCACCGCCTGGCAGTACTTCCACTTCGTGCCCGTGACGTTCGTGTTCGTCGCGGCGCTGACCGCGGTGCTGGGCAGCCGGGGCGTCCGCGCCCTGGTGGTCTTCCCGGCGGTCGTCGTGGGGCTGTCCTACGGCATCTTCGGCCTGCTGCTGCGGGTGCCGCTGTGAGCGCCGTCGCCGAGGGGCTCGGCGCGCTCGCCGACCCGTTCATCGCGGTCTGCCTGGTCATCGGGGTGCTGCTCGGCTCGTTGGTCGGCGCCGTCCCGGGGGTCACCGCGACCATGGCGGTGGCGTTGGCAGCCGGGTTCACCCTCACCCTGGACCCGCTGCCGGGCCTGGCCGTGCTCCTGTCCATCTACGTCGCGGCCCAGTTCGGCGACCGGGTCCCCTCGATCCTGATCAACACCCCGGGGACTCCGGCCTCGATCGCCACCACCTTCGACGGCTACCCCCTGGCCAAGCAGGGCAAGGCCGGCATCGCGCTCACCAGCTCCGCACTGGTGTCCGCGGTGGGGTCGCTGACCGGAATCCTCATCCTGGTCTTCCTGGCCCAGCCGCTGGCCGCGTTCGCCCTGGAGTTCGGGCCGATCGAGCTGTTCTGCCTGGTCGTGTTCGGGCTCACCATGATGGTCGGCGTCTCCGGCGGGCGGATCGTCAAGGGGCTGACCGCCGGCGTCGTCGGACTCCTGCTGGGCGTCGTGGGCCGCGACCCGATCACCGGTGACCAGCGGTTCACCTTCGGCTTCGACGAGCTCGCGAGCGGCATCCCGTTCATCGCCGCGATCATCGGGCTCTTCGGCATCGCCGAGGTGACCAACCAGCTCGTCACCGCCCGCCCCGGCGTGATGCCGAGGCCGATCTCCCAGCTCGGCCGCTGGTGGCCGAACCGGGCGGAGGCCCGCTCGCTGGTCAGGCCGACGATGATCGGCTGCGCGGTCGGGTCGGTCGTCGGCGTCGTGCCAGCAGCCGGTGGCGACATCGCCGGCGTCGTCGCCTGGGACCAGGCGCGCCGCACCTCCGCGACCCCCGAACGCTTCGGCAAGGGCGCTCTGGAGGGCGTCGCGGCGCCGGACAGCGCCAGCTGCGCCACCATGGGCGGCTCGCTGACCACGACCCTGGCCGTCGGTGTGCCCGGCGACTCGGTGATGGCCGTGATGCTCGGCTCGATGGTCGTGTGGGGCCTGCAGCCCGGCCCGGCGCTGTTCGTCACGAACCCTGACCTGGTCTTCAGCCTGGCCGGCCTGATGACGCTGGCCACCGTCCTGGCCCTGGCCCTGGCCCTGATGCGCATGCGCGGGGTGATCAAGCTGCTGGCCCTGCCACCGCGCTACCTGGCGGTCGTCGTGGTGACGTTCTGCATGGTGGGAACGTTCGCGGTGCAGAACAGCGTCTTCGACGTAGCCCTCATGTGGGTCTTCGGTCTCCTCGGCCTGCTGATGCGCCGATTCGGGTTCCCGCCCGGCCCGCTGGTGCTCGGGCTGATCCTGGGCCCCCTCGCCGAGAGCAACCTGCGGCGGGCGTTGCTCATCGACGGCGGCGACGCGCTGTTCTCCAGCCCCATCGGGCTGACGCTGACCGCACTGAGCCTGCTCGCGGTCACCGTCCAGCCCCTGCGCAGCTATCTGAAAGGACGACGCTCACGTGAGCGCACCCCCACCCCCGTCGGCTGAGGCCGAGGCACCCGCGGTCGTGACCCTGGGCGAGAGCATGGCCATGGTCACCCCCACCACCCGGCAGCCGCTGCGGACGGCGGAGCACTTCTCCGTCCGTATCGGTGGCGCCGAGTCCACCGTGGCGCTGTACCTGACCGGGCTCGGTCACCGCGCTGCCTGGGTCAGCACCATCGGGGCCGACCCGCTGGGAGCCCGGCTGCTGGACGAGGTCAGCCGGCACGGCGTCGACGTCAGGTGGGTGAGCGTGGACCCCGCTGCACCGACCGGCGTCTACTTCAAGGATCCCGGCCCGGACGAGACCACGGTGCACTACTACCGCGCGGGCTCCGCGGCGTCCCGGATGGGTCCGGCGGTGCTCGACCGGGTGGACCTGCGGGGAGTTCGCGTCGTGCACCTCACCGGCATCACCACCGCGCTCTCGGACAGCTGCGCCCGGCTGACCGACGCCGCGATGACAGCCGCCCGGGCCGCCGGCGCCCTGGTCTCCTTCGACGTCAACCACCGGGCGGCGCTGTGGTCCCACGCCGATGCGGCTCCCGAGCTCGCCCGGCTGTCCGCCGCAGCCGACCTGGTGTTCGTCGGCCGCGACGAGGCCGAGGACCTGTGGGGCGAGGGCGACGCCGTTCAGTTGCACGCCCGGCTGGGGTTGCGCGGCACCGTCGTGGTCAAGGATGGCGGACTGGGCGCGACCGCGTTCGACGGGACCACCACGACCTTCGAGCCGGCGATTCCGGTCCAGGTGGTCGAGCCGGTCGGCGCGGGGGATGCCTTCGCCGCGGGCTACCTGTCCGCCATGCTCGGCGAGCAGGACGTCGGCGGCCGGCTGGGCTGCGGACACCGGACCGCGGCCCGTGCGCTGGGCAGCACCCACGACTTCGTTCCTGCCTGAGCCGACCCGAGGAGACGACGGTGTCCCAGAGCATCCAACGCGCGGCCGAGGTCCTGGAACTGGTCAGCCTGCGACCGCGCACCCAGAGCGAGGTCGCCGAGCACCTGGGCGTCCACCGCTCCACCGCGCTGCGCATGCTGCAGACCCTGACCGAGGCCGGGCTGACCCGCCGGCACGCCGACGGCCACTACGGCGTCGGCTACCGGCTGGCCGGCCTGGCCTCGGTCGCCGCCGAGCAGTTCGACCTGCGCAACATCAGCCGTCCGCATCTCACGGCGCTGGGTCGGGAGTGCCTGCACACCGTGCACCTGGCAGTGCTCGACGGCAACGCGATCGTCTACGCCGACAAGATCGAGCAGCCCGGCATGGTGCGGCTGTACTCGCAGGTCGGACAGCCGGTCGTGCTGCACACCGCTGGGGTGGCCAAGGCCATCCTGGCATTCCAACCCGCCGCCGTGGTCGACCGCATGCTGGTCGACCACGGCTTCGAGCGATACACGGAGACGACGCTGACCTCCCGCACCGCCTACGACGCCGAACTCGACCGGGTCCGCAGCCGCGGCTGGTCGGTGGACGACGCCGAGTACGAGGACTACGTCAACTGCGTGGCCATGCCGATCCGCGACGCCCGCGGGAACGTGCTGGCCGCCGTATCGGTAACGGCGCTCAAGGCGCGCGCCGACCTGGCGGCGCTGGAGCAGCTGCTGCCCCGGCTGCACGAGGTGGTCGACGACGTGTCGCGCGCCATCGGGTGGCGACCGTGAGCGCGGGGGGCGGCACCCCGCCGACCTCCACGCCGCTGACCTTCGACGAACTGTTCGCCCGGACCCCGGTGATGGCGATCCTTCGCGGCTACGACCCGGCCCGGACGGTCGAACTGTGCGAGCGCGCCTGGTCGGTCGGCATCGACGTCGTCGAGGTGCCCATCCAGTCCCCCGACGCCGTCGCCTCGCTGCAGGCTGCGGTGGAGGCCGCCGCGGGCGCGGGCCGGGTGGTCGGCGCCGGGACGGTGACCTCGGCCGAGCGGGTGCGCCGGGCCGCCGGAGCCGGCGCCGTGTTCACCGTGGCCCCTGGCTTCGACCCGGCCGTCACCGCGGCCAGCCGGGCCGCCGGACTGCCGCACCTGGCCGGCGTCGCCACCCCCTCGGACGTGCAGGCCGCGCTGGCCGACGGCCAGACCTGGGTGAAGGCGTTCCCGGCTTCGGTCCTGGGGACCGGGTGGTTCGCCGCGATGCGCGGTCCGTTCCCCGATCTGCCACTGGTGGCCACCGGTGGCATCGACGCGCACAACGCCCGGGACTACCTCGCCGCCGGCGCCCGCGTGGTGGCCGTCGGATCGGCCCTCGGCGACCCCCGCCAGCTCGATCTGCTCGCCGAGCTCACTGCCGGCTGAGCCCCTCCACGGAAGAGAGTCCTGATGAGCTACACCCCGGCCCCCGACCGCTACGACCGGATGCCGCACCGCCGCGTGGGCCGCAGCGGCCTGCAGCTGCCTGCCGTGTCCCTGGGCACCTGGCACAACTTCGGGGACGACACCCCGCTGGTGCGCCAGCGCGCCCTGCTGCAGCACGCCTTCGACCTGGGCATCACCCACATCGACATCGCCAACGGCTACGGCCCACCGGCCGGTTCGACCGAGCGCAACGTCGGCCGCATCCTGGCCGAGGACTTCGCCGGGCTGCGCGACCAGCTGGTCATCGCCACCAAGGCCGGCTACCCGTTCTTCCCCGGCCCGCACGGCACCGGCGGAGGACGCAAGCACCTGCTCGGCAGCCTGGAGCACTCGCTGCGCAGCCTGCAGCTGGACTACGTGGACATCTTCTACATGCACCGTTTCGACCCCGAGACGCCGCTGGAGGAGACCGCTGCGGCACTGGACGCCGCCGTCCGCGCGGGAAAGACCCGCTACGTGGGCATCTCCAGCTTCTCGGCCGCTCGCAGCGCCGAGATGAGCGCGCTGCTGCGCGAGCTGGGCACGCCGCTGCTGATCCACCAGCCCTCCTACTCGATGCTCAACCGCTGGATCGAGGAGGGCGATCCCAGCCTCCTCGACGTCGCCGAGCAGCAGGGTTTCGGGGTCATCGCCTTCTCCGCCCTGGCGCAGGGCCTGCTCACCACCAAGTACCTGCACGGGGTCCCGGAGGGCTCGCGGGCGACCCAGGGCAAGACGCTGCGCGAGGGCATGCTGAGCGAGGCCAACATCGAGCGGGTCCGGGCACTGAACACCATGGCCGAAGAGCGCGGGCAGACCCTGCCGCAGATGGCGCTGTCCTGGGCGCTGCGCGACCCGCGGGTCACCTCGGTGCTCATCGGCGCCAGCCGTCCCGAGCAGCTGGACGACACCGTCCGGTGCGTCGAGGCCCCCGGCTTCACCGCCGCCGAGCTGGCCCGGATCGACGAGCACGCGCAGGACGGGGGGCTCAACATGTGGGCCGCCTCGTCGGACGCGTGAGCGCCCCGGTGGGCGAGCGGGCGGACGCCGCCGCCGCGCTGGCCCGGATCACCGCCGAGGAGCGCGAGCTGGTGTTCCCGCGCTTCGACCGGGAGACCGGCTGGGCGCTCGGCGTCTTCCTCCGCGACGCCGCACTGGCCCGCGAGCTGCCCGTCGTGGTGGGGGTGACGCTGGCCGGGCAGCGGCTCTTCCACGCCGCCCTGCCGGGCGCCGCCCCGGACAACGACGCCTGGCTGGACCGCAAGGCCGCCGCAGTCGTCCACTTCCAGCGCTCCTCGCTGGGTGTCCGGGAGCAGTTCCGCGCCGCCGGCCGGGACTACGCGACGGATTCCCGGCTGGACCACGCGCTCGTCGCCGCCAACGGCGGCGTCTTCCCGATCACGGTCGCCGGGGTCGGGGTGGTCGGCACTGTCGGCGTCTCCGGGCTGCCGCAGGTCGAGGACCACGCCTTCGTGGTCAAGCAGCTGCGCGCGTTCCTGGCCGACTGACACCGCTCGCCGCCCCGGCCGGTCCGGCCCGGGGCGGCGAGCCGGCCGCGGATTCACGGGACCACCGCCGACGCCACCACCACGCCACCCGCGGACCCGCCCCGAGCGCACGGTCAACATCTGACGAACCGGACCAGTCCGTCTCGTCCTCCGTCCCCCTGGCGGCCGCTGCCAGGCGTTGCCTACTCTCGGTGACAGCACGGGCGCACATGGTTGCCGACGACGGGCCGGCTCCGCGACCCGCGAATCCCCCGAGGAGATCGACGTGTCCCTGCCCCAGCGCTCCCCCGCTCCGGTCCTCCCCCGCCCGGCCGCCTACGGCCAGCGCCCCACCGGCCGCTACGCCGCTCCCGCCCCGGTCCCGGCGGTCCGGCGCCCCGTGGGCGCGCACCCCATGGCCGCCCGCCCGGCGCCCGGCCACCCGATGACGGCCTCCCCGGCGATGCAGCGGCCGGCTCCCCGCGCGGCCGTCTCGTTCCTGACCGTCGCCGAGGTCGCGGCGATCATGCGGGTCTCGAAGATGACCGTGTACCGCCTGGTGCACGGCGGCGAGCTGACCGCCGTCCGGGTCGGCCGGTCCTTCCGGGTTCCCGAGCCGGCCGTGCGCGAGTACCTGACCGGCGCGCGCACCGACGTCGCCTGACGACCGGGGCGCTGCGCCCGGGCCGCTGAGCTCGGGGCGCGGCCGCAGGCCACCCGGCCGGCGCACGGCGTTCACCTGGATGCGGCAAGGTCGGGCACATGGCGATGCATGAGGCCACGGCCGAGTCCACGCAGTCACCGACGTCCTACTCCGAGGACGACCTCGACCTGGACCTGCGGTGGTGGGCAGCCGCCAACTACCTGACTGTCGGGCAGATCTACCTGCGGGACAACGCGCTGCTGCGCAGGCCGCTGCAGCACAGCGACGTCAAGCCGCGGCTGCTCGGCCACTGGGGCACCAGCCCGGGGCTGTCGGCGCTCTACGTCCAGCTGAACCGGCTGATCAAGCGCACCGGCACGCCGTGCGTCTACATCGCCGGCCCCGGACACGGCGGCCCGGCGCTGGTGGCCGGCACCTACCTGGAGGGCACCTACAGCGAGGTCTACCCCGCGATCGGCCGGGACGCCGAGGGCATCCGGCGGTTGTTCCGCCAGTTCTCCAGCCCGGGCGGCATCCCCAGCCACGTGAGCGTGCAGACCCCCGGGAGCATCCACGAGGGCGGCGAGCTCGGGTACGCGCTGGTGCACGCCGCCGGCGCGGCGTTCGACTCCCCCGACCTGCTGGTCGCCTGCGTCGTCGGTGACGGCGAGGCGGAGACCGGGCCGCTGTCGGGCTCGTGGAAGATCCCGGCCTTCCTCGACGCACGGCGGGACGGCGCCGTCCTCCCGGTGCTGCACCTGAACGGCTACAAGATCAACAGCCCGACGGTGTGGGGCCGGTCCAGCGACGACGAGGTCGCCGGCTACCTGACCAGCCAGGGCTGGTCACCGGTCTTCGTCGCCGGCGACGATCCGCGCCAGGTCTTCCGCGACCTGGAGGCCGCGCTGCGCACCGCCCACGACCGGATCCGCGAGATCCAGACCGCCGCCCGCAGCGGGGCCGAGGACCTCCGGCCGGGCTGGCCGGCGATCGTGCTGCGCACCCCGAAGGGCTGGACCGGCCCGCACGAGGTGGACGGCGTCCAGGTCGAGGGCACCTACCGGTCGCACCAGGTCCCGCTGTCGGGGGTGCAGACCGACGACGCGCACCTGGCCCTCCTCGAGGACTGGCTGCACTCCTACTCCCCCGAGACGCTGTTCACCGACGACGGCGCCCTGGTGCCCGAGCTCGCCGCACTGGCGCCCGAGGGCGATCTCCGGATGGGGTCGACGCCCTACGCCAACGGCGGACGACGGCGCACCCCGCTGGACCTCCCGCCGCTGGAGACCTACGCCGTCGACGTGCCCGCGCCCGGCGCCACGTTCCACCAGACCACGCACCCGCTGGGTGAGCTGCTCCGCGACGTCTACGCGCGGACCACCACCGCCGACGGCGGCGGGACGTTCCGGCTGTTCTGTCCCGACGAGACCGCGAGCAACCGGCTGCAGTCGGTCTTCGAGGTGACCGACCGCTGCCTGCAGGCCGACGTGCTCCCCACCGACGACCACCTCTCGCCGCACGGGCGGGTGATGGAGGTGCTGAGCGAGCACCTGTGCCAGGGCTGGCTGGAGGGCTACCTGCTGTCGGGGCGGCACGGCATGTTCGCCACGTACGAGGCGTTCGCGATGGTCAGCGCGTCGATGGTCATCCAGCACGTGAAGTGGCTGCAGCACGCGGCCGGGCTGCCCTGGCGGGCACCGGTCTCCTCCCTGACGATCCTGCTGACCAGCACCTGCTGGCGCAACGACCACAACGGGTTCAGCCACCAGGGCCCGGGCCTGCTGGACACGGTGATCCCGTTGTCGCCCGAGGTCGTCCGGGTGTGGCTGCCGCCGGACGCCAACAGCCTCCTGTCGGTCGCCGACCACTGCCTGCGCAGCACCGACCACGTCAACCTGCTGATCGCCGACAAGCAACCGCACCTGCAGTACCTCACGCTGGACGAGGCCAACGCGCACGCCGCGGCCGGGGCGTCGGTGTGGTCGTGGGCCGGCACCGAGGGGAACGGGGACGAGGAGCCGGACATCGTGCTCGCCGCGGCCGGCGACGTCCCGACCATGGAGACCTTGGCCGCTGCCGAGCTGCTCCGGCAGTGGGTGCCCTACCTGCGGGTCCGGGTGGTCAACGTGATCGACCTGATGGCGCTGCTCCCGCAGGCCGACCACCCGCACGGCTTCTCCGAGGACCGGTTCCTGGAGCTGTTCACCCGCGACACCGACGTCGTCGTCGCCTTCCACGGGTACCCGCGGGCGGTGCACCAGCTGCTGCACGGGCGCACCGAGCCGGGTCGCTTCCACGTTCGGGGCTTCGAGGAGCAGGGCACGACGACCACCCCGTTCGACATGGTGGTGCTGAACCGGATGAGCCGGTACCACCTGGTGCTCGAGGCGCTGCGCAGGTCGCGCCGCGTGCCCGAGCGCGGCGAGGAGCTGGCCCGGTTCTGCCGCGACCAGCTGGCGAGGCACCACGACTACGTCCGCGAGCACCTGGAGGACATGCCGGAGGTGCGGGACTGGACCTGGACGGGGTGATCGACGGCCGCCCGCCCTTCTGGGCGCCGGTGCCGGACGGTGATCACGGCCCGGCACCAGTCGGCCGCGACCTCCGGCGCCGCCTCAGCCCTTGTCGTGGACCGTGACCGCGTAGCCGTCCAGGTCGGCGAAGGACCGGAGCGCCACGAAAGGTGGCGCACAACACGACGACGCCATCATGGGGCATGCGCGTCTCGGACCGGCGGCGACCCTCAGGTGCTGTCGGAACCGTCCAGGACGATCAGCCGCTCCCTCCGCGACGGACGTCCTCCGAGGGGCACGGGTCCGCCGGTGCGGGACGGACCCTGCGGCAGCCCGAGCAGGTGTCCGCTCGCAGCCGGGCTGCCCTGCTCACCCAGGAGCCAGCCACCTGGCCCCGGCTGCATGCGTGCTGTGCAGGTCACCCGCTTCGGCGGTCCCGAGCTCTTCGACGCCGTCAACATCCCCGAGCCGGAGGCCGGTCCCGGCTAGCAGCGCTACGACGTCTCCGCCGCCGGCGTGAACGTCGCCGACACCCACCACGTCCTGTCGACCGACCGACCTGTCGACGAACCGACCTGTCGACCGGTGCCACGTCGATGCAGCGTCGCGCCGAGGTTCTCGAAGTCAACGCCGCCCCGCGACGCATGGGACCCACGGACGCGTGAGCGCAGGTACCTCGCGACGGCGGGGTCCTCGGTCAGGTCAACGACCCGCTCGTGAGCCTCCGCGGCGTCCAGTTCTGCCGACTTCGTGGCTGCTCCACGATGCGTGCGCGAGGTCCACCCGCACGTCGTCGCCACGGTGCAGCAACGGGGTGGATTCCTCGAGGAACTGTGCGAGTGCCTCGTGGGCCGCGCCTCTGACCGGCCGCCCCAGGGCATCCACCACCCGCCACCACGGCACGTCGTGACCGCCCTTGCGCAGGATCTGACCGACGGCGCGCGCACCGGTGCCGGCCGCCTCGGCGACATCGCCATAGGTCATCACGTGTCCGCTGGGGATCGAGGACACGGTGCGCAGAACCCGCTCGGCCACTTCGTTCACGATCTCACCCTCACTGCCTTCGTCGACTGCCCCTTGCAGTTGTCGTCGACCATTCCGATCGACGCCGGGGTTCACCTCCGGCAGGGTCGGCGGCCGCCCCGACCTGCTGACCCTCAGGCGCCTCGCCGCCCTCGACGCGCGTCATCACCACCGTGCTCGTCCCCGTCCGGCCGTCCCAGGACGAACCCCTCGGGTGGAGAGAGGACCCCGTTCGCCTGCACGGTGACGGAGTGCGGCCCCGGGTAGTACGTCCGGGTGGTGATGGGGCGGAAGGAGTGGGTCTTCGTGACCACGGTGCTGCCGCCGGCGGCGATGCGTCGTGACCCGAGCTTGAAGGTCTTCGCGCTCACGGACCCGTTGGCGCGCTGGAATCCGATGGAGTAGTCGATCGCCACGGTTGCGTCCGTCTCGCCGTCGTTGGTGACGACGGCCGTGAACGTGAGATCCCCTCCCCAGGGAACGACATCACCGGAGATGCGCGGTCGGGCCACGCGCAAGCTGTTCCCGGTGAATCCCACGAGTGCCAGCGCAGTGGGATCGGCCCGCTTGATCAGCGTCCTCAGGCCGTGCCGGAGCACCCATGGCGTAGTGGCGTCCGGGGCGCCGGCCCACGCGGCGGCCGCTTCCGTGACGACGGAGGGATCGACGCGACTGAGGTCGTTGAGATGGTTGGCGACCGAGCGCCGTACGTACTCGGCCGGGTCGCGATAGGTGGCGTCCAGGATGCCTCGTGTCGCACGAGGATGGGCGAGCAGCCAGGGCACTCGTTTCGCCCAGGGCAGGTAGGCGCGAGAGCCCTCGGTGGCGAGTCGCCGCACGTGCTCGCTGTCGTGCCCCGTCCAGGTCTGCATGATGTGAAGGCCGCGCTCGGGTCGCGCGTTCAGGAGCTCGCGGACGGCGAATTCACCCGTCAGACCGACGGTGAGCCGGGCCAAGAGTGCCATGGCGGCGTCGAAGTCCCGCGTCGACGCGGTCTCGAGTGCACGCGAGGCGATGAACTCCGTGGTGGGCCAGATCATCCACCCGCCGAAACGCGGCTCGTCCAGCACGTCGAGCACCACTCGCTCGGCGGCGGCGAACCCCGCCGGGACGTCGCTGAGCAGAGCATCGCGGACGACGTCCACCCGCTCCCGGAGGCGGACACCCCGTACGGCACCTTCCGCCTGCGCCAGAGCGGAGTAATCGCCGGTGGGCGCGACCGCCTCCAACGCAGCCCGTAGCCGTGCAACGACGACCGGGCTGATCAGTTCGTCCATGGCGCCCACGGCAACTCCTCTTCCGCAGAAGCACGTCTTCTGCATCCGGTCTCGGGCTAGACCGTCGGAACGGTCCCGCCGTCGATCACGTACTCCGCACCGACGATCGCCGACGCCTGGTCGGACACCAGGAACCCCGCCAGATCGGCGATCTCCTCCGTCCTCGCGAAACGGCCCAGGGGCACTCCGCCGAGGGAGTCGAGGATCTTCTCCTTCGCTCCCTCCCGGCTCAGGCCGTTTCCCTCCGCGATCCGGTCCACGAACCTCTCGTAGGCCTCGGTCTCGATCCCACCAGGACTGATCGCGTTGACCCGCACACCCTGCGGCGCGAGCTCGTTCGCCAGGCCCTTGCTGTACGTGCGCAACGCGGCTTTCGCAGCCGCGTACGCGAGAGATGCGTCGTACTGCGGCAGCTGCCGCTGGATGGACGTGAAGTGGAGCACCACACCGTGCCCGGACCGGATCATCGACGGCAGCAGCGCTCGATCGAGCCGCACGGCGCCAAGGAAGTTGAGCTCGAGCTCGATCATCCACTGCTCATCCGTGATCGCCGCGAACCCTCCGGATGGCGTGGACGCGCCTCCCACGACGTGCACGAGGATGTCCACACCACCGGCCTCCTCGATACGCGACGCGACGAGCGCCGTGCCCTCGACGGTCGAGGTGTCGGCCGCGATGAAGCGGTTCGGGGACTCGTACCCGTCGGGCATCGTCCGGGCCGTTACGTACACATCGGCGCCGAGCTCGCGAAGCCGTTCAGCCACGGCTCTCCCCGATCCCTTCGACCCGCCGGTGACGAGCGCTCGACGCCCATCCAGGCGCCCGCGATCTGAATTTCCCATCTCTGTTCCTCCGTTGTCGTCCAGAACGGTGCGGGGCCCTCGCGCCCTACGACGCCTGTCATGTCGTGCTGTCCTCTCGTTGCGTCAGGAAGGTGGCGCTCCGCCCACCGGGGGCGGGCCGACCGGGGATCGCCGCCCGCGCGCCCGCGGACCTCGCCAGTGGCGCTGCAGGGCGAGCACGCGGACGACGAAGATCGCGCCGGCGACGCCCGCGCCCAGCGCGGGGCCGTAGGCGTCGAAGGTCGAGGCGATGCCGACGACGAGGGCTCCGGCCAGTGCCGGCACCGCGTAGAGCTCGGAGTCCGCCCGGAACAGCGCCGGGGTGTCGCGGGCGAGGACGTCCCGGAGGACGCCGCCGCCCACGGCGGTCGTGACCCCGAGCAGGGCGGCCGCCACGGGCGCGAGGCCGTGGTCGAGCGCCTTCTGGGTCCCCGCGACGGAGAAGAGCCCCAGGCCGGCGGCGTCGAAGACGAGCAGGGGTCTGCTCAGCCGACCGAGCCAGGGGTGGGCGACGGACGTGACCGCGGCCGCCGCCAGGGCGACCACCAGGTACTGCCACCTGGTGAACGCCGGAGGCGGCGTGTCCCCGAGCACGAGGTCCCGGACGATGCCGCCGCCCAGCGCGGTGACCACCGCCAGGATCGCGATCCCCACCACGTCGAAGTCCCGGCGGATCGCCATGAGGGCGCCTGAGACGCCGAAGGCGAAGATGCCGATCAGGTCGAGCGCGTGCATCCCGCCTCCCGATCCCTGCGGGGCCCGCCCCGCCCTCTCCCGTCTCGACGACGGGGCGGGCCCGGTATGGCAATCGCCGTCCGGTCAGCCGGCCGTCGCGCGGGCGGCCTCGTCGATCAGCCGGGCGACAGCCTCCGGCTGGGAGACCGTCACGGCGTGGGAGGCGTCGATCTCGACGTTCGTCGCCCCGGCACGCTCGCCCATGAACTGCTGCGATTCGGCGGGGACGGCGAGGTCCTGGCGCGTGATCAGGTTCCAGGAGGGGACGGTCTTCCAGGCTGCCTTCGTCGCCTTTCCCTCGAGCGCGTCGGCGACGATGGGACGCTGGGTGACGGCCATCAGCGCGGCGACGTCCTCCGGCACGTCCGCGGCGAAGACCGCCCGGAACTTCTCCTGCTCGATGTAGAGGTCGTCCACCGGCTGCCCGTCGGGACCGGTGACGGGCACCGGGCGCAGGGCCGGCCCGAGCTCGTTGCCGGGGAACTTCCCGGCCAGCTCACCGGTGCTCTCGCCCTCCTCCAGGAGGAAGCTGGCGACGAACACCAGCGCCTTCACCTTCGGATTGCCGTCGGCCGCCTCGCTCATCACGCTGCCGCCGTAGGAGTGGCCCGCGAGGACGATCGGCCCGTCCACGTTCTCGAGGACGCTGCGCAGTAGCTCGGCGTCGCGGTGCAGGTCTCGGAGCGGGTTGGCCACCCCGAGCACGGGATAGCCGTCGGCCCTGAGCTGGGTGATCACGCCGTTCCAGCTGGACGAGTCGGCGAAGGCCCCGTGGACGAGCACCACGGTGGGCTTGGTCGGGTCCGTGCGGACCTCGAGGGTGCTGGTGGTCATCGGTTCTCTTCCTCTCGGTGGACAGCGGCCCCGGTGCGTCGGATCCGACGTCGCGGCGCTGGTGGAGCGAACGTAGGAAGCGCGGCGGCGGCTTCGCGTACGTCGATCGACTGTTCTTTCACTTGCCGAAGGCCGCCCGGAGCATCGCGATCGACTGCGCGATGGCGGCGCGTGCGCCGAGGGTCTGGCTGACCGGGTCGAGCATCATGAAGTCGTGGTGCACCCCGTCGTAGCGGACCGTGGTGATCGGGACGCCGGCCGAGCGCAGCGCGGCGGCGTACGCCTCGCCCTCGTCGCGCAGGACGTCGGCCTCGGCCACCAGGAGGAATGCCGGCGGAAGACCCGCGAGCTGCTCCGGGGTGGCCCGCAGCGGCGACGCGGTGACCTGGGCACGCTGGGCGGGGTCGGTGGTGTAGGCGTCCCAGAACCACTCCATGGCCTTCGCCCTCAGGAAGGGCCCCTCGGCGAACTGGGCGTACGAGGGGGTGTCCATCGCGGCGTCGGTGACCGGGTAGTACAGCGACTGGTGCACGAAGGAGACGTCACCGCGGTCCTTGGCCATCAGGGTGAGGGCCGCGGTCATGTTGCCGCCCACCGAATCGCCGGCGACGGCCAGCCGGGCGGCGTCCAGACCGTGCTCGGCGCCCTGCTCGGTGATCCACCGAGCCGTGGCGTAGCCCTGCTCGATGGCCACCGGGTACTTCGCCTCCGGTGACCGGCTGTACTCCACGAACACCACGGCGGCGCCGGCGCCGACGGCCAGCTCGCGGACCAGCCGGTCGTGCGTGCCCGCGTTGCCGAGAACCCAGCCGCCGCCGTGCATGTAGAGCAGCACGGGGAGCCGGCCGGACGATCCGGCGGGCCGGACGATCCGGACCGGCACGTCGCCGACGCCGACGCCGACCGGGACGGTGATCCAGTGCTCCTCCACCGGGAGCTTCTCGACGGTGCCGGACTGGATGTCGTCGAGCACCTTGCGGGCGGCCTCGGGGCCGAGGTCGTACAGGTAGGGCGGGTTGGCCGTGGCGTCGGCGAGCTGCTGGAACTCTGGCTCGAGGACGACGCGTGGGGTCTGCTGAGTGGTCACCGATCTGCTCCTTCCGGGCGGGACGACGCGCGCTGCGCCGTCGGACGGCAGACGCTGGCACCGCTCCTCCACCCCAGGCATCCGTCGATCGACTGCACCGCCGGTGCGCTGCGACGTCCGCGGGGCAGCTCGGCTGCCCGGCCGGCCCCCGCTGGGCCCGGACCTGGACTACCGTGCTCCCGCCGGGGCCGACGGCGTGGCCCTGCTCGGAGCAGGAGGGACCGGCGGTGCTGATCGGGCGGGAGTCGGAGCTCGCCGCGCTGCGCGAGGCGGTCCGCACCGCGACCGCCACGGGTCTCGCGCTGGTCGTCGAGGGCGACGCCGGCCTGGGCAAGACCGCGCTGGCCGCGGCCGCGGCCGAGATGGCCCGGTCGGCCGGCTTCCGGGAGCTCCGGTGCTCGGGTGTCCTGGGCGAGGCGTCCCTGGGGTTCGCCGCCCTGCACGAGTTGCTCCACCCGGCGCTGCACCGGGTCGGCGCCCTACCTGCGCGCCAGCGGACCGCGCTGCTGACGGCGTTCGGGCTGGAGGAAGGACCGGCGCCCGACCCCCTCCTCCTCTCCCTCGCCGTGCTCCGCCTGATGGAGGACCTCGTCGCCACCGGGCCCGCCCTCGTCGTGGTCGAGGACCTGCACCACGTCGACCAGTCGAGCATCGACGTGCTCGTCTTCCTCGCCCGCCGACTGGCCGACCTCCCGCTGCTGCTGCTGGCGACCGTGCGGAGCCGCCCGGACGCACCGGTCCCCCAGGCGGATTTCCCGGGCCGCCGGCTCACCCTGGCTCCCCTCGCCGAGGCGGAGTCCCGTCGGCTGGTCGAGCAGGTGGCCCCGGAGGTGGAGCCGGCGGTGCGCGAGGCGGTCGTCGCGGTGGCCGGCGGGAACCCGCTCGCGCTCACCGAGCTGGCCACGGCGCCCGGCGGGTTCCGACCGGCCGTGGCGGCGCTCCCCGATCAGCTGCCGACGACGGCACGGATGAAGCAGGCGTTCCTCGAGTCGTTCGACCAGCTACCGGCCGCCAGCCGGCAGTTGCTGCTCGTCGCAGCAGCTGACGGGGGGCACGTGCCGCTGTTCCGCGTCGTGGCCGCCGCGGGCGGCTTCGACGAGGCGGTCGCACTGCTCAGGCCGGTCGAGAGCACGGGCCTCGGGGCGGTGACCGGCGGCCACTTCTCGTTCCGGCACCCGCTCATCGGCTCGGCCGTCTACGGCGCCGCGACGTCGGCGGAGCGCGCCGCGGCGCACCACCTGCTGGCCGGGCTGGCGGACGATCCCGAGCGCGTCGCGTGGCACCGCGCGGCGGCCAGCTACGGCCCGGACGAGTCGGTCGCGGAGGGGCTGGAGGCCGCAGCGGCACGCGCCCTCCAGCGCGGTGCCCGGTGGGAGGCGTTCGCCGCCCAGCGCCGGGCCGCCGCGCTCTCCCCCGCTCTCGGGAACCGGGTCCGCCGGCTCGCCTCCGCCGCGGAGTCGGCCCGGCGTGCGGGCCTGACCCGGGAGGCGGTCGATGCCCTGCGGGAAGCCATGCCGCTCGCCGAGGACGGTGACGCCGTCCGCGAGCTCACGTTGGCCGAGTGGGCGCTCAGCCGCGGGACCGACCTGGTGGTCGGCCGGTCCCCGGAGGAGCTGGTGGCGGTGGCCGGACGCCTGGGCGGGCCGTCGGGCCGTGACCATCCCGAGGCCCGTGTCCAGCTCCTCGCCGCGGCAGCCACGCGAACCTGGGAGCTGGCGGCGCCCGAGACCACCCGCGCGGCGGTCCGCGGAGGGCTGGCGACCCTCGACGACTCCCCGCACCCCCTGAAGACGGTCGGCCTGGCGCTGCTCGATCCCTCCACCCGCGCCGCGGAGCCCCGATCCGCCCCGCTGGAGCTGCTGGACGTCGTCCGGGCCCGGTACCCGTGGGCGCTCGCGAGCCTCGCAGCGATGGCGGAGGCGCTGCACGACGTGCCGGCGGCCCAGGCGGTCTGGGACGACGGCTGCCGACTGCACACCCCGGCGGAGGCGCCGGGCGACGCGGCATCGTTCCTGTGCGGCCGGGCAGCGATCCGGGTGCTGAGCGGGCAGTTGGTCGACGCGCTGGCCGACGCCGAACCCGCAGCCCGGACGGCGCTGGACTCCCAGCTGCCGTTGCTGGCCGCCGCGGCCGAGGTCGTGGCCGCACGGGTCCACGCCTGGCGCGGTGCGGACGCCGCAGCACAGGCGGCCCTGCGCCGGCACCGGGAGCTGGCCGGATCGCACCGCACCGCCGTGGTCAGCGCCCGGGCGCACTGGGCCGCCGGGCTGGTGGCGATGAACCAGCGCCGTTACCGGGCCGCGCAGCAGGAGTTCGCGCTCGTCGAGCAGCACCCCACGACCGCCGCGTGGGCGGTGGCGGACCTGGCTGAGGCAGCGGTGCGTGCCGGCCGCGGGAACTCGGCGGCCGTCGTGGTCGCCGACGCCGAGCGCCGGGCCCGCTCCGTCGACTCCCCGTACCTGTGGTCTCTCGTGCACCGGGCGAGGGCACTGCTCTCCGTCGGCGAGGAGGCCGGGGAGGCCTACGCGCTCGCGGTGGCGGCCGGGCTCGGCAGTGGCGCGCCGCTGGAACTGGCCCGCACCCGGCTGGTCTACGGCGAGTGGTTGCGCCGTCAGCGGCGGATCGCGGCCGCGCGGGAGCAGCTCGCCGCCGCACTGGAGACGCTGACCGCCGCCGGCGCGAGCCCCTGGGCCGACGCCGCCGCGGCCGAGCTGCGGGCTGCCGGCGGCACACCGGACACGGCGCCGCGGCGAGGGGCACCCCCGACCGAGCTCACCACGCAGGAGCGGCGGATCGCCGAGCTGGCTGCCGAGGGCCTGACCAATCGCGAGATCGCCGCGCGCACAGCCCTCTCCCCCCGCACCGTGGCGACCCACCTGGCCCGCGTGTTCCCGAAGCTGGACATCGCCCACCGGGCCCAGCTCCGCGACGCCCTGCGGACGCAGCCGGGCGGTCGAGGGCCGGCGGCGCCGCCGCTCAGGTGACGGTGACCTCGGCCAGGTCCACCGAGACGAGGACCGGGCCGGGCAAGGCGTGATCCGCGGCGTCCCTGCCGTGCACGACCCGCCGGGTCGGGACGACCAGCCCGGAGTACTCGCGGTGCTCGCTCACGACGTCGGCGCCGGGCAGGCCGCCGGCCACGTCGATGCTGTAGTCCCGGCGGCGGATCAGCCCGTCGTCGTCGACGTGGAGCAGCTGCTCGCGGCTGTGCGTGGCCATGGTGACCGGATAGGTGGCCAGCAACCGGCGCAGCCGCCGGCCGCCCTCGGTCCACGGATCGATCTCCACCGTGCGCACCCCGGGGAAGGTCAGGTGCCACGGCTCGGTGAGCCAGGTCCACATCGCGTACCCGCCGACGTAGGCCTGCTGCAACGCCGTCCACGGCGTCGTGATCCCGTGGCCGGTGAACGACGCCCGCGGGTCCGGCAGGGACTCGAGCGTCCGGCCGTCCTCGGTCTCGACGTGGACCAGGCCCGGGGTGACGGACGTGCGCTGCCCCGGACCCGGGAACTGGGCGTACGAGACGCGCTCCCGGTGCAGGTCCACGGACACCTCGACGTCGGCCAGCGCGTCGGGCTGCCCCTTGACGGCGCCGAGCCGTCCGCCGGTGTGCTGCCGCCCGGTGATCCGCTGCGCCGCCCGCCAGCGGTCCAGGCCGCCGTGGGCCGCGAGGAGCAGCTCGAGGAGGTCACTCATGGCCGTCGTCGTCCGGGGGCGGGGCCGGCCGGCTCCCGGCGGGGCGGCTTCTCGCGGCGTCGAGGCGGAGCCGGGCTCGGACTCCGTCCTTGCGGCGCTGCCTGGCCTCGGTGGCCAGCTGGCGCATGGCGACCACCCAGGCGGGTTCGCTCTCGTCCACGGCGCCCTCCTCCCCCGGTCTCGAACGGATGCGGTACCGAAGCTAGGGAGCACCGCCCGGATGCCGCATCCGCACGATGACCACTCCGCCAGGACCACTCCCGCCGATGGGGCAGGCTCAGGCTCCGACCGGGCCGAGGACGTCGCGGAGCTGGCCCCGGCTGGTGACGCCGACCTTCGGGTAGATGCGGTAGAGGTGCGCCCCGATCGTGCGGTGCGAGAGGTAGACCCGGTCGGCGATCGCCTTGTTCGTGAGGCCGCTGGCGGCCAAGCGGGCGATCTGGAGCTCCTGCGCCGTGAGCACCTCGGCCGGGTCGATCCTGGTGGAGGGCACACTGCGGCTGGGGACCACTCCCGCCGCGCGCAGCTCCGCGGCCGCCAGCTCCGCCCATGGCGCCGCGCCCTCGGTGTCGAAGACGTGCAGCGCCTCCGCCAGGTGGCCACGCGCCGACACCACCTGGCCGTGCCGGCGGAGCCACTCGCCCCACGCCAGCCGGCTCCGGGCGAGTTCCAGCGGCGAGCCTGCCCGCCGTCCGGCCTCGACGGCCGCCTCGAAATGGTCCGCCGCCTCGGCGCCGGAGGCCAGCAGCGCCCGGCTGCGGTGCACCAGCGCCTGCAGGTGCACCGAGCGCAACGCCTCGGCGACGCGCTCGGTCTCGGCCACCACCGGTTCGACAGTGGGGGCGGCACCGGATCGGACGGCGGCCTCGGTCAGGTCTCCCAGGGCGAGCAGCGCGGTGCTCGGGTGGACCGACACGTCGCGCAGGGCCGCCAGCGCCACGTCGTGCCGGCGGCGGCCGAGCGCCCCCAGACCGGCCGCCCAGGCGACCAGCGCCCGGACCAGCGCCGAAGGGTGCTCACCCGAGAGCTCGAGAGCGCGGGCACCGGCACGGGTCGCCGCCTCGTCCGCGCCCGACCAGGCATGTCCCCGCGCGGCGGCGGCCGCGGCGAGACCGGCCAGCACCGGCAGGTCGAGCGCCTCGGCCAGCCGTTCTCCGTGCGCCGAGTCGGCGAGCCCCTCGTCCAGTCGGCCGGTCGCCAGCCGGAGGGCACCACGCCCGGTGAAGACTTGCGCCTCGTCGCTGAGCGCCCCCGTACCGCCCCGGAAGAACAGGGCGCCGAGGTCCCAGAGGGTGGCGGCCGCCGAGAGGTCCTGGATCGACTCGGCCATGCGCGCGGCCGCGAGCACCAGCTCGCTGCTCCCCGGGTGGTTCTCGGTGCCGCCGGTGTAGGCGTAGTCGGAGACGAACCTCGTGAGCCCGGGCAGCGCCGCTCGGGCACGTGCCGCGTGCGCAACCGGGTCCACGAGGGCCGACCCGATCGCGACCATGGGATCCCCGCCCTCCGGGTCGAGGGCGGTCAGGGCGCCGGCGAGGCGGTCCCTCGCCGGCTCGTCGACTCCCTGCAGCCAGGCCCACGCCGCGGCCCCGACCAGCACCTGTGCTCGCCGCGTCCGGTGGTCGTCGCCACTGCTGCCCGACAGCCGCCCCACCAGCGCGACGGCCTCCCCGACGGTGCGGACCGGCGTGCCCACCGTCACGCCGAGCATGACCTCGGTGGAGGCGGCAGTGGCGACCACGTCCGCGGCGGTCGCGAGGGGCAGCGCCTCCTCCAGCAGCTGGACGGCTTCGCTCGCCCGGCCGCCCTGGCGGGCGGCGACGGCCGCCGCGATCAGCCGACGCGCCCGGGCCTCGGTCTCCGCCGAGAGCGCCGCGGCGCGGCGCAGCGTGACCACGGCGTCGGGCCGTGCCCCCCGCTGCAGGGACCGCCGAGCCGCCGCCTCCAGCTCGGCGGCGATCGTCTCGTCCGGCGCGAAGGCGAGCGCCGCGCGGTGCCAGGCCGCACTGCCCGGGTCCGACGTCGCCGCCGCCAGTGCTGTGTGGGCCGCCGCGCGGTCGGACCAGGTTGCCGCTCCTCGGACGGCCGAGCGGAGCAGCGGATGGCGGAAGCGCACGCGCTCCCCCACCAGGGTGACAGTGCCGGCGTCCTCGGCTGGTGCCAGGTCCTCGGGCGTCAGGTCGAGCAGGCGCCCGGCAGCGACGAGCTCGGGCAGCGTCTCGACGTCCGCGACCGCGGCGAGGAGCAGGAACCGACGGCTGGCCTCGGGCAGGGCGTCGACCTCGGTGAGGAGGGCACGCTCGAGGCGTGCGGTGGTCGGCAGCGGGCCCGCCGGGGCCGGACTGCCGTCCCGGGCGCTCACGGCGGCGGCGAACTCGCGCACGGCCAGAGGGTTCCCGGCGGCCTCGGCGAGGATCTGCCGCCGTTCCTGCTCGCCGAGCCGGTGCGGGAGACCGTCCAGCAACAGGGCGGCCTCCACCTCCCCGAGGGGTTCCAGGTGCAGGCGCGTGATCTGGGCGGAGGGCAGCGGGGTGGGTTCGCCGGACTCGGTGCGAACCGTCGCCACCATCAGGATCGGGGCGTTGCTGAGCCGGCGGGCGACGAACTCGAGGGCCTCGGCGCTGGACCTGTCCAGCCACTGCAGGTCCTCCACCACCACGAGCAGCCGCTGCCGGTGCGCGACCTCCTCCAGCAGGCCCAGGACGGCGAGGTGGATGAGCAGTCGGTCCGCGGGGCCGTCGGACTCCCCGAAGGCGGAGCGCAGGGCGGCCCGCTGGCGCGCCGGCAATGCTGCGGCGTCGTCGAGCACCGGCCGGAGCAGTTCGTGCAGGCCGGCGAATCCGGCCATCGCCTCGCTCTGGACCCCGGTGCAGCGCAGCTCGCGGAAGCCGACGTGGCGGGCCCGCGCCGACAGCGCCGCCGCGAGGGTGGTCTTGCCGATGCCGGCCTGGCCCGAGACGACGGCGGCCTC
Organism: Blastococcus sp. SYSU DS0619; assembly: GCF_054051035.1. Taxonomy (NCBI): domain Bacteria; kingdom Bacillati; phylum Actinomycetota; class Actinomycetes; order Geodermatophilales; family Geodermatophilaceae; genus Blastococcus; species Blastococcus sp. SYSU DS0619. Next base: position 2,304 of record NZ_JBJHAM010000011.1, on the reverse strand, counting down.
GCCCCCCGGGGACACCGAGTCGAGCATCGCCGTCAGCACGGCCAGCTCCTCGGAACGTCCGATCACGATCCGCTCGCCGCCGCGCGATCACCGGGACGCATGAGCGATATATTGCCGGAGATGAGCTGAGCCGACAATGGCCACCTGCGCCCTCCTCCGCCCATGCGCTGCGAGCGGCTCCGCGGCCTGCCCGGAAGGAAGGTCCGTAGGTGCCGATACCCGAGACGGCTCCCGGTCTCGGCCGCGACCTCCTGCGCGACGACGTCTACCGCCGTCTCCGCGACGCCATCGTGGACGGGACGTTCGAGCCCGGTGAGCAGCTCAAGGACCTGGACCTCGCCGCCTGGCTCGGCGTGAGCAGGACGCCCGTGCGGGAGGCGCTGCTCCGACTGGCGCAGAACGGGCTCGTCGTGGCTCGGCCGGGGCGTTCGACGGCCGTCACCCCGCTCGACGCCCGCCAGATCCGGGACGCCCGGGACGTCGTCGCGGCGATGCACGAGGTGGCGGTGCGCGAGGCGGTCGACGGGCTCACCGAGGCAGACCTGGCGGCGATGCGCGACGCCAACCTCCGGTTCGCCGCCGCCCTCGGGGCCGGCGACGTGGATGCGGCCCTCCGTGCCGACGACGAACTGCACGGTGTGCTCGTGACCATCGCCGGCAACCGCGCGGTCGCCACCGTCCTCGAGCAGTTCACCCCCACCCTGCGCCGCGCGGAGCGGTTGCGGTTCGGCTCGCTGCGGGGCCAGGCATCCGTCGCCCGTCACGACCAGCTCATCCGGCTCTGCGCCGCCGGTGACGGCGACGGTGCGGCGGCCGTCGCCTACGACACCTGGCACAGCCTGCCGACCTCCGTCGAGCCGGACGACGCGTCCACCACTGCCGCGGAGGACTGATCGCCGTGCCGCCGTCACCGAGGAGCGATGACCAACTCCGCGATGAGGGCGTCCGTCGTGAAGCGGTAGTCGAGGTCGGCGACGCCGCCCGGGAAGTCGCCCTCCAGGTGGTTGGTGGCCACCCAGCACGTGTCGTCGATGCGCTGGGCGCCCAGGGGCTCGGTCGTGTACGTGAACTCGGCTCCGGCGCCTCGCGGGAAGCCGAGGATCTCACCGGTCCCGCGGAAGCTCTCGCCCTGGTCGACGACCACGGCGGTCGGGCCGAACTCGACGATGGCGGCGTCGACGTCCCGGGCCGCGTGCGCCGTCGAGTAGCCGCGGATCATCGCCGGGAGTTCGCCGGGCTGGATGCTGGTCGGTGCGGTCATGCCCCGACGGTGCGTCCTCCCGCGGCGGGAGGGTCGAGCACTGGACTCTCCCCCGGGGAGAGGGGTGCACAGTCCTCCGGTGCTGGCCTACGGCGAGTTCTCCCGCCTGACCCACCTGAGCGTGCGGACCCTGCGCCGCTACGACGACGCCGGGCTGCTCGAGCCCGCGACGGTGGACCCAGACAGCGGCTACCGGCACTACACCGCCGACCCGATCGCGACCGTTCAGGTCATCCACCGCCTGCGCGAGCTCGACGTCGAGCACGACGACGTCCTCGACCGGTACGCCGGCGCCATGGCCGAGCTGGACGCCGTCGAGCTGCCGGTCACCACGCTCGTCGGGAAGCGAGAGTGCGCAGCCCCGGGGGTTGCCCGTCCGATCCCGCCCGGTTCAGGATGACCCCGGCCTCCCCCGGCCGGCGTCGCACGAGAGGCCGAGCTTGATGTCGGGCATCCGGACACCTGACCAGCGGCTGCGGGTCTTCGTGAGCTCCACGCTGGGCGAACTGGCCCCCGAGCGGCGGGCGGTCTCGCGAGCGCTGTCGGCGTTGCGGCTCACCCCGGTGATGTTCGAGACCGGCGCCCGCCCGCAACCTCCCGGCGAGGTGTACCGGGCGTACCTGGCGCAGAGCGACGTCTTCATCGGGCTGTACTGGCAGCGGTACGGCCAGCTCGTGCCTGATCTGGACGTCTCCGGTCTCGAGGAGGAGTTCGAGCTGTCCCGGGGCATGCCCCGTCTGCTGTACCTCAAGACCCCGGCCCCCGACCGGGATCCGCGCCTGGCGGAGCTGGTCCACCGGATCGAGCAGGAGGCGTCGTACCGCCCGTTCTCCACCCCTGCAGAACTGGGCCGGCTGGTCCGCGACGACCTCGCCCAGCTGCTCAGCGAGCGGTTCACCGCCGCCGTGGGTCCGCCCGACCAGCCCGTCCCGTCGCCGGCCACGGGGGGGGGGGGGGGGGGGGGGGGGGGGGGGGCGGGGGGGGGGGGGGGGGGGGGCGGGGGGGGGGGGGCGGTGGTGGGGGTGTTCGTGTACGGAGATCTG